>NZ_LPVX01000016.1:0-53913 GCF_001613785.1 Thalassospira sp. MCCC 1A02491 | reverse complement strand
CCCCCGCCATACCTGGGATGTGTTTTATGGCCAGACGGTTGAGGCGGTGCTGGCCTGGATCAATGGTGATCCGATCCGGGTTCTTCCATCATAGCATCATCGCAAACGATATCTGCCGCCCCTTGTCCGAACGGATCGGGATCTTGATGTGACCACGGTTACTTTTTGGCCGTGATAGCGCGTTTGTGACTTGTGAAAAAATCAGGATAGATGACAATCATTCGCACGCAGGGGCCAGGACGCAAAACAGCGCCCCCTGCTGCGACGTGCGTTGATCTGATTTGTCTTTGTTACCGTCACCACCAGCCCCCCAATCCCCGTGTCACTCAGGACAGGAGCGCATGATGGAACGTCTGACTGCCAAGGATTTTTCGCCGGAACTGCTTGAACTATATGATTTTTACGCGCATGGGATGATTGACCGGCGCGAATTTCTTGATCGTGCGGGCCGCTATGCGGTTGGCGGCATGACGGCACTGGCCATCCTTAATGCCATGAGCCCGAATTACGCAATGGCCCATCAGGTTGATTTCACCGATCCCGACATTGTTGCTGAATATATCACCTATCCGTCCCCCAATGGCCATGGCGAGGTCCGCGCCTATCTGGTCAAACCGGCCAATGTCACGGGCAAGGTTCCCGGTGTGGTGGTTGTGCACGAAAACCGCGGGCTTAACCCCTATATCGAAGATGTCGCACGCCGGGTCGCCAAGGCGGGCTTTATCGCCCTTGCCCCGGATGGTCTGACATCGGTTGGCGGTTATCCCGGCAATGATGACAAGGGTCGCGAATTGCAACGTACCGTCGATCCGACCAAACTGATGAATGACTTCTTTGCAGCCATTGAATTCCTGACCGCCCACGAAGCCACCACCGGAAAAACCGGCATTACCGGTTTTTGCTATGGTGGCGGGGTCGCCAATGCGGCTGCGGTTGCCTATCCCGATCTTGGTGCTGCTGTCCCGTTCTATGGCCGTCAGGCCGATGCCGCCGATGTTCCGCGCATTCAGGCACCGATCCTTTTGCAATATGGCGAACTTGATGAACGGATCAATGCCGGCTGGCCGGCCTATGAAGAAGCCCTGAAAGCCAATAACAAGGTGTATGAGGCCTATATCTATCCCGGCGCCAATCATGGTTTCCACAATGATTCCACACCGCGCTATGACAAGGAAGCCGCCGAACTGGCATGGCAACGTACCATCGACTGGTTCAACAAATACCTGAAATAGGCCGTTCCATTTGACGGGCTAACCAGACCTGCCACAGACAAAAAAACACCGTGACCGATATCAACCGGTCACGGTGTTTCATCATGTGCGCATTGGGAAATTCGGGGCGGCTTAGTCGCCTGCCCGGTTATGCAGCGCCCAGTCGCCGTCGCTGAATCTGTCGCGGGCAAACTGGCCCTGATGCCAATAGGGATAGATCAAAGGCGGCTGGCTGACCTTGTCCAGACGGGTCAGGTCATCTTCATCAAGTTTAAGGTCAATCGCGCGGAAATTGTTGATGAATTGCTGTTCGGAGCTGCCACCGACGACCAGCGAAGATACCGCCGGGCGCGTCAGCAACCAGGCCAGTGCGACCTGTGCGGCTTCAACGCCGTGTTTTTCACCCACCGAGATCAGGACGTCAACTATATCCCACAAACGTCCTTGATCCCGGATGGGTGGTTCGGTCCAGCCCGCCTCTTGCCTTGACCCTTTTGCAACAGGATTTTGGCGGGTGTGTTTACCGCTCAGCAAACCGGCCGCCAACGGGCTCCAGACCAGAACACCTAACCCCTGATCGACCGAAACCGGAAGCAATTCATATTCCGCTTCGCGGGCTTCAAGGGTGTAATGGATTTGCTGCGTGACGAACCGGACGCGACGGTCACGTTCGGATGCCTGCAACGATTTCATGATGTGCCAACCCGAATAGTTCGAACAGCCGACATAGCGCACCTTGCCCTGTGTCACGAGGGTATCAAGGGCCGCCATCTTTTCTTCGACCGGTGTGACACCATCCCATTCATGCATGTAATAGATGTCGATATGATCGGTTCTGAGATTGCGCAGCGACTTTTCGCATTCACGGATCAGGTGATAACGGCTGACACCTTCGTCATTGGGGCCGTCGCCAATGCGCATGCGCGCCTTTGACGTCACCAGAACCTGATCACGCCGCCCGTCAAGAACTTCGCCAAGAATCTGTTCGGACAGGCCGGTCGAATACATGTTGGCGGTATCAAAAACATTCACGCCGTGATCAATGCAGCAATCGACAAGACGCCGTGCTTCGGGCACGCCCTGCTTGCCGACCATGGCAAACGGCCCCTGCCCGCCAAAGGTGAATGTGCCCATTGAAATGGCTGAGACTTTCAAGCCGGATCGGCCAAGGGTTCTGTATTCCATGGTGGGTTCCTGCATTTATCAAAGACGAAAACTTTTGATGGCACGGCATGCGACCAGATCAGAGGGAGAGGCCAATCTGAACCGCATGCCGCCGCATCAGCGGTTGCAAAATTCTGCAACCGTTTCGATCAAAAGGGCCGCGACCGTGCTGCCGGCATCCTGAAGACCTTTGCTTTTTTCGGCAAAGGCGGCTGCCTTGCCATGTTGCGCAACAAGGTTCTTGGTGGCCTCAAGCGCGGCCTTGGCATCGCTGGATGCCTTGCTTGTGGACTCTGCCAGTGACAATCCCGCTGCAACCGATGCTTCGAGGCTTTCGGCAATCGGTACCAGAACATCCAGAACCGTCTTGTCCCCCAGCTTGGCCTTGCCGCGTTCGGCAATACCATCGGCATAGGCCCGCCAGAATGCGGCCATCTCGGTCGCACCGATTGCATCGGCATCGCCAAGCGCCTTGCCACCGCGCATGAAACCGGTCGCGGTCAGCGTCCCCATGGTTGACGGGGCGGCCTTTGCCATTGCCGCACCGGCCAGCATGAACTGTTTGCCCATCGGTGTATCGGTCTGGGCGGTGACCGTTGCCGCTGCCGCTTCGAAGGCATTATTCATCGTGATGCCCAGATCGCTGTCACCGACCTTGGCATCAAGGGCGATCAGTTCATCGCGTTTGTCACGGAACGTCGCGTGCAGGGCTTCGAACAATGCGGTGATATCACCGCTGGTAATCTTGTCCATCTTGGCCTCGGCTTACTTGGCAAAATGTTTGAAGAACGGGGTGTCGGCCTTGGCCGCCATCAGACGATCAAGTTCGTCATCAAGATGCAGCACCGAAACAGATGCCCCGGCCATTTCCATTGATGTCGCGAACTCGCCGATCCAGACATGCTTGACGTTGACCTTGCGTTCGCTCATCAGCTGATGGACGCGACGGAACAGGATATAAAGTTCTTCAAGCGGGGTGCCGCCAAGACCGTTGACCAGGATGGCAACGCCGTCACCGGCCTTGTAATCCTGTTCGGCAAAGATCTTGTCCATCATCTCGTCAACCAGCGGGTCGGCAGCGGTCAGTTTTTTGCGGCTGATGCCGTTTTCGCCGTGGATACCCATGCCGATTTCCATTTCATCGGCACCGATTTCAAAGGACGGCTTGCCGATTTCCGGGATCACGCAACTGCTTAACGCGACACCGATGGTACGCGTGCGGTCCTTTGCCTTTTCGGCAACGCGGGCGACTTCTTCAAGTGACATGCCTTCTTCGGATGCGGCACCGGCGGCCTTATACAGGAAGAAAATCCCGGCAACGCCACGGCGCTTGTGTTCTTCGCCAACCACGGATGATGCAACATCGTCATTGCCGACAACCGAAAGAACCTTGATGTCTTCCATGTCGGCCAGTTCGGTCGCCATATCGAAATTGATGATGTCGCCGGTATAGTTGCCATAGATATAAAGAACGCCCGCACCCTGATCGATATATTTGGTGACTTCGAGCATCTGCTCGGCACTGGGTGACTGGAACACGCCGCCTACGGCCGCACCATCAAGCATACCTTCGCCAACATAACCCAGAAACAGCGGAAGGTGACCCGAACCGCCACCGGTCGCAATGCCGACCTTGCCCGGTTTCGGGGATGCTTTTACATAGCAGCGCTTGTCATCATTGACATAGGTGACGTCGCTGTTGGCGAGATAGATACCCTCAAGCATCTCATCGACGAAATTCTTGGGATCATTCAGAAACTTTTTCATGATTTTCTCTTTTATTTCGCAGGTTTGAATTTGCGCTGTCGGGTGACAAAGAAGGCCGCGGCAAGCAGGATGAACGCGCCGACAAACACACGCTGCCAGGTGCTGGGAATGCCGACCATCACCAGAACGTTGTCGACAACAACCACCAGCAAAACACCCAGCATGGTGCCGATAACCGACCCGGTTCCCCCGGTGATCCGCGCCCCGCCAAGTACCACGGCTGCGATCACGGAAATCTCGGTTCCGACAAGATCAAACGGGTTGGCCAGCCGGTTCGCGGTGATATGGACAATCCCCGCCAGACCGGCCAATGCACCGGCATATCCAAAAACAAACAGGTGAACGATTTTGACGTTGTAACCCAGGCGTGCGGTGACTTCCGGATTGCCGCCCAGTGAAAAGATCGCCCGCCCCATCAGGGTACGCCGCATGATCCACCAGGTCAGAACCGCAACCACCGGCAGAATCAGGAAATAGACCGGAAGACTGACAATCGCGCCATTCGCGGTTTCAAATTCCAGAAGCGACAAACGACCGAATGTCGCCATCTCCCCGGGCAGTTCCATGATCCAGGTTGTCCCGATAAAGGCCAGCAACCCGCCCCGGAAGAAATATTGCGTCCCGATGGTCACAATCAGCGATGGCACGCGCAGCGTATAAACCAGAAAACCGTTCACAACGCCCAGAAACACACCGCCGGCAATCGCAATGGCAAACACCACAACAATCGACAGATCCGGCGCATATTTCTGAACCAGAAGCGTGATCGAATACATCGTCAATGCAGCAATGGCGGTAAAGGAAACATCAATCCCGCCCGCCGCAAGAATGACAAACACGCCCAGCGCAAACAGCCCGGTCACGACACTTGCCCGCCCGATATCAATCAGGGTGGAGGGCTGCAAAAATGCCGGATTGGCAATCGTCACGGCGATACAGATCGCCATCAGCAAAACAAGGGTGACAAATTCCGGTCGTTTGGCGATCAGACCGCTCAATCCGCCGCCCGGCCCGGCATTTGCCGCGGCCTGATTATGCGAGGTTCCAGCCGCACTCATGCTGCACCTTCCTGTACTGAACCAAGCATCGCCTGGTAGATCTCGTCTTCATTTGCGCCCGCGCCGTTCAAATCGGCGACGATTTCACCGGCACTCATCACAAGAATGCGGTCGCAATTCTGCAAAAGTTCGGGAAGGTCATCACTGACGATGACAAGTCCGATGCCCTGTTCGGCCATTTTCTGGATGGTCTGGTAAATCGCATCCTTTGATCCGACATCGACACCGACCGTCGGCCCGTGCAGCACCAGAATTTCCGGATCGATGCTCAGCCAGCGGCCAATCAGAACGCGCTGCTGGTTACCACCCGAAAGCGCCGATACCGGCAATTCGATATCTGCGGTATTCAGGCGCATCTTTTCGGAAATGTCGCGGGCAATTTCCTTGCCCTTTTTCATGTCGAGAATGCCGAACTTGCTGGCAAGTTTGCGCAGGATCAGCGCGATTTCATTCTGATAGATCGACTTGTCAAGAAACAGGCCTTCCGACAGGCGGTCTTCGGGGACATAGCCGATCCCCGCATCAATTGATTCCGACGCACTGTGGATGCGCACCGGCTTACCATTGACCGAAATCGAACCACCGGCCGCCGGTTTGATCCCGGCAATCGCCAGTGCCAGTTCGTTCCTGCCGGAATCCGAAAGCCCGGTAATGCCAAGAACCTCGCCCTTATGCAGTTTGAAGCTGACATCGCGAAAACGCCCGGGTACTTCAAGACGATCCAGCACCATCAGGGTTTCGGCCGATGGCGCCCCGGTGCGATAACGTTTTTCGCTGATCTTGCGTCCGGTCATCAGTTCGGCAAGATCCGTGCGGCTGTAATTGCTGATCGGCCCCTGGGCAACGCATTGGCCGTCACGGAAGACGATGGCATGGCCACCAATCCGGTAACATTCTTCGAGTTTGTGGGTAACGAACAGCACGGCCACATTTCGCGACCGCAGTTTTGACACCACATCAATCAGGTTTTCGACCTCGCGCCGGGTCAGCGACGTGGTCGGTTCATCCATGATCACAAGGCGCGCTTCGCACGCAATGGCGCGCGCAATCGCCACAAGCTGACGAATGGCAAGCGGAAGGTCAGACACAATGGTCGACAACAGTTCCGCCGTAACATTCAGCCCGACCTGCGACAGGGCCTTGGTTGCGGTTTCTTTCAAACGTGCGCGGTCAAGCGTGCGCAAAAGGCGACCATGGCCTTCGACAAGCTGCTCGCCAAGCGCAACATTTTCCATCACGGTCAGATTGGGGATCAGCGACAGGTCCTGATAAACCGTCTCGATCCCGAAATCGAGTGACTGGATCGGCGTCAGTTCATCATGAACCTCGCCATCAAGAATGATCTGTCCTTCGCTGGGCGGATGCGCACCAGCCATGATCTTGATTACGGTACTTTTGCCACATCCGTTTTCACCAAGCAGGTGATAGACCTCACCAGCCTGAAGCGACATGTCCACCCCTCTGAGGGCATGCACACCGCCAAACCGTTTGTGGATGTTTCGCAGCTCAAGGAAGCAGCGATTTTGCGGATCTTGCTTGGTCACCAGTTATTCCCTTTCTGCTGACGTTTCTGTCAGGCATAGCCATGCAGTCCGGCGCATTGTGCGTTGCGCCGGACCACTGGCATCAGGTGATCTTAGAAAAGGTAGTCCTTGTAGGTGTCCTTGTCGGCCAGCACCATGCCGTTACCAACAATCAGAAGACCCTTGCCTGCACCCGGTTTGACGGTGACGCTTTCATAGCCTTCAACACCAAGATCCATACCGTCGGTAATTTCCTTGCCTTCGAGCATGAATTTCGCGACCGCATTCATCGCCATGCCGGCTTTCTGCGGATCCCAGAAACCGATCGCGGTGATGGCACCGGAATCCAGATACGCTGCCGACGGGTTCGGAAGACCGGTACCGACCAGGCAAACCTTGCCAGCCAGACCTGCTTCTTCGATTGCACGGCCTACACCCAGAACATCGTTACCAGCCGAGGTCTGGAACCCTTTGATATCGGGATGTTTGCGCAGGATTTCCTTGGCCTTTTCATAGGTGCCGTTGGCGTCATCGAACGATTCATTGTTCGGATCAACCAGTTCCATGCCCGGATATTTCTTGGCATTTTCTTCACCGGCACCAACCCACTGCATGTGGGTACGGCTGCCCAGCGAACCGACAAAGGTGGTCCATTTGCCTTCGCCGCCCATGCACTGGGCCAGACGTTCGTTCAGTGCCGCACCGTAATCGGCATTGTCAAATGCCTCGATATCGGCGTGGGTGTTCGCCTGGTTGTCGGCTTCGTGGGTGACGATGATCGTGCCACGATCCATCGCACGGCCCAGAATACCTTCAAGAATATCCGGATCCATCGGCACAACCGCCAGCGCATCCACACCGGTTGCCACCAGATCCTGAACGATCTGAAGCTGCTGTGCGGAATCCGCAGTTGCCGGACCGACCTGGCGAATGTCCATTTCCGGGTTCTGTTCGGCGAATTTGTTTACGCCGGTTTCCATACGGTCAAACCACGGAATACCGCTGATTTTAACAACCGTGGTGATGGCCTTGCCATCCTGTGCGGATGCCGGTGCGGCAACGCCGACCATGGACAGGGCAGCAACCGCAAAGGCAGAGCTTTTCAAAAGTGTCGAAATTTTCATTGTTTTCCTCCCGAATTGGAAAATTCTGTTAGGCAGACAGTGCCCTCGTTCCTTGTTTTTATTTCCGTGCTTGAGGGCGTTGCACAGATGCCGTGACCGCGCGAAATTGCGGACTGAAGAAGTCCGTCAGACGGAACCGTCCGATGGCCAGGAAGCCAAGAAGCAAGGCACCCCAGGCAAAATCGCGGACAAAGTTGGAAAGCCCCATGAAGTTGAGCATGCTCGACATCATCTGAAGGGCGATGGCAGACAGGACCACACAGACAACACGTCCATATCCGCCTTCCGGACGCACCCCGGCCATGACGGCAATCAGGATGGCCACCAGAAGATAGGATGTGCCGTAGTCCCATTTCACATTGATGGTTCGTGCCGCGATGATAATACCGGCCAGCGATGACAGAACGCCGCTGACCGTATAGGTCGCGATAATCACCTTGTTCTGCGGAAAACCTGCATATTCGGACGCCTTGGGGTTCGATCCGTTAAGCATCAGCCACAGCCCGAACGGCGTATAGCGCAGAACAAAACCGATCAGACAGGCAACCGCAATAAACAGAAGAAAGCTGATCGGGATTTCAAACAGGAACCCGTTGCCGATTTCATAAAGCGGGCCTGGCGCACCAACACGCACCGACCGCCCGTCGGACAGAACCACCGCCAGTCCGATAAAGAACATCTGCGTACCAAGGGTGCAAAGGATCGCCGTGATTTTCAGATAGGCGATCAGCAATCCATTCAGCAAACCGCCCAGCAGCCCGACCGCCAGCGCAACCAGAATGAAGAACAGCGAAAACATGCCCGGGTCGCTTGATGCCGAAAAGTGACCGGCAACAAGCGTTGCCGCAGCAACGCCGGACAGATTGGCAAGCGCAATACCCGAAAGTTCGATACCGCCATTGCCCACCGACATTGCCAGCATGACACCGATCGCCAGCAACCCGATTTCCGGCACCTGACCGGCCATCGACTGCAAGTTAAACAATGAGAGATAGTTCCCACCAGATACAATGGCGCCAGCTGTCATGAGCACCACAATAAGTGCCACCAGGACAGTGAAATGCCCGTCTTTGGTACGCATAAATCCTCCCTTATGCGTTTAGTAAATTTTTTGTTTTGTTGACTAAAACTACCAACTCATTTTTATGTTGGCAAGCAGGCACTTTCACTAAAATACTCAGTGCAAGGTTGCATTGCGCCGTGCAGAATGTTTATTAAACAAACTAAACAAGAAAAATTCAGGGACGGGACCCCGGGGACAACCATATGAAAAAAAACAATAAAACCACGATCAAAGAGATTGCCGAACGTGCAGGCGTTTCGCCGTCTACCGTGTCGCTCGTGCTGAATGGAAAAGGCGAAATTTCCGGAACCACCCGTTCGCGGGTTCTTGAGGTCGTGTCATCCCTGAACTACACGCCGCGCACACCGAAAAAACGCGCAACAACCCAGAAAACCATCAAGTTTCTCAAGATTGCCAAGCACGGTCATACGGTTAACCGCGACCACAGCCACTTCATTTCCGATTACATTGATGGCATGTCGCAAGAAGCGACGAGTCGGGGCTACAAATTACAGGTCCTGAGCTACGAGAATGTCAGCGCAGACGACATTACCGACATTCTCGCGACCTCGGATGCGACCGCCGTCATCGTCCTGGGCACGGAATTAAGCCGCGAAGACATTCAGAAAATCCAGGATCTGCACTTACCGATTGTTTTTATTGATACTTTCTATGATCTGGTCGAAGCCAATTTTGTCGATATGAACAATGGCGACGCGGTTTACACCGTTCTTGAGCACCTAAAAAGTCTTGGTTTTACTAAAATTGGCTATGTCGGCAGTGAAACCCAGACCCGGAACTTTGCCCTGCGCAAGGACGCCTTTATCAGCAATATGGCGACCCTTGGCCTGCCGGTGGCCCCTGAACATGTGCTGTCGATCGGATCAACGCTGTCATCGGCCTATGAAGACAGCGTTGATGCCCTGGGCAATGACATCGCCGAGGCCTATTTCTGTGCCAATGACATCATGGCCTATGGCTTTACCAAGGCGCTGAAGGAAAAAGGCTACAAGGTGCCCGATGATGTCTCGGTGATCGGTTTTGACAACCTTCCCATGAGCATCACACTCGATCCGCCATTGACCACCATTGATGTGTCCAAACGCAAAATCGGCAGCATGGCGATCACGGTACTTGATGAGCTGATCAATGCCGACACCATGCCCCCTGCGGTCAAGGTGCTGGTTGGTGCGCAACTGATCAAACGCGCCAGTACCCGCCCCAAAAACGGATAACAGTACCCCCAAACCTGTTTGGGCCATCGGCCCGGATGCAGCAGGCTGCGTGACCCAATGGTCTGGCGTACTGGCCCCTTCCGGCGCCGGCGTCTCTGGCGCAGAACCCTCTGTCCTGCATGCCCCCGCCAACACCCGCAATCCAAACCCGTTTGCCCCCAGTTAACCAGCCATCCGACAAGGCGGTCAGGAACTTTCACGCATCCGGGTTCTGAACTGGCGCGGTGTTTCCCCGGCCTGGGCGGAAAAGAACCGGGTGAAATAGGACGGGCTTGAAAATTCAAGCATATAGGCGATCTCGGAAATCGGCAGATCGGAAAAAACCAGCTTGCGCTTGGCAGCCAGCAACAGGCGGTCACTGATCATTTCCCCGGCTGTTTTGCCGGTAACCGTCTTGACCGTGCGGCTCAAATGGGTGGTGGTAACCGACAACATGCCGGCATAATCGGCCACCGAAAACTTGTCGGTTTCGTGCTGTTCAAGCAGGGTCTGGAACCGGTTGACCAGTTGCTGCTGGCGGCCCGATGACTGATCATTGAAATCGGGGTTGGCCGACAATCCGCGATTAAGCGAAATCAGCAACAACATGAACAGGGATTCGAGTGCGACATTGCGCTCCTCGCCCAGTTTTTTATGTTCCTTTTCAACCTGCTGAACCAGTCCGAGCGTCTCGGTCAAAAGATCACGATGCAACGCCCCGACAACCAGTTGCGGGCGCCCGATCCAGTTCTGGCACCAGCTGTTATGTTTGCCAATCCGCATCACATCAATGGTCGGAACCGTGATCACCCAGCCATTCATGCCAACCTGATAGTCAAAGGCATGACTGCAAAGTGCGGGCAACCACACAATGGCCGGCCCGACGATGTCGCGTGACAGATAATCGATTTGCCCCTTCACCCGTCCGTCGCCAAACACAAACATCTGGGCCAGACCTTCGTGATAATGCGGCTCGACCGACCAGCCGTGAATATGGCTGCGCTCGACAATACGTTCGCAATTCAAAAAGCCGACATGATCGGACGGATCCCCCAAAACATAGCGTTCCCGATCAAGATGCGTCTGGGTCATCGGCCATCCAAATGTTGAAATATTGAAATTTTAAATCCGTTGCGTGGCTTGTTCGAAACCCCGTGTCGCGGAACAATCACCGCAACATGGCGCACGGAAGACTTTGCACTCTTTCGTCAGAAAAACAAGGCATACCAAGCTAAATCGGGAGAACATCCATGACAACCATTGCAATTGCGGGCGCTGGCATTGGCGGCCTGACGGCGGCACTTTATCTACATCGCAAGGGCTTCGATGTGAAAGTTTTCGAAGCGGTAAAGGAAATCAAACCGCTGGGGGTCGGCATCAATGTCATGCCCCATTCGTCGAAATTGCTGCATGATCTTGGCTTGGGTGACAAACTTGACTTCACCGGCATTCGCACCCGCTGCATCGAATATCGCACCAAATACGGTCATGTGATCCAGTCCGACCCGCGTTGCGTCGAAGCAGGCTTTCCCGCCCCGCAATATTCAATTCATCGCGGTGCCTTGCAGTTTCTGTTGCTGTCCGAAGTCCATAACCGTGTCGGCCCCGGATCGGTTCAGACCGGCATCCCGGCGACCGGTTATCGTCAGAATGACGACGGGGTGACCGTCCTGTTTCAGGACGGATCGGAATTTGCCGCCGACTTCCTGATCGGCGCAGAAGGACTGCGTTCCCAAATCCGCCAGCAAATGCATCCCGACGAAGGCCCGCTGAAATATGAAGGCACCATGATGTTCCGCGGTGCTGTTGAAATGGACATGATCGGCGATGGCAAAACCATGGTGATTGCCGGGGATCACGATGTAAAATTCGTCACCTACCCGATCAGTGAAAAACTGCGCAAACAGGGCAAGGCACTGACAAACTGGGTGGCGGAACTGCGCCACAGCAGCCCGCGCCACATTGACGATGCCGACTGGACCCGCGGCGCAACGATTGATTACATCACGCCATTTCGCGAATTCCAGATGGCGGACATGAATTGCGCCGCCATCATGGAAGCAACCGACATCGTCACCGAATTCCCGATGGTTGATCGCGACCCGCTGGATTTCTGGACCGATGGGCGGGTGACCCTTTTGGGGGATGCGGCCCATCCGATGTATCCGATCGGCGCCAACGGGGCCAGCCAGGCCATTCTTGATGCCCATATGCTGGCCGAATGTCTGGGGCAACAAAACAGCCCCGACGGGCTTCTGGCCTATGAAAACAACCGTCGTCCCGCTACGGCCAATGTCGTTCTCAGCAACCGTCAGGGCGGCCCCGAACGGGTTCTTGATATCGCGGCATCACGTGTCACCGGCCCCGATGACCGGATCGAAGACCTGATCACGCCCGAAGAACTCGAACAGGTCGCAGCCGGGTATCGCAATGTCGCCGGTTTCCAGAAAAAGGCGGTGTGATCCATGTCGATTTTCAATGTGGGCTTTGACCGCCAAGGCACCCCCGTCCAGGTCCGTTTCCAAAAGGGCGGGCGTTCCGACCTTGGCCCCGAACTTGATGCGATCAAGGCAAAACGGCCACTGGTTCTGACCACTCCGGAACAGGTTGATCAGGGCGAAGCCCTTATTGACACGCTTGCCGGTCGCGCAGCCGGTCTTTATACCCGCGCCACCATGCACACGCCGGTTGATATTACCCGGGATGCGCTGGAAACGGTCAAGAAATCCAAAGCAGATTGCGTGATTGCCATTGGTGGCGGATCGACGATCGGACTGGGCAAGGCGATTGCCTATCACACCGATCTGCCGCAAATCGTGTTGCCCACCACCTATGCCGGGTCCGAAGCAACCCCGGTTCTGGGGCAGACCGAAAACGGGGTCAAATCGACCCTGAAATCCGAAAGCGTCCAGCCCGAAGCCATCCTTTATGACGCGGAACTTGTGCGCAGCCTGCCGGTTCCGATGTCTGTCACAAGCGGTCTGAACGCCATGGCGCATGCGGTCGAAGCCCTTTACGCCCGCGATGCCAACCGCCTTTCAAGTGAACTTGCACTTTCGGGTTTGCGGGCCTTTGTCACCGGTCTTCCGGTGGTGGTGTCATCGCCTGATGATCTGGTTGCCCGTGAAAACACGCTGTTCGGGGCCTGGACATGCGGGGCGGTGCTGGCACAGGTTGGCATGGCCTTGCATCACAAACTTTGTCACACTCTTGGCGGTACCCTGAACTTACCGCACGCGGCGACCCATGCGATCATACTTCCGCATGCCACCGCTTATAACGAAGCCGCTGCACCTGAAAAACTCGCCCCGCTTGCTGCCATTCTTGGCAGCGATACCGCTGGCGGCGGGCTTTTTGATTTTGCCGGAAAACTTGGCGCACCGACGGATTTGAAATCCCTTGGCGTTGCCGAGCCTGATCTGGACCGGGTTGCTGATCTGGCTGTGCAAAATCCCTACTGGAATCCTGTCGCAATCGAACGCCGGGCCATTCGGGCCCTGCTGCAAAATGCCTATGACGGGGTTCGTCCAGAAACGGGAGTCACATCATGACCGGCTTTTTCACCGAAGAAAATTCAGCCCAGACCGTCAATGCCCGGATGGGCGATGACATTGACCCGCGTCTGAAAACCATCATGGCCGCACTGGTCAAACATTTGCACGCCTTCGTCAAGGAAGTCGAACTGACCGAAGACGAATGGAACAGCGCCATCGCGTTTCTGACCAAAACCGGTCAGATCTGTAGCACCGAACGCCAGGAATACATTCTACTAAGCGACGTTCTCGGTGTCTCGATGCTGGTCGATGCGATCAATAACCGGCGCCCGGACGGTGCCACCGAAAACACTGTTTTCGGTCCCTTCCACGTCAAGGACGCGCCGGCCCGACAGATGGGCGACAGCATCTCGCTTGATGGCAAAGGCGAACCTTGCCTGTTTACCGGGCGGGTTCTTGATCTGGATGGCAATCCGGTCAAAGGGGCTAAAATTGATGTCTGGTCGGACAATGCCGATGGCTTTTACGACGTCCAGCAACCTGACAGTCAGCCCAAATGGAACAATCGCGGCATCTTCGTCACCGGTTCGGACGGCGCATACAGTTTCGTCGGTATCAAACCGGTCAGCTACCCGATCCCCGATGACGGCCCGGTTGGCAAGATGCTGGCTGCCCTTGGACGCCATCCGTTTCGCCCGGCCCATACCCATTTTCTGGTTACCGCACCGGGATATCAGAAACTGGTGACCCACACCTTTGTAGGGGACGACCCGTATCTGGCATCCGACACGGTATTTGGCGTCAAGGAAACCCTTGTTGCCCCGTTCGAACCCAACCCGGATGGCGTCACAAAATGGGTATCGAAATTTGACTTCATTCTGGTGCCCGAAACCTGATCGGGATGACGCACAGCATGAAACACCCGGCACATCAACCATCATAAAACGCTGCAACACCGAATTTGCGCAGCACAGGGAAGGAAATCGCAATGAATATCGACATGCTTATCGGGGGCACCCCGACCCAATCGATCAGCAATGAAATGTTTGATCGCAAGAACCCCGTCACCGGCGAGGTCGTGACAACCGCACCCGCAGCCAAAAGTGGCGATGTCGACCTTGCAGTCAAGGCCGCGGCCGACGCGTTCAAGACCTGGTCGAAAACCGGCCCGTCGGAACGGCGCGCCATCCTGCTCAAGGTTGCCGAAGAATTTCAGGCTGCTGTTGCCGACTTCATGCAGATCGCCGCACAGGAAACCGGTGCAACCAAGGTCTGGCTTGGCTTCAATGTCAAAGTTGCATCGGGCATGATCCGCGAAGCTGCCGCCATGACCACCCAGCTCAAGGGTGAAGTCATTCCGACCGACAAGCCGGGCTCTCTTGCCATGTCGGTGCGCCGCCCGGTTGGTGTACTGGTGGGCATGGCACCCTGGAACGCGCCGATTATTCTGGCGGTGCGTGCGGTTGTCATGGCGATTGCCTGTGGCAATACCGTGGTGCTCAAGGCATCCGAACGCTGCCCGCATACCCACCGCCTGATTGCCGAAGTTTTCCAGCGCGGCGGCCTGCCCAAGGGGGTGCTTAATGTCATTACCCATTCCGCCGATGACGCGCCCGAGGTTGTCTCGGCTCTGATTGCCCATCCCGATGTCAAACGGATCAATTTCACCGGATCGACCCGGGTCGGGCGCATCATTGCCGAACAGGCCGGCAAGCATCTTAAACCCGTGTTGCTTGAACTGGGTGGCAAGGCGCCGCTGATTGTTCTTGAAGATGCCGATCTTGATGCCGCGGTTAATGCCGCCGCATTCGGGGCCTTCCTTAATCAGGGGCAAATCTGCATGTCGACCGAGCGCATCATTGTCGATGACAGCATTGCCGATGAATTTGTCCGCCGCTTCGCCCAAAAGGCCAAATCCCTGACCTGCGGGGATGCCACCAAGCAGGATGTCATTCTGGGATCAGTCGTTGATCGCGACATCATCGATCGGGTGCGTCATCTGGTTGATGATGCGACGCGCAAGGGGGCTGTCATTGCATCGGGCGGCGTTCCTGAAAACAGCACCATCATGCCGGCAACCATTGTCGACAAGGTCACACCGGATATGGACATCTACCGGGATGAAAGTTTCGGTCCGGTTGTCGCGGTGCTGCGTGCCCGCGATGCCGATCACGCCATCGAACTGGCCAATGACAATGCCTACGGCCTGTCGGCATCGGTGTTCGGATCCGATATCACCCGTGCGATGCGTGTCGCCGATGCCATTGAATCGGGTATCTGCCATATCAATGGCCCGACGGTTGCGGACGAAGCCCAGATGCCATTTGGCGGGGTGAAGGCATCGGGCTATGGCAAGTTCGGCAGTTTGCAGGGCATGGAACAGTTCACCGAACTGCGCTGGATCACCATCGAAGATCCCCATCAGCATTATCCGTTCTGACCTGACAGGGTCTGATTTTCACGCTTCTGATCGGGTCAGGCACGTCTTGATCTGACCTGATCGATCCAGTTTGCCGGTTGCCGATCCGTATGGGCAACCGGCCCCTTTTCGCCACCTCATCGCAGCCAAGGATGCCAACGCATGCCATCTTCACTTAACGCCCGAAAATCCGGTGACTGGACAACCGTTCGCGAAGCAACGTTCGATTTCTTCCGTTCTGTCGGGGTCGATACGTTTTTTGGCAATCCGGGATCAACCGAACTGGCCATGCTCGATCGCTGGCCTGAGGATATTCGCTATGTGCTGGGCCTGCATGAAGCATCGGTTGTTGGCATGGCTGACGGTTATGCGCGTGCCACCGGCAAGGCGGCCTTTGTCAATGTCCATTCGGCCGCCGGCCTTGGGCATGCACTTGGCAATGTCTATACGGCCTATCGCAACCGGGCACCGATGGTGATCATTGCCGGTCAGCAATCGCGTGAACTGCTTCCCAATCAGCCGTTTCTTGGTGCCAGCAATGCCGCCGATTTTCCGAAACCCTATGTGAAATACAGCATCGAACCCGCCCGGGCCGAAGATGTGCCCGCCGCCATTGCCCATGCCTACCGGATTGCGATGCAGCGCCCTTATGGTCCGACCTTTGTTTCGGTTCCTGCCGATGACTGGAACGTGCGGTGCAAACCGCTTGCCCCGCGCCAGATATCGTCGAAGACCGCGCCTGATCCGCGCATGATTTCCGATGCGGCCACTGCCATTTCATCTGCAAAATCGATTGCCTTTGTGGTTGGCGCTGAAGTTGACGAAGAAGGTGCGGGTGATGCGCTGGTCCGTCTGGTCGAACGTCTTCAGGCCCCGGTTTATGCCGCCCCCTTTGCTGCACGGGTTACATTCCCCGAAAATCACGATCTGTTTGCCGGGTTCCTGCCCGCCGCCCCGGCCAAGGTTTCAAGCACCCTGACCAAATATGATCTGGTGATTGCTGTCGGGGCACCGGTCTTTACCTATCACGTGCCCGGCCCGTCCGATCTGCTCGACAGTGACACTACGATCATTCATCTGACCACCGATCCCGATGCCGCATCTTCGGCCCCGCTTGGTACCAGTATCGTCGGAAGTCTTGCATTCGGGTTACCGATGCTGGCTGATCTGATTGATGCCCGCCCGGCACGCAGCGAACCTTTTGCCCGCCCGAAACCGGCTGTTCCGGATCGCGGCACGCATATTTCGCCTGATTATTTCCTGCATCGCCTTGGTCAGGAAATGACCGACGATACGGTTCTGTTTGAAGAAACCCCATCCGTGCGCCCCGCCTTGCAGGATCATGTCCGTATTGCGAACTGGAACCGCTTCTTTACCATGGCCAGCGGCGGGCTTGGTTATGGCCTGCCCGGTGCGGTCGGCTTCGGGCTTGCCCAACCCGATCAAAAGGTCATTTGCCTGATCGGTGACGGATCATTCATGTATTCGCCCCAGGCCCTTTGGACTGCGGTTCAGCATGATCAGGATCTTGCGGTGATTATCCTTAATAACGGGGGCTATGGCGCGATGCGATCCTTTAGCAAGGTTTTGCAGGTGCGCGATGTGCCGGGGATCGAACTTCGGGGACTTGATTTTGTCGAACTTGCACGCGGCATGGGCTGCCCGGCCGAACGCGTAACGTCATCTGATGAGTTTGATGCCCGGTTTGCGTCCTTCATGGCGCAAAGCGGTCCAAGGCTTCTTGAAGTCGTCATCGATCCGGAAATCCAGATTTTGTATTAGCCCCGCGTCGCAAAGGCGCCCAAACCGTTCAACCATTCCCCATGTTCAAACCGCCGGTAATCCCATGCCCAATGCCAAACTTTATGTCGATCACAGCGTCTGGACCGAAAATCAGGCCGAACTGCACGGATCATTGCCCAAACTTCGCGATATCCTGTGCCAGCGGCTCAATGTTGCCCCGAACGCCTGTCAATTGGCGCTGATCCCGGTTTACGGTCTTGCCGATCAGCCCGCCATCAATATCGAATTGCATATCATGCCCCATCCCGAGCGCACCCGGGATCTGCTTGAAACCCTTGGCGGGGATCTTCAAGCCATGATCGGGGATCGGGCCGGTTGCCCGTGTGCTGTGCGCATCGCGACCCTTGACCGGCAAACCTATGTTGCGTTGAAATAGCGCCAAACCCGCCGCACCACGCATCTGATGACCGCCTGCTGTCCCGGTGATGGCAGGCGGTAATTTCAGGAATCCCGGCCATTGCACGATCATCACGGTTTCGCACAGTTTGACTATGAAAATGCGAAGCATTCCTATATGAAGAAGGGGCCACTTTTTCTTGGAATCCCCTTGATGATCAAAGAATTCTTTTCCTATTACCTGCCCCATAAACGCCTGTTTATGCTTGATTTCGGCTGTGCGGTTCTGTCGGGCGTTCTTGCGCTTGGATTTCCGGTCGCGGTTGCCGGTTTCGTCGATGTGTTGCTGCCCAAACAGGACTGGTTTCTGATTGTTCTTGCCGCAATCGGCTTGCTGATTGTCTATGTCATCAATACCGGTCTGATGGCGGTTGTCACCTATTGGGGGCATGTGCTGGGCATTACCATTGAAACGGAAATGCGCCGGCGTGCCTTTGATCATCTGCAAAAGCTGTCTTTCCGGTTCTATGACAACCAGAAAACCGGCCATCTGGTCGCCCGTGTGACCAAGGATCTCGAAGAAATCGGTGAAGTCGCCCATCACGGCCCCGAGGACCTGTTTGTCGCGGTAATGACCTTTGTCGGTGCGCTGATCCTGATGTTCATGGTGCATGTACCACTTGCACTGATTGCCATGACCATTGCCCCGTTGATCATGTGGCTGGTGGTGCGGTTTGGCGGCGATATGACCCGCAACTGGCAAAGCCAGTTTGGCCGGGTGCGCGCCTTCAACGCCCGGATCGAGGAAAATGTCGGCGGTGTTCGCGTTGTGCGTGCCTTTGCCAACGAAGAACATGAACGCGCCCTGTTCCAAAAGGACAACGAACAATATCGCACCGTCAAACTTCAGGCCTATGCCATCATGGCGATCAGCCTTGCCATCAATTATCTGGGCATGCGCATTGTTCAGGTGGTGATCCTGCTGGCCGGGACCTATTACGTCGTGACCGGCGGGCTGAGCATCGGCGGTTTTGTCGGGTTCCTGCTGCTGGTCAATGTGTTTTATCAGCCGCTTGAAAAGATCGCAGCCGTTGTTGAAACCTATCCCAAGGGCATTGCCGGTTTCCGCAATTATCAGGAATTGATGGCAACCGAGCCCGACATTATCGACCGGCCAACCGCACGTGATGACATTGTTTTGCGGGGCAATCTGGTGTTTGAAAATGTCGATTTCGGCTATAGCCCCGATCGCACCATCCTAAACAATATCAATATCGCGATCGAAGCCGGCGAAACCGTGGCCTTTGTCGGCCCGTCCGGGGCGGGGAAAACCACCCTGTGTTCGCTGGTGCCGCGCTTTTACGATGTCACTGGTGGCCGCATCATGATTGATGGCTGCGATATCCGTGACATCACCATGAAATCCCTGCGTCAACAGATCGGCATCGTGCAACAGGATGTCTTCCTGTTTGCCGGAACCCTGCGCGAAAATATCGCCTATGGCCGTCTGACAGCCAGCGATGATGAAATCGTCGATGCGGCACGCCGGGCCCGTCTTGATGATCTGATTGCGACCCTGCCCGACGGGATTGATACCGTAATTGGTGAACGCGGAGTCAAGCTTTCCGGCGGTCAGAAACAGCGCGTTGCGATTGCGCGGATTTTCCTTAAAAACCCGCCGATCCTGATCCTGGACGAAGCAACTTCGGCCCTTGATACCGAAACCGAACGCGCCATCCAGCAATCGCTTGATGAACTGGCACAGGGGCGCACGACCCTGGTCATTGCCCACCGCCTTGCCACCATCCGCAATGCCAACCGCATCGTTGTCATCACCCAAGACGGCATCGCCGAACAGGGTAGCCACGACGCCCTTCTGGCCAAAGACGGGGCCTATCGCCGCCTGCATGATGCACAGTCCCTGACGACCGGCGGCGACAGCACCCTTAAACGAGCATAAAACCCGAAAAGACCAATCTGATCAGGCCGCTTCACCATCCCGAAGCGGCCTGATGACCTGCACCAGCGGTCGTCCATCGCAATCAAGGGTCACACGTGTTTCCACCCGGTAAACCCGTGCCAGGTTCGCAGGTGTCAGGACATGTTGCGGACCGCCAGATGCAATGATCTTTCCGCCGTGCAACAGCACGATCTGGTCGCAATAGCGCGCCGCAAGATCAAGATCATGCAACGCCGCAACAACCACACCGCCCCGATCCGAAAGCCGTTCACGCACCAGATCAAGCACCACCATCCGCCAGTGCAGATCAAGTGCCGATGTCGGTTCATCAAGCAACAAGACATCCGGATCACGCATCAGCGCAAGCGCCAATCCAACCAGCTGCCGCTTGCCGCCGGACAAGGTATGCAAAGGCGACAACGCAAATTCCGAAAGCCCGAGCCGCGCAAAAATGCCTTCGATCTGATCGGCCAGTTCGCGGTCCGAAACATCAAGATCAAGCGCGCGTGCCGTACTCCACATCAGTTCGGTTGGCAAAAGCGCCGACGGGTTTGGCGGCGATTGCGGCATGCTTGCCAACCGGTGATGCCATCCGTCATGGCCCATCTCGGCACGGGTTCGCCCATCGATCGTGATGTGCCCGATCGTGCTTTTTTCCCCGGAAAGACAACGCATCAGGGTCGATTTTCCCGACGCGTTCGGCCCCAAAAGGCCAAGAACCTCGTTATCATTCAGGGTCGGAAGATCAACCTGGTCAAGTACCGTGACCTGACCATATTTTGCCGTGATACCGGTTGCACCAAATACCGTCATGCCCGATGCCTCCGCCCGGATAAAAGACCAAGAAACACCGGAACCCCGACAACCGCTGTCAGAATACCGACCGGAATGATCACACCGGGGATCAGCGCCTTTGACAGGAATGACGCACATGACAGTATCAAGGCCCCGCACAATGCCGAACCGGGCACCAGCATCCGGTGATCTTCGCCCAGCAACAGCCGCGCAATATGGGGCCCGACCAAGCCGATAAAACCGATTGCGCCGACAAAGCAAACCGCGAATGCCGCCAGTACCGACACGCGCAAAATCACCCACATGCGCAATCGACCGACATTGATCCCCATGCTGCGTGCGTGGGCCTCACCACCGCGCAACAATGTCATCACCCAGACATGGCGCAGCGAAAATGGCAGGACACACACAAAACACGCACTGACAAGCCCGACCTCAATCCAGCCCGCCCGCGTAAGGTTGCCGATGGTCCAGAAAACGATCTGTGCAATCGCTTCTGCACTGGCCAGATATTGCAAACCCGCGGTCAGCGCATTGCACAGAAACACCAGCGCAATCCCGAACAGAACCACCGTTTCGCGTGCCCCGTTCGCCCATCGCACAATCATCAGGATCAAGGCCCCCGATCCAAGCGCAAAGACCATCGCCATCACTGGAAGAACCGCTGTCTCGCCCACCAATGGCACGACCGGAACCACAACAATCGCAAGACTTGCGCCCAATACCGCGGCAGATGACACGCCAAGCGTGAACGGACTGGCCAGCGGGTTATCGAGAATGGTCTGGGTTTCAATCCCCGCCAGTCCAAGGGCCGCCCCGACCGCAAGCGCAATCAACGCATCGGGCAGGCGCACATCCCACAAAATGATACGCGGCCTCAGATCAAGCTGATCGGGCCAGAAAAGCCCGGTCACAATATCGCCAAAGCCAAGCCCCGCCGGGCCCGCCCAAAGATCCAGCGCAAGCATGGCAACAAGCCCGATTGCAAGCCCCGCCACCGTCAGAACCCGCCGTTTCTGGATGGTTCCGAAACGCTGATAAAGCGACGTTTCCCCGACACTCATTTCTGATGATCAACCGTTGCGCTGTAAACGCCGTTCAATTCGAATGGCAGCCACTTCTCATAGATTTCGGTCAAGGTATCGACCGGATCGATATCGGTAAAAAGATCGGGATGGATCCATTTGGCAAAGGCTTCGAGTGCGACGATATTGAACGGAGAATTATAGAAATTGTGCCATATGCTGTGTGCCCGGCCGTTTCGAACCGCGTCAAGAGCGGCAAATTCCGGTGCGGACAAATAGCGCGTCAAGCTTTCAGACGCCGTTTCGCGCGTCATGCCCGGGCCAAGTGCGACCGGTTCTGCACCGGCAATGAATTCCTCATAGATGCCCGACGCCGTCCCGATCCACACATCGGGGTTTTCAACCAGAAGAAACTCGGCTGTATGTTGTGCTGTGGGTCCGGGGGCAACCGCATCGGCAATATTAAGCCCGCCTGCAATCCCGACAAACGGACCAAGCATCCCGTCAGCCATCCCCCAGCAGCATTCATACCGCCCCGGATGGGCTTGCAAAAATACGGTCGGCCGGGTTTTGGCCGTGGCGACACGCTGTTTGATCAGGTCAAACCGTTGCTGATAAAATGCACTATATTCCGCGGCCCGCTTTTCCGCGCCCAAAAGCTGCCCCAGCAATTTGACCGACGGCAACGTGTTATGCAGCGGGTCGGCCCGAAAATCGATGAAAACGATCTTCGTTCCCGCTGCGGTCAGTTGGTCAATCAATTCGGCATTCTTTGCACCGGGCCCATGATCATTCAGGCCGAAAATCGCAAGTTCCGGGGCAAGATCAATGATCTTTTCCACCGAAATGCTGTCTTCATTGCGCCCCCCGAACAACGGAATGTCCGCAGCCCGCGGAAAGCGTTCATAAAGCTGTGTTTCAAGTCCGGGATGGGTCCAGCTCAGCGGTGTCATCATACCGACAATCCCGGCAACCGGATCATCGGGGCGCAACAATGCCAGCAACGGGATATAGCGTCCCTCGCTGATTACCAGGCGCGTGACCGGCAATTCGATAGTGACCTTGCGCCCGGCAAGATCGGTGACCTCGATCGTTTCGGCGCGCGCAGTCGTCATCGCCACGATCAAGAAGAACAGAACAGATAAGGATTTCAGAACAACTGTCATGACCCACCCTTGAAATAGCAAAATCCGGGGCAGCAAACGCTGCCCCGGCAAGACCGGTTATCTTTTGGCAAGATCAGAACTGTGCTTTTGCCATCAGCAGGAACGAACGACCCGGCTCATAAAGCGGGACCACATTGGTGAAGTCCTGCCCATAGCTTCCGCGATCGGCATATTCTTCATCAAAAATGTTGTTGGCTTCGATCCGGAATGTCAGGTAATCGGCCGCTTCGGGCTTGTATTCGGCATAAAGCCCGACAACTTCATAGGCTTCCTGGGCTGTGCCACCGGCATCGGCGGTATCGGTGTTTTTCAACGCCGCATCAATCGTGCCCCCGATGGTCAGGTTAATGCCTTCGATCATATGGGCTGCTTCAAGGGCAATGACCCGACCCAACGGTGCACCAAGATACTGTGTGCCATCTGAATCCGCCGGGCTGCCATTCAGGGTGATTTCACTGTCGGTATAGGTTACCCGCGCAAAGCCCGGACCCCAGTTATATCCGGCACCAAGGTTGTAGCCCCGGGTTTCAAAATCAACGACGACCGACGGTCCGGTGCTCCAGCCCGGATCACGCGCATTGTCAAATGTGCTGCGGAAAATGCCGGCATTGAACGAAAATCCTTCATGCTGAACTTCAAATCCGGTGGTGTAGTTTTCCGCACGGACCGGTTTGACGCCCTTGCTGTAATCCCAGGCCGGGTTCATCACATAGTTTTCCGCCAGTGCAATCCCGCCCCAGACATTGGAATAACCGGCATTGATGGTCAGGAACTCGGTGACATCAACCGCGGCGGCGACATTGCCGCTCAGCCCTTCATTTTCAATTTCGGTGCCGTCAAGACCGACAAATTTTTGGCTGTCGCCGCGCAAACCAAAGGACAGACGCAGCGGATCAAGCGGCTGAAGACGTGCCTGGGCATATCCACCGAAATTGGTTGCCTCTTCCTCGCGGTCTGACGTCGGGCCGTCATATTCGGCCGTGTCGTGATAGAAATCGACACCGGTCGTAATCGTATCGCGTTCCGACAGATTGAAATCATTTTCAAACTTGCCGGAAAAACTGCCGGTGGTGCCACGACCCTGTTCGG
The DNA here is from genome assembly GCF_001613785.1 of Thalassospira sp. MCCC 1A02491. NCBI lineage: Bacteria > Pseudomonadati > Pseudomonadota > Alphaproteobacteria > Rhodospirillales > Thalassospiraceae > Thalassospira > Thalassospira sp. MCCC 1A02491. The sequence goes on along the minus strand of NZ_LPVX01000016.1, from coordinate 29,702 downwards.
TCAGCGGCGCGTACAGATAGGTCTCGCTATAGGCAAGAACCGCCTTGGGATCCCAAAGACCATCTGCACCGTTTTGCCCGTAATTGAAGGTAAAGTTGCGCCGGCGCATGTCATAGCCAAGCTCGTCCGGCTGATCGCGGTTGGTCAGATCCGTCATGTTCGCACGGTACGGACGACGTGCACGGTCACGTACCTGTTCGCCGGAAAATTCAAACCGGTGACCGCTTTGTGCTTCATAGGCCGACTTGATCAGCCCGGATCGCATATCGGCTTCGGTACCGGGAACCTGATCGCCGTTACCTGCCTCGTAATCATCGCCCTTGGCCCATTTGAAATAGCCAAGAAGCTCAAAACCACCGGCACGGCCATAGGATGCCAGATCGTTGGTAAAGGTTTCACCATTGGTGTCGTAGCTGGCCTTTGCAAACCCGCCAAGCGAACGACCCGGTTCCAGCACATCGGCAACATCGACGGTCTCATAGACAATCGCACCACCAAGTGCCGCCGGTCCGGCATCTGCCGGGGCAACGCCGGGATCAACACGTGCGGCCTTAAGCAGGCTTGGGTCAATCAGGTTGGTGCCGCTGTGGTGGAAAACCTTGTTGTTCTGACGCGCACCATCAATGCTGATGGCAAGATTGGTTTCCTCGATCGCGTTGACATAAAGTTTCTGGTTCAACGGCACCGATCCACCAACCGACACGGCGGACTGGCCGGCAAACACGTCCTTGACGTCTTGGGGATTGCGGCGTTCAAAATCCTCGGGCGTGACATAGATCGACTGTGCGCGGTCTGCCGCGCCAATGTGGTCATCGGTATGGGTATTTGCCTCAACCAGGATCGGGCTGAGCGATGTCGCGCCATCCGCATCACCTTGTGCGGTACTGACGATGGTGATCGCCCCGTTCGATCCGATCCGATAGGAAAGCCCGGTTCCGGCCAGAAGACGCTGCAACGCATCTTCGGTGCGCAGATCCCCCGAAACACCTGGCGTTTGCACACCGCGCACCAGATCACCATTTGCAGAAACCTGGACACCAGCCTGCTGGCCGAACAGTGCCAGCGCATCGGCAAGCAATTGACGTTCAATGTCAAAGCTGCGAACGGCGTCGGCCTGTGCGATTTCCTGGTTTGAAACTTCCTGATTTTTCTCCGTCGCTGGCAGGCCGGATGCTTTTGCCTCTGTGGCCATCCCCTGAAGTGCCAGCATTGACAGCGCGGTCGTCACCGCAAGGCGATTTCGCCAGTTCCCCTTAACGACCGACAACTGAACCCCCATCATCAATATTCTCCGCTTGGTATGTTTTACATTCCGGTGAAATGCAAATGCGACTTAAATTCACCATCTAACCAAGCAACGATGCGGGCGTTCTCGATTTTCAAATTTATTTTCGTCTTTTTACGAAAAAAACGCGCAAACCCCTGTTTTATCGGCGGGAAATCACCATCAGCCACGGCGAAATTTCGCGAATTTCTGCCCCCTGGGCATCGGCCATGACCTGCAGGGCGGCCTTCGGATTTTGCAGATCATAAATCCCGGTCAGCGGCTTTTGCGCCAAATCGGCATCCGAAATCACCACCCATCCATCATAGTAGCGGTCAACCGTTTCAACCATTTCGGCAAAGGCGCGATCCTTGGCGATCAACTGACCGTTTCGCCATGCCCCGACCAGTGCCGGCGACAGCGATTGCCGCGTGACATCGCCGGCAGGGCCAATATGGGCAACATCCCCGGCCTGCAATTCAGCCCCGTCCCCCAGCGCGTCGCCATCAACGCGCACACGCCCATGTTCGACGGCAACATCAACACCATAATCGCTGCTGCGCACATTGAACGCGGTTCCCAGAACCGTGGTCCTAATACCTTGTGCCTGCACCGTGAACGGGCGTTCAGTCATCGGGACAACCTCAAAGAACGCCTCCCCGTCAAGCAAGGTCACCTGACGATCCGTTGAAAAATCAAATGCCACCGCACTTTCCGGCCCAAGATGCAGTCTTGATCCATCCGGCAGGGTATAAATCCCGGTTTCGTGGGTTGCGGTCGCATAATCCGCTTCAAACTGTGTCAGCCAGCCGGGCATCAGCACCACCAGCAAACAGGCCGCCAATGCCGCAACCGACATGCCGATGAAAGTACGTGCCCGCACAAATGACCGCCGCGCGCGCTCCGGTGATGCTGGGCTGATCCGGGCCACACTATCCCCGGTGACTGCACCGGCGTGATCTGCCGGGCGTAACTGACGCGCGGGTGAAATTCTGTCTTGTTGCGGGGTTTTGTCCTGCTGATACAGTTCCCATTCAGCGCTATGGACCGGTACTGTCATTTCAAGCATCTGCCAGACGCGCAGGGTCTCATCCCAGTCGGCACGGTTTTGCGCACTGGCTTCCAGCCATTCATCATGTTCGCGGCGCAAGGTCGCGTTGTCCGGATCCTCGGACAGGCGGGCGATCCATTCACTTGCAGAACCGGGATGGGTCAATTCCGTCATGGCGTTGTGTCTCTCCATGTGTCAACAGGACACAAGGCACCTTTTTGGTGCTGTTTGCGGGTATCTTTCATGTCCTGGCACATTTTTATTTCTCTCCTGTCCAATAAACGAATGGCACCCGTCGGATTTTCAAATTTTCCGACAGATTTTCCTCGTCTATCTCCCTTTTGCCAGAAACAGTTTGCAGTGTTCGATCGCATCAACAACAAGCGAATGCGCAGTTCCGATAGAAACATCAAGGCGTTGGGCGATTTCCGCATATTTGCAGCCGCCAAAACGATGCATCTCAAGTGCGATGCGCGATTTTTCCGGCAACTCGGCCAATGCCTTTTCCAGAAGACGCAATTCACCGCGTGCGATTGCCTTTTCTTCGGGATCAGGGGTGTCTTCGGCGACCATTTCTGCTGATGCTGTGCCATCCCCGTGGATCAGGGCATTTTCACGACCGATCCGGCGACGGCCATCAATGGCAAGATTGCGAACAATACGGAAAATATAACCAACCGGCTCGTCCAGCTTGGCATCGAGTTTGACCTGCTGGGCGCGTTCGAGCCGAAAATAGGCATCCTGCACAATGTCTTCGGCCAAGGCCTGATCACCGACGATTGCGCGCGCATACTTCACCAGTTCATGCCGACGGGCAATGAACACGGTCAGAAGTTCGTTATCGCACAGGGTCGCAACCATTCCACAAACCAGTCAAACATCGCGATCAAAAGCGATTGCGAATTGTTTGCATTTACGCGGAATATGCAAGGCTGTCAAATCGCCAATATCGGGCAACGCTGATTAATCGATCCGGGTTTTCAGATTTTCTGTCTGCCGAACGGGCCCTGTATCACCCGCCAACCGGGCGCGCAAAGCCAGCATCCAAGCCACGGAAACCGCCAATGATCCGGCAACTTGCCACTATCTCAGAGGCCCGGCATTTTACGGACCGATGGCATCACGACCAGCACACTCGCCCCATGGCGACTGCCGCGCACCCGACCTGCAACGCTTTGCCATTGTCGGAAATCAAACGGGCCGTCATAACAACGGCAGAGGGCAAGGAAACTGATACCAGCATTTGCGGCAAATCAGATGGCCGAATGCATGCGGTAGCCCGGCGCAAAAAGCAATCTGGCCGATGTGATCCCGGCGTCATTTTCCCAGGTGGTCCGTTCCATCAGAAACAGGGGCGCGCCGGCATGGGTGCGCAATATCTTTGCTTCCAGTTCGGATGCCAGCACGGCGGAAAATGATATATCCCCCTTGGTGTACGGGGCATGCAGAACCAACCATTCATTGGCACTGATCTTTGACAGATCGGCATCGACAATTTCCGGAACGGTGTTGATCGATACCCAGCGTTCTTCAAACATATAGGGTTTGCCATCGGCCAGATGCAGCGACGAAATATGGAGCATGTCGCTTTTGGCACTGACGCCAAGATTGGCGCAGATTTCCGGTGTCGGCGTGCGGCGTTCAGTCAGCAACAGGCCATAGCCGTATTTCTGTCCACGGCCTTCGATTTCAAGACGGATAACCGGAATATCAAGCTTTGCACGACGGACCGGATGGGTGGCAACCCGTGTGCCTGCCTTGCGCCTGCGATCAAGGAATCCTTCGGCGGCCAGTTCGCGCAGCGCCCGGTTCACCGTGGCACGCGCGCAACCCAGCTGTTCGGCAAGTTCGACTTCCTTGGGGATCTGATCGCCGGGCTTCCATTCGCGTGTATGGATGCGGCGCAAAACCTCATCATGGACCGATTGCCAGTTTGTCTGTTCCGAAGCGCTCACACCACTTCCTTGAGTTGTTCCATCACCTTACGATACCGGTTGGTGATCGTGTCATGGGCAATGTGGCGGCCTTCGGTCACGACATGGCGACCGGCCGACCAGACATCACGCACCATGCGATCATCTCCGGCAAAGATATATGTATCGAGGATCGTATCGCCTTTCCGGCCGATCAGGTCAACAGCCGAGCCATCCAGCGCCATCAGATCGGCCAGTGCACCAATCTCGATCCGTCCGCAATCGCGCCCGGCGGCACGTGCGCCGCCCTGTGCCACCGCATCATACAAACGCCGCCCGGTGGATTTTTCCGGTGTTGCCAGGGCCGCACGGGATTTGTCGCGCAGGCGCTGACTGTAATCGAGTGTCCGCAATTCTTCCGAAAGCGAAATCCGGATATTGGAATCCGATCCGACCCCAATCGCCCCGCCAGCCCCCAGATAACGCACACCGTCAAAGATACCGTCGCCAAGGCTGCTTTCGGTGATCGGGCAAAGCCCCGCCACCGCACCGGTCTTTGCCAGGTCAAGGGTTTCATGTTCCTGCATCTGGGTGCAATGGATCAGGCACCAGTTTACATTTACATCGGCATTTTCCAGAAGCCACTCGACCGGGCGCTTGCCCCAGGATGCCTCGACTTCTTCGACCTCGGCTACCTGTTCGGCCAGATGCATATGGATCGGCCCATCCTTGGACAGCTTGGTCGTCGCAATCAGGTCTTCACGGCCAACCGCGCGCAGGGAATGGGGGGCAACGCCAATACGGGTATCGGCGGGCAGGTTTGCGACCGCGCGAACCGATTCCTCATACAATTTGGCGAACTGCTCGGGATCGTTGCCAAACCGGATCTGTCCTGGTCCCAGCGGGCGCTTGTCACAGCCCCCGAACTGATAGTGAACCGGTAAAAGTGTCAGACCTATACCGGTAATATTTGCAGCCGCGGCAATGCGTTCGGCCATCTCGCCGATATTGTCATACAAATACCCGCCCGGACGGTGATGCAGATAATGGAATTCAGTATTATTGGCGTAACCGGCCTCCAGCATCTCCATCTGCACGAAAGCCGCAATCGCTTCGACATGATCAGGCGTCAGCTGATCAAGGAAGCGGAACATCAATTGACGCCACGTCCAGAAGGTATCGCGCGGGTCCGGCCCGCGTTTTTCGGTCAGACCCGCCATCGAGCGTTGAAAGGCATGGCTATGAAGGTTGGCGATAGCGGGCAACAAAACCCCGACGCGATGATCGGCGGTCGATGCCAGTTCGGGTGAATCGGCTTTAATATTGCTGATTTTGCCCGATTGATCGACCTCTACCGCGACGTCCTGCGCCCAGCCATTGCTGGTAAGTGCCTGATTTGCCCAAAGAAGCGTCATAATCCATACCCGTCTTGACAGAAATATTATGTGCAGACATATTATCGTTAATAACGGACTTATCAAGGGGTGATCCTTCGCATGCTGCTCAGAAATGCAAAAGTCGTCACAATCACGGATGATAATCGCTACGGACTGATTGAATGTGGTGCGATTGCCATTCAGGACGGCTTGATCGACTGGGTCGGCAGCAATGATGAAGTTCCCGCCAAATATCTTGTGCAAGCATCCCGCGACCTTGAAGGCCGCCTGATTACCCCGGCCCTGATTGATTGCCATACCCATGTGGTTTATGGCGGCAACCGCGCGGTTGAATTTGAAATGCGCCTTGAAGGGGCAAGCTACGAAGAAATCGCGCGCGCTGGCGGCGGCATTGTTTCAACCGTCACCGCCACCCGCCAGGCCGATGTGGACCAGCTCGTAAAAACCGCGCTGCCACGGGTTGATGCCCTTTTGGCCGAAGGGGTATCGGTTATCGAAGTCAAATCGGGCTATGGCCTTGATCGAGACACCGAACTCAACATGCTGCGCGCGGCCCGCAAAATCGCGACATTGCGTCCGGTCCGGATCAAAGCCACCTTCCTTGGCGCCCATGCGACCCCGGCCGAATTCAAGGGCGAACCTGATCGTTACATCGACGAGGTTTGCATCCCCGCCCTGCGCGCCGCCCACGCAGAAGGACTGGTTGATGCGGTTGACGGGTTCTGCGAAGGCATTGCCTTTAACCCCGATCAGATCAAACGCGTATTTGACGTTGCGCGCGAACTTGGCATTCCGGTCAAGCTCCATGCCGAACAGCTTTCCAATATCGGAGGCACCAGACTTGCCGCCGAATATGGTGCAATTTCAATCGACCATGTTGAATATGCCAACGAAGACGACGCCAGGGCGATGGCAAAATCGGGATCGGTTGCCGTCCTGTTGCCCGGTGCATTTTACACCCTGCATGAAACCCGGTTGCCACCGATTGCCGATTTTCGCAAGCACGGCGTGCCGATGGCAGTTGCCACCGACTGCAATCCGGGCACATCGCCATTGATGTCGATCCTTCTGACCATGAACATGACCTGCACCCTGTTCCGCCTGACCCCGGAAGAGGCACTTTGCGGTGCGACCAAACATGCCGCAACCGCACTTGGCCTTTCCGATACCGGACAGATCAAGGCGGGTCTTCGTGCCGATCTTGCCATCTGGGATATCGAACACCCGGCCGAGCTTTCCTATCGCATCGGGTTCAACCCGCTGTTTGAACGAATTTTCGGCGGCGAGACCGTCGCCCGCAAAGCCGAATAAGACAAACGAAACGCCCCACAACCTGTATTCGACAAGGATGCAAAATGACCGTAACCCTGACGCCCGCCGCAGCAACGCTTGCCGATCTTGAAAATATCTGGCGCAACCAGATTGCCGTCAAACTTGATCCGTCGGCAAAGGCCGGTGTCGAGGCCGCCAGCGACATGGTCCGTGCCGCTGCCGAAGGCGAGGATGCGGTTTACGGGGTCAATACCGGGTTTGGCAAACTGGCATCGGTCAAGATTGCCGCCAAGGATACCGAAACCCTTCAGCGCAACCTGATCCTGAGCCATTGCTGCGGCGTGGGTGAACCGCTTGATATCGCCACGACGCGCTTGATGATGGCGTTGAAATTGCTGTCACTTGGGCGTGGTGCATCGGGGGTGCGCTGGGACCTGATCGAACTGATCGAAGGCATGCTGGCAAGCGGTGTGACCCCGGTTGTCCCGTCGCAAGGATCGGTCGGCGCATCGGGCGATCTGGCCCCGCTGGCCCATATGGCCGCCGTCATGATCGGTGCGGGCGAAGCGGTCTATGATGGCCAAACCATGCCCGGTGACGAAGCCCTTGCCAAGGCTGGTCTGAACCCGGTTGTTCTGGGTGCGAAAGAAGGCCTTGCCCTGATCAACGGGACACAGTTTTCAACCGCCTGTGCATTGGTCGGGCTGTTTTCGGCATGGCGCAATGCCGCGAGTTCCATCGTCACCGCGTCACTTTCGACCGATGCGATCATGGGTTCGACCGCCCCGCTGGTTGATGAAATCCATACTCTTCGCGGTCATCCCGGCCAGATCAATGTGGCGCGTGCGATGCGCGATCTGATGGAAGGTTCGGAAATCCGCGAAAGCCACCGCGAAGGCGATACCCGCGTTCAGGACCCTTATTGTATCCGTTGCCAGCCGCAAGTCACCGGCGCCGCCATGGATTTGCTGCGCTTTGCCGGGCAGACGCTTGAGATCGAAGCCAACGCGGTTACCGATAATCCGCTGGTTCTGAAAGAAGACGGGCGCATTGTTTCGGGCGGGAACTTCCACGCCGAACCGGTGGCCTTTGCCGCCGATCAGATCGCCCTTGCCGTTGCCGAGATCGGCGCAATTGCCCAGCGTCGCGTGGCCCTGATGGTTGATCCGACGCTTTCGCACGATCTGCCGCCGTTCCTGACCCCGGAACCGGGCCTGAATTCCGGTCTGATGATTGCCGAGGTCACAACAGCCGCCCTGATGAGTGAAAACAAGCATCTTGCCAATCCGTGCTCGACCGACAGCACACCCACCAGTGCCAATCAGGAAGACCATGTATCAATGGCCGCCCACGGCGCACGCCGTCTGGCAAAGATGAATGCCAATCTTTCCTATATCCTTGGTGTTGAACTGATCTGTGCCGCACAGGGTGTTGAATTCCGAGCCCCGCTTAAAACCAGTGCCGGTCTTCAGAACGTCCTTAAAACCGTGCGCAAGGATATCCCGACCGTCAAGGAAGACCGCTATATGGCGCCTGATCTTGCCAAGGCGGCCGACCTTGTGACCGGGGGCGCGCTGGTTGCGGCTGCCAAACTGTCCGGTTTCGTAGTCGGGGAAGGTGCATAACATGACCAATCCCGTTGAAATCAAACGCGGCGATGGCCCCATTGTTCTGGGACTGCCCCATACCGGCACCCATGTTCCCGATGATATTGCCGCCAAACTGAATGATCGCGGGCGCGAGCTCGCCGATACCGACTGGCATATCCACACGCTTTATGACGGACTGATCGATAATGTCACAACGGTTCGTGCAACCTTTCATCGTTATGTGATTGATGCCAACCGCGACCCCGAAGGCGTCAGTCTTTATCCCGGTCAGAACACCACGACCCTGGTGCCGCTGACCGATTTTGATGGGGAAAACATCTGGGATGTTGCCCCGACCGAGGCCGATATTGCCGCCCGTGCGGCCAATTTCCACGCCCCCTATCACGCGGCACTGGCAGCCGAACTTGAACGGGTGCGCGCCAAACATGGTGTGGCGATCCTGTATGATTGCCATTCGATCCGGTCAAACATCCCGTTCCTGTTTGACGGTACCCTGCCCGATTTCAATATCGGCACCAATCTGGGCACAACATGTGATCCGATGATTGAGACCCTGACGTCCGAAATCTGTTCGCAGGCCGAGGGATATAGCACCGTTTTGAACGGGCGTTTCAAAGGCGGCTGGACCACCCGCCATTACGGTCGCCCCGACATCAATCAGCACGCCATCCAGATGGAACTGGCACAGTCGACATACCTTTCGGCCGAGGAAGCACCCTGGGCCTATGACCAAAGCCGTGCGGCAAAACTGCGCACGCATCTTACCGACATTCTGAAGACACTGGCCGATTTGGCCCCATCACTAAGAGGCAAGTCATGACCAACAATCCGCGTCACAACCAGCGTGATATCTATCCGGCAACCGGAACCGAAATCACCGCCAAAAGCTGGATGACCGAAGCGCCGATGCGCATGCTGATGAACAATCTGCATCCCGACGTTGCCGAAAATCCGCACGAACTGGTGGTATATGGCGGTATTGGCCGCGCGGCGCGCACCTGGAAGGATTTCGACCAGATTGTTGCCAGCCTCAAGGAACTTCAAGACGACCAGACCCTTCTGGTGCAGTCGGGCAAACCGGTTGGCGTTTTCCGCACCCACAAGGATGCGCCGCGCGTTCTGATTGCCAACTCCAACCTTGTACCGCATTGGGCAAACTGGGATCACTTCAACGAACTCGATAAAAAAGGTCTGGCAATGTATGGCCAGATGACGGCCGGTTCGTGGATCTATATCGGGTCACAGGGCATTGTTCAGGGCACCTATGAAACCTTTGTCGAGGCCGGTCGTCAGCATTATGGCGGCAACCTTAAGGGCAAATGGATCCTGACCGGTGGTCTTGGCGGCATGGGTGGCGCACAGCCGCTGGCAGCCGTGATGGCCGGTGCGTGCTGTCTTGCGGTTGAATGCGATGAAACGCGTGCCGATTTCCGTCTGCGTACCCGCTATGTTGATGAAAAAACCCATTCCCTTGACGAAGCGCTTGCAATGATCGACCGCTGGACCAAGGCGGGCGAGGCAAAATCGGTTGCCCTGATCGGCAATGCGGCCGACGTCTTCCCGGAACTGGTCAAACGTGGCGTTCGCCCCGATATCGTCACCGACCAGACATCGGCCCATGACCCGGTTCATGGGTATCTGCCGCAAGGCTGGACCGTTGCCGAATGGCGCGAAAAACAGGAATCCGATCCCAAGGCGGTTGCCAAGGCCGCCCGCGCATCGATGCGCGTTCAGGTCGAAGCCATGGTTGCCTTCCACGAAGCCGGTATTCCGACCGTGGATTACGGCAACAATATCCGCCAGATGGCGCTTGAAGAAGGCTTGGAAAACGCCTTTGCCTTCCCGGGCTTTGTTCCGGCCTATATCCGCCCGCTATTCTGCAAGGGCATCGGCCCGTTCCGCTGGGCGGCCCTTTCGGGTGATCCGGAAGACATTTACAAGACCGACCAGAAGGTCAAGGAACTGATCCCCGACGACAAACACCTTCATAACTGGCTGGATATGGCGCGTGATCGCATTTCCTTCCAGGGCCTGCCCGCACGTATCTGCTGGGTCGGGCTGGGGCAGCGCCATCGTCTGGGTCTGGCATTTAACGAGATGGTCAAGAATGGTGAACTGAAAGCCCCGGTAGTGATCGGTCGCGACCATCTTGACAGCGGATCGGTCGCAAGCCCGAACCGCGAAACCGAAGCCATGAAAGATGGCTCGGATGCGGTCAGTGACTGGCCGTTGCTTAATGCGCTGCTTAATACCGCTTCGGGGGCCACCTGGGTCTCGTTGCATCATGGCGGCGGTGTCGGAATGGGCTTTTCGCAACATTCCGGCATGGTGATTTGCTGTGACGGCACGGAAGATGCCGCACGCAGGGTTGAACGCGTCCTTTGGAACGATCCGGCAACCGGTGTGATGCGTCACGCCGATGCGGGATATGACATTGCACTGGATTGCGCACGGGAACACGGGCTGAACCTGCCCGGTATTCTCGGCAAGTAATCAAAAACCTTAATGCGGGGGCAATGACGATTGCCCCTTCAAAACCTTTCAGGGTTCAATCAAGGAGGCTCCTTAACATGAAAAGACGTGAATTTCTGACGGCCGGTGTTGCCGGCATGGGTGCAGCGGCGGCGGCAACCTTTGCCACCCCGGCAATCGCACAGGACAAGCGCCAGTGGAACATGGTTACCGCTTGGCCGAAAAACCTGCCCGGGCCGGGGGTTGCAGCCCAGAAACTGGCCGATCGCATCACCACCCTTTCGGGCGGCCGGATCGAGGTCAAACTGCATGCTGCCGGTGAACTTGTACCGGGCAATGGCGTATTTGATGCGGTTGCCGAAGGCACGGCTGATATCTATCACGCGGTTCCGGCCTATTGGGGTTCGAAATCCAAAGGCATCCTTCTGTTCGGTTCGCAGCCATTTGGTCTGCGTGCAGATGAGCAGGTTGGCTGGCTGACCCATGGTGGCGGTCAGGAACTCTATGATGAAATCTATGGCCAGTTCGGTCTGAAGCCGTTCCTGTGCGGCAACTCCGGCCCGCAATGGGCTGGCTGGTTCCGTAATGAAATCAAATCGGTTGACGACCTTAAGGGTCTCAAATTCCGGACCACCGGTCTGGCGTCTGAAATGTGCTCGAAACTGGGCATGGCCGTTCAGGCCATGGGGGGTCGCGACATGTTCCAGGCGCTGCAAAGCGGTGCGCTTGATGCTGGTGAATTCATCGGCCCCTGGAGCGACAGCGCTCTTGGCTTCTATCAGGTGGCCAAGAACTATTACTGGCCGGGTGTCGGCGAGCCGTCCTCGGCCGAGGAATGCGCGGTCAATGCCAAGGCATATGCCGACCTTCCGGACGATTTGAAGGCCGTGGTCAAGTTTGCCTGTGACAGTCTTTATAACGAAGTCTGGACCGAGTACGAGACCAAGCACGCCATGGCGTTGCAGAAACTGGTGGCAGAACAGGACGTCAAGGTCCGCATGCTTCCCGATGATGTGGTTGAAGCCATGGGCAAGGCCGGTGCGGAAGTCATTGCCGAACTGCGCGAAAGCGACGATGCCCTGACCCGCAAGGTCACCGAAAGCTTTGTCGCATATCGTGATCTGATCGGTGGTTATATGACCTATGCCGATAACGGTCAGATGAATGCACGCGCCAAGGTGCTCGGCTTCTGATAAACATGATACCCGGCGCAAGGATACCGATCCTTGCGCCGGTTCTTTTCGTATCCGGGGGGATGTGATGCAACGCCTTGCTGATCGGCTTGATCTGATCAATCACTGGACCGGGATGACAGTGCGCTGGTTTGCGCTGATCATGGTTCTTTTGCAATTTGCCGTGGTTTTGCTGCGCTATGTTTTCGGTTTCAGTTCAATTGCACTGAATGAAAGTGTTCTGTACCTGCATGCCGGGCTTTTCATGCTTGGCGCGGGATACACGCTTTTGGTCGACGGGCATGTGCGGGTCGATATTTTCTATGCCGGGGCCGAAAACCGCACCAAGGCCCGCATTGACGCATTCGGCTATACCATTCTTGCCATTCCGTCGATGATGGCGCTGCTATACTGGACATGGCCGTCCGTGATCAATTCGATCTCGATGATGGAAGGGGCGATTTCGGTGGGCGGCATTCCGGCCGTGTGGCTTTTGAAATCCCTGATCCCCGCATTTTGTATTCTTTTGATTATTCAGTCGGTTGCCTGTTTGCTCAGGCAGATCATTGCCCTGCGCGATGATGTTGACGATCAGGGTGCGCAAAGCTGATGGAATATCTTGATCTTTTGATGTTCGCCGCCCTGATGGGCTGTATCCTTCTGGGTTTCCCCGTTTCGTTTTCGATCGCCGGTGTGGCGATCATTTTCGGTTATATCGGCTGGGCCACCGATGCGATGAATATCGGGCTGATGGGTGCATTCGGGCAGCGGGTATTCGGGACGCTGACCAATGATGTTCTGATCGCCATTCCGCTGTTTGTCGTGATGGGTGTGATCCTTGAACGGTCACGCATTGCCGAAGATCTGCTTCATACCATGGGCCGTCTGTTTGGTCAGCTGCGCGGCGGACTTGGCATTTCGGTCGTTCTGGTTGGCGCGTTGCTTGCGGCATCGACCGGGATTGTCGGCGCGACAGTGATTGCCATGGGCATGATAGCGCTTCCGACCATGTTGCGCACGGGATACAACCCGAAACTGGCATCGGGGCTTGTCTGTACGGCCGGGACGCTGGGCCAGATTATCCCGCCTTCGACGCTTTTGATCATTCTGTCTGACGTCATGTCATCGGCCTATCAGCAGGCCCAGTATGAACAGGGAAAATTCACCATCGAAACCATTTCGGTTGGTCAGATTTTTGCCGGTGCGCTGGTGCCGGGCCTGACGCTGGTGGCGATTTACATCCTTTATATCCTGCTGCGCGGGGTGTTTCGCCCCGATGACATGCCGCCAGTGCATAGCGATGATGGCCGCCCCGATATCGGCGAGGTTTTCCGCGCTGTTTTACCGCCGATCCTTTTGATCATTGCAGTTCTGGGCGCGATCCTTGGCGGGGTTGCCACCCCGACCGAGGCCGCATCGGTGGGCGCAATTGGTGCGATCCTGATGGCCGGTGCCCGTCAGGGGGCCAATCGCACACTGGTGCTTGCCGGGACGATATCGCTTCTGGTTCTTGCCGTGATGGCGGGGATTGCCCCGGTGCGTTTCCAGCGCAGTGACCTTACCGGTGTCGATTATATGCTAGGCGGGGTTTATGTGGTGCTGGCAATCATTGGCATTGCTGCGATCTTTGCCTGCCTGCGTCAGGCGTGGAAGGCAGATATCCTGAAATCGGCCCTGACATCGACCATGACGGTAACATCGATGATCTTTGCCACCATTCTGACCGCCAGCATGTTCTCGCTGGTGTTTATCGGACTGGGAGGCGAGGACCATGTGGCCGAAATCCTTGAAGCCATGCCAGGTGGACCGACCGGAGCGCTCCTGTTTTGCATGGCACTGATCTTTATCCTTGGTTTCTTCCTTGATTTCGTTGAAATCACGGTGATCCTGTTGCCGCTGATTGCGCCGGGCTTGATCATGATGGGCCATGATCCGGTGTGGCTGGCGATCCTGATTGCCATCAACCTGCAGACATCATTCCTGACCCCGCCATTTGGCTTCTCGCTCTTTTACCTGCGCAGTGCCGCCCCGCCGGAAATCACCACCGGTCAGATCTACAAGGGTGTCGTGCCATTTATCGCACTTCAGGTCTTTGGCATCTTCGTCATCTGGCTGTGGCCATCACTGGCGCGCTGGCTGCCAAGCGTCGTGTTCTGATCACGCACACATCCAAACAAAAACGCCCCGGCACGCCGAGGGCGTTTTTCGTATGCTGGCCGGCTTTAGAGTCAAACACAACTAGCTTTGACTTGCTGCCATGCACCATTTACGTCAGAACTGTCATCATAAAATATAAACGTTGAGTATTCAGCGTAAGGGAGCCCGTTTGTGTCCGGTTTTCATTGGTCACGAAATCAACGTCTGAGCCTCGTGGGCCGATATACATTGCTATCGGTAGGCGTTGTTGTATGCGCACTACTTGCCCTTAGCCTGTTCTACCAACGTTTTTCCAACGAACTGATTGACCGGCTTACTGGGGAGAGACTTAGCGCGCAGGTCGCGGCTACGTCAAACAAGCTCTCCGCTTTTCTCGATACGCGCATCTATCAGCTGGTAACATTGTCAAACCATCCAGCCATGCCCGCATTCATTGAGGCCCCAAACTCTCCACAGGCCGAAGAAGCTCTGACCCTGCTTCGGGTCGAGGCGGATTCTCCCGACCTTTATGGTGTCCTGTTTTTTGACTGGTACGATAATCTTGATCGACTGGTCGCCGGGCAAGCAGCATCGGGTCCACCATACTGGTCCAAAAACGGCTGGGATATTTCCGGCCTTCCGCGGGTCGAACATGAAGGCATTGAATTCATCGGTCCCAAATTGCCTGAGAATGGAAATTCCGGCTGGATTTTGATGCGGGCCCACATCCGTGATACCGGTTTGGGGCAGAACACCTCTGTCGGCCTGCATGTCCGTTTGGCATCACTGACTGAACTGTTGGCAAGTGCCGGGGTATCGGGCGTGATTGATCCGCTTTTGCGCACGCCGGGTGGCATTGTTCTTGATGCAACCGGACGCCCCACCGAAGTCAATGGCGAGCTGATCGAAGGTCCAAGCATCCTTCCGGGCTGGAACCTTGTGATGAGTGTTAGACCGGGCACTATCCTGCAACCTATTGACGAAACGCGTTTCTGGCTCGCGGTGACTGCGGCCGTAATCATTGTGGTTATACTGGCAATCTTTTTTGCCTTGTCACGCAGCCTGCGTCGACGGGTCGATACGCTTGTTCAGGGGGCACATAGTATTGCGTCGGGTGATCTCTATTATCGTCTGCCCGAAGGTCGCCGGCGCGATGAAATCAGCACAGTCGCCAAGGCCTTCAACACCATGGCCTGGCAACTTAAAGACCTGATTGATCGTACGGTGCGGGCTGAAAAGCTTGCCGTTCTGGGCCAGTTTGCCACCGGCGTTGCCCATGAAGTCCGCAATCCTCTGGCCACCATGAAAACCACTGTTCAGGCCCTTGTTCGCAAGGAACCTGATGGAGAGCGCAAGACGCTTCTGGATGATATGGGTCATCAGATTGATCGCCTGTCACGCGTGGTGAATGACCTTCTGGCCTATGGCCGACCGGGGGAAGCATGCCCCCAGGTAACAGAAATACGTGATTTGTTCCGCCAATCATCGCGGGTACTGATCCCGGTCGCAAAAGAGGCTCATGTCCGATTTTATACCAGTGGCGATTCCCGTCTGACGATCTTTGTCGACCCGGATCAGATGTTACAGATCCTGCTTAATATCGGGATCAACGCCATTCAGGCATGCCAGCCCGACGGCACGGTTAGCCTGCGAGCAGAACGCCACAAGGACCAGGTAGAAATACGCATCACCGACGATGGTGCCGGCATCCCCAAAGAGCATTTGCTTGACGTCGTGCAGCCATTTTTTACCATGAAAAGCAAAGGAACCGGACTTGGGCTGACAATCAGTCAACAACTGGTCGAATCAAATAACGGTACCATCAATATTGAAAGTGCCCCGCAAGAGGGCACGACAATCACATTGAAGTTCCCGGCAACGAAACCGGAAACTTCAAAGGAGGAAACATCGAAAAATGCTCCGCAAGATCAGGATTCTGATCGTTGATGATGAGGAATCATTCGTCCGATCGCTAAGCTTTGCGCTTCGCACCGAAGGCATGGATGTCACCGGCGTCCATTCCGGAGAATATGCGTTTCTGCAAGTCCGTGAAAACAAATTCGATATCATCCTGCTTGATCTGCGCCTGCCCGGTGCGGATGGAATGGAGGTGCTTGATAGCATCCGCAAACTTGATATCGACGTGCCCATCATCATGATTTCGGCTCATGGCGATACCCGTGCGGCGGTGAAAGCCGTCAAACTCGGTGCGGCGGATTACCTTAGCAAGCCGTTTGAACTCGATGAGTTGATCCATACGATCAACACTACCCTTGATCAAAACCGCACTGCACTTGAGCTTGATTACCACCGCAAGCGCAATGTCCCGACCAACGGACTGATCGGTGAATGTGCGCCGATGCGCGAATTGCGCACGACAATCGGCCGCGTTGCACAAAGCAGTGCCAGCCGTATCCTGCTGCAAGGGGAGTCCGGGACTGGCAAGGCGCTGGTTGCGCGCGCCATTCACGGCGAAAGCCCGCGCGCTTCAAACGCCTTTATCGAAGTCAACTGTGCCGCGCTGCCAGAACAGCTGATTGAAAGCGAATTGTTTGGTGCGGAAAAGGGCTCCTACACCGGAGCGCATCAGAAACGTACCGGCCTTGTCCGGCTTGCTGATGGCGGCAGTCTGTTTCTCGATGAAATCGGCGAATTGCCCCTGGCCCTACAGGCGAAGTTTCTGCACTTCCTTGAAAACGGAGACTATCGCCCGGTAGGAAGCGAGCATTCCGCATCGGCTGATGTGCGGGTGATTGCCGCGACCAACCGCGACCTTGCGGAAGAAGTCCGTCAGGGAAATTTCCGTGAAGACCTGTTTTACCGACTGAACGTCATCACCATTGATATTCCCGCGCTGCGCCACCGCGGCGAGGACATTATCAGTTTGGTCGATCATTTCGCCGATCATCAGGCCAAAGCTGAAGGTTGCCATCCGATCCACTTTGACGATGCGACCCTTGAACTGCTACGCCATCATCGCTGGCGTGGCAATGTGCGCGAGCTTAAAAACCTGATTGAGCGTCTGACCATTCTTTATCCGTCCAAACAGATTTCGCCGGACCTACTGCCGGCTGAATTCCACGTCACGGATGATAACCCGGATGATCTGCATGCCGTAGTTTCGGATGGTAATGCGCAATTGCAGGACCGCATGGACAATACCGAGCGTCATCTGGTCCAAGATGCGCTTGCTCAGGCCGACGGTCACAAAGGCCGTGCGGCAGAAATACTTGGTATTTCACGTCATGCCCTGAAACGTCGTCTGCAACGGCTGGGCCTGCAATAACTTATCCCCAACCCGAAGCATTTTCGACGCACCCTTGAGCGGTTTCCGCTCAAGGGTGTTTTACTGTTTGAGCGCCTAACGCTCAAATTCGCGCTCAAGACCGCTCCATGATTTTGGCCCAAAACGGTCAATCGCGCGGCTTTCCTGACTTTGCGCCGAAATTTCGCAACTGGCACAGCCTTTGCGGAATAGCGAGACAAAGGTACAAACGCGAATGGAACAACCATTCGCAGGGAGGAAAGTCATGGAGATGCTCAAACACCCGGTTTCCGGGTGCATCACCATTATTGTAGCCACGTTCGCACTGTTTGCGGCCAATACCGCACAGGCAGAACGTTTTGAGCTGGGCGCATCTGCACAGAACGCAGATGCTGTCATCGGCTGTTTGTACCCAATGACCGGACGGTCGGCCACATATGGCCGCGACAGTATTTCCGGAATCAAAATCGCACTTCAGGACCTTGAAGCCGAAGCCAAATCCGGCCTTGATGTACCCAATCTTCGCGTCATCGCAGATGATCCGCGATCAAAGGCATCCTATGCGGTTCGTCTGGCGCAGGATTTTATCACCAATGACAATGCCAAATTCTTCTGCGGCATAGTGTCATCTGGTGTTGCCCACGCCGTAAGCGACCTGGCCCGGACTGAAAAAGTCATTATGGTCGGAACCGATCATGCATCATCACGGCTAAGCATCGAGGCAGGCCACGATTATTACTTCCGCGTCACCAATGACAGCTGGACATCGATGGCAGCCGGTGCCCGTTATTTACGTGATCTGCAAAAGGAAACCGGGTGGAAACGTCTTGCCTTTGTCGGACCGGATTATGATTACGGCCATGTTTCCTGGACGGATCTGCAACTTGCCCTTGATGAATTGGGTGTCGAATATGAAACCGTCGGCGACCTGTGGCCTAAGCTCTATGAGCCGGACTATTCGATCTACATCAATGCCCTGCAATCAGCAAAAGCCGACGTGGTCGTAACCGCCCTTTGGGGCGGGGATTTCATCGCCTTTATCAAACAGGCAGCCTCAACCCGGTTCTTTGAAACCACCCGTCTGGCCAATTTCGACACAGGCGCCAATTATGATGTGATGATGGCCCTTGGTGATCAACCCTATCCGGGATTGATCCTTTCGGCTCGCCATCACAATAACTGGCCCGAAACGGGCCGGAACAAGCGGTTCGTAAAACAGTTTCACGACATGACCGGGCGTTATCCGACTTATGCGGCCGAAGGCGCCTATACCGGGATCATCGCCATTGCACGCGCCATTGAAAAGGCAGGCGGCGTGGATGATGACCGCGCGCTGATTACCGCCCTTGAAGGATTGCAACTGGCCCTGCCCGAAGATCCGCCGGGCTTTGCATCCTACATCGATCCCGAAACTCACCAGATTGTCCAGGCGCAAGCCGTGGGCACGGTCGTCCACAACGAAGACTTTCCACCATCGAAACTGATGGTCGGGAATTGGGCGATCTACGATGCCGAAGACCTCAAGCCATCCAAAGAGATGGTCAAACGTCGCCGCGATGCCGTGGCAGGCGGGTCGGAGGCAGTTCCACCGCCAACTCCATGACCTTTCCCAAGGGAGGAAATAGTGAAGAACAATAAATCAAAATTCAGCAAACATCTTGTATCGGGCGTCGCAGCGCTTGCCCTTGCAGCAGGCGCAGCCGGTTCTGCATCGGCCGCTGAAAACGGCAAATTCCGCGTCGGGATCGTGACCTTCCTGTCCGGTCCGGCAGCTGGCCCGTTCGGCGTTCCGTCGGCTAATGCCGCCAAGGTTCTTGTTGAAGAACTGAACAAGGGCAACCTGCCAGCGCCGTACGACAAGATCGGTATCAATGGCGCCGAAATCGAAGCCGTCATCATCGACGAGGCTGGCGGTGCGACCAAGCAGGTTGAAGAATACCGCAACCTTGTTCAGCGGCAAAAAGTCGATGCTGTCATTGGCTATGTTTCGTCGGGCGACTGCCTGGCAATCGCACCAGTTGCCGAAGAACTGAAAACCTTCACCATCGCATATGATTGCGGTACTCCCCGTCTGTTTGCCGATAACCCGGATGCACAATACATGTTCCGGACCGGTCTTGACGCATCGGTCGATAATATCGGCGCAGTTCGTTATCTGGCCGCGACCCGCCCGGACGTTACCCGTCTTGCAGGCATCCAGCAGAACTATTCGTGGGGTCAGGACAGCTGGGCTGACTTCACCGCGGCCGCATCTGCGCTCCTGCCCGAAGCCGAAATCGTCGAAGAACAGTTCCCGAAAATCTATCAGGGCCAGTACGGCGCAGAAATCTCTGCCCTGTCCGTGAAGCGCCCGGAAATCGTTCACAGCTCCTTCTGGGGTGGCGACATGGAAGCACTGGTTCTTCAGGCAAATGCCCGTGGCCTGCTTGAAGATGCAACCGGTCTTCTGACTTGCGGCGAAGCATCGTTTGCCACCTACAAAGATCAGGCCCCGAACGGCATGATCATCGGTGCTCGTGGCCCGTTCGGCCAGTTTGCCCCGGATAACGAACTGAACACCTGGTTCAAGGGTGTCTATCAAAACGCCTATGACATTGAGCCTGTCTATCCGGCAACCAAGATGGCACAGGCGATCCTTGGTCTGAAATATGCCGCCGAGAACGCCGGTGTCGCCGACAAGGAAATCCCGTCAGCAGAGCAACTTTCTGCTGCGATGAAAGGTGCAACCTTTGAATCGGTTTCAGGTACGGTTGAGATGGCGCGCGGCAATGGCCATCAGGCCATGCAGGGTATTACCTATGGTGAATATCACTACGAAGACGGCGTTGCATCAATCAAGAACGCTGTTTCGTTTGATGGCGAATGCGTAACTCCGCCCGAAGGTGTTGCGGCTGCGGACTGGATCGCAGACGGCTTCCCGGGCGCGAAGTGTAACTAAGCTGCACGCTCTGTTTCACTGAGCTTCCTGATCCAGCGGGCATCCCTTTTCCCTTGGGATGTCCGCCCCTTTCCCTGCACACTGGATATTTGTGATGACAAGTCTTCTTGCCGTCCTGATTGATGGCTCGATCTATGCATCGTGGCTGTTTCTTGTGGCTGCCGGCCTGACCGTGATTTACGGGGTGATGCGCATCCTGAACATGGCGCATGGCAGCTTTTATGCCATCGGCGCCTATTCAGCAGCGTCACTGGTTGGCTGGTATTTCAACAACGGCATCGGCCCGGCATGGGTCAGTTATTTGATGCTTGTTGGTGCCGCGCTGGTTGCCGGCCTGATTGTCGGTGTGATTATCGAACGCGGATTGCTGCGCCTCATGTATGGCCGCGACGAAATCCTGATGGTGATCATTACCTATGCCCTTCTTCTGATCCTTGAAGACGGTATGAAAATCGTCTGGGGTGTCAGCCCGTATTTCGCATACCAGCCTTATTCCGAACTTGGGCGCACTTCGCTCGGTTTGCTTAAGGTTTCAAATTACGACGTCGCCCTGGTCGGAGTATCCGCACTTCTTGGGCTTGGCCTGTGGGCATGGCTTGAACGCACCAACCAGGGCAAAGTCCTGCGTGCGGTGATCCATGACCGCGAAATCGCGGTTGCCATGGGCGTAAACGTGAAGCTGATGTTCACCATCACCTTTGTTCTGGGCACCACGCTGGGCGCACTTGCCGGTGCATTGACCGCACCTGCGATCTCGGTAGTACCGGGCATAGGTATTGAAGTGATTGTTCTGGCCTTTGCTGTGGTGGTGATTGGCGGCCTTGGCAGCATTGGTGGTGCTGCAGTCGGCGCCCTTCTGGTCGGACTGAGTCGTGCGGCCGCTGTTCACTACGCTCCTGAATTCGAACTATTCGTCATTTATGGCGTGATGTCGCTGGTTCTGGCGTTCCGTCCCGAAGGCCTGTTTGGCCGTACTTTGGCGAGGAAAATCTGACATGCGTCTTGATAAAACTGAAATCTCGCTCGGGCTGATCGCGCTTGGCTGCGTTCTGTTCGGCTTCGTTTCGCCGGGTTGGCTGATCTTCCTTTTGACCATCGCACTGGCCAAGGCACTTGTCGTGCAGGGTGTCGTCATGCAGATGCGTTCCGGCCTTGTATCCTTCGGCCAGGGGCTTTTCTATTGCATCGGCGGCTATACTGTCGGCATGGGCGGCCAGTTCTTTGGCATTCATGATGCGGTTGCCGCCCTGTCACTTGGCATGTTTGTCGCGATTATCATCGCAATGCTGTTGGGTCTGTTACTAACGCGCTATCGCGAAATCTTTTTTGCCATGCTGTCGCTGGCATTTTCGATGATCCTGTTTGGCATCCTTGTCAAAAGCCAGGAACTGGGAAGTACGGACGGCTTTAACGTTCATCACTGGACCCTGTTCGGCTGGGCTCCCGAAGCCGGTGCTGGCAGCCAGCACACCGTCTTTACCATGACTGTCATTGCCGGTCTGATCGTTGCAGTTCTGATCCATCGTTACACCAAGGCAGGCATTGGCGTCATTTGCGAAGCTGTTCGCGAAAATGAAGTCCGTGTTGAATATCTCGGTCTGTCACCGCGCTGGTTGCTTTATGGCAACTATGTTGCTGCGGCGGCGGTATCGGCCCTTGGTGGCGGTCTGACGGCCCTGGCGACCGGCCACGTTGATCCGGAGATGGCCTATTGGACCACGTCGGGCGAATTTGTCTTCATCGCGCTTTTGGGTGGTTTGGGCCACGTGGCTGCACCATTTATTGCTGCCATCGTCTTCTCGTTCGTGCGGACATACGCCATCGAATTCGTACCTCATACCTGGCAGATGATCCTCGGTTTCACGCTGCTTGCGGTCATTATCTTCCTGCCCAAAGGGCTGTGGAGCCTGGTCAGCCGTGAAAAAACAGGAGAACGGACATGACCTGCATTCTTGAAACACGTTCACTGAACAAGGAATTCGGCGCGGTCATCGCCGCAAAGGATTTGAACGTTCAGATCAACAAGGGTGAAGTCGTTGGTGTGATCGGCTCCAACGGAGCCGGCAAGACGACCTTCATCAACATGGTGACGGGTTATCTCAAGCCGACCCGGGGCGAGATCCTATTTAATGGCAAGTCCATCATGGGGCATTCTCCGCGTGCCATCACACGTGCTGGAATGGCGCGTTCCTTCCAGGTTGCGCAGCTGTTCCCGGGAATGACCGTGCTCGACAATCTGATTGTTGCGCTGGCTGCGGCCGAAAGCGCCCGACCGAGTTTCCTAAGCCCGCTTCGCAGCGATGCACGCATCGCAAGGGCTGAGGAAATCCTCAAGGAATTCGGTGTCGCAAACTATCGCGATTCAATGGTGACCGCCGTCCCGCAGGGGGCACGTAAACTGGTTGATATCGCTATGGCATTGATCGGCAATCCACAGATGCTGTTGCTTGATGAGCCAACCAGCGGCGTCAGCATGGATGAAAAAACCGGCCTGATGGATACGGTCATGAACGCCGTGCGTCAGCATGGCGTTACCGTTCTGTTTGTCGAACATGACATGGATGTGGTCGAACGCTATGTCTCGCGCGTTCTGGCGTTCTATAGCGGCGAAATCATTGCCGATGGCGAACCTGCGGCAGTTCTCGCCGATCAGCAGGTCCGCGATCTTGTGACCGGCCATCGTCCCACCATCAAACAAGGGAATGGCGCATCATGACCCTGGAAATTCGCAATCTCGATGTTTCGATCGGCAATATTCCGATCCTGCGTGATGTCTCGCTTTCAGTACCGTCCGGCAAGATGTTTGGCCTGATCGGCCATAACGGGGCGGGCAAGACCACCCTGATGCGCGCCATCATGGGCCTTCTGGATGCAGATCAGGGCACCATCACCTTTGATGGTCAGGACCTGCGCAAGCAGCCTGATTTCGCCCGTGCCAAAACCGGCATCAGCTATATGCCCGAAGATCGCCGTCTGATCCCGTCACTGACGGTCGAGGAAAACATTCTTCTTCCGGCCTGGACCAACGGTATTGCAGACGCTGCGGAACGGTTGAAATGGGTCTATGACCTGCTGCCCGAAATCGCCCAGTTCCGGGATCGCCGTGCGCTGCAACTTTCCGGTGGTCAGCAGAAACTGGTCTCGCTCGGGCGTGCATTGATGCCCGGTCGTAATCTTCTGTTGCTTGATGAACCGTTCGAAGGGGTCGCACCGGTGCTGTCACGCCGTTTGTCGGAAGTCATTTCCGATCTCGGCAGCAGTGGCCTTTGTGTCCTGATTTCTGAGTCCGATGACACCCACTCTGCCGATTTGGTGGCGGGCAGTTATCGCATCGAACGTGGCACCGTTTCCAAGGCTGAACAGGAAACCGCCTGATCCCAATGACAGCCACCACAACAGACAAGTCAAAAGACGAGGTTCCCCATGTCAGACTTTGTGTTTGAAACCACCCCTCGCGTCATCTGCGAGTTCGACGGTGCCTTGCAACTCGGCACCCTGTGCAAGGAGTTCGGCGCGAAACGCGCCGTTCTCCTGTCCGATCCGGGCTTGCAGAAGGTTGGTCTGATCGACGCCCCTTACGCAGCACTTAAAGAAGCCGGGATTGAAACCCTGCTATGGACTGATGTTCAGGCAGATCCGCCCGAAGAAAGCATTCTTGCCTCGGTCAAAGGTGCCCGTGACTACAAGGCCGATATCGTCATCGGCCTAGGTGGCGGGTCATCGCTTGATACCGCAAAACTGGTCGCCCTTCTGTGTGGCAAGGATCAGAAACTTGACGAGATCTATGGCATCGGTCTGGCGACGGGTCCGCGCCTGCCGCTTATTCAGGTGCCGACCACGGCTGGTACCGGTTCGGAAGTCACCCCGATTTCGATTGTCACCACACCGACGCACGAGAAAAAGGGTGTCGTGTCCAGCCTGCTTTATCCCGATGTCGCACTGCTTGATGCCAAACTGACCATGGGCCTTCCGGCCCCGATCACGGGCATGACCGGCATTGATGCCATGGTGCACGCCATCGAGGCCTACACCACCAAGCACAAGAAAAACCCCCTGTCGGACGGACTTGCCATCCGCGCGATGCAGCTGATGACCGCCCATATCGATGATGCGGTTTCTGCCACCCCGTCACGCGAAGCGCGTGAAGCCATGCTTCAGGGGTCCATGCTGGCCGGAATGGCCTTTGCCAATGCCCCGGTGGCGGCTGTTCATGCCCTTGCCTATCCTCTAGGCGGGCATTTCCATGTTCCGCATGGACACAGTAATGCGCTGGTCCTGATCGAAGTTTTGAAATTCAACCGGGATGCGGCCGTATCTCAATACGCCGAACTCGCCCGCGCCATTCTGCCGGATGAAAAGTTCGCAAATGACGATGCTGCCTGTGATCGCTTCATTACTTTCATGACCGACATGGTCGAACGCATGCCGTTCAGCCGCACCTTGCGCGAAGTCGGCGTGGCGGAAAGCGATCTCGACATGCTGGCAACCGATGCGATGAAGGTGGAACGCCTTTTGATCAACAATCCGCGTGAAATGACGTTCGACGCCGCACGCGCGATCTATGCCGCCGTGCTGTAACGAAAAGGAATAGCCACCATGACCATCCAGCTAAATGATACTGGCCTTTGGCAAACCAAGGGGCATATTGACGGCCAATGGGTCGCATCCGACAGCGGCAAGACCTTTGCGGTTGTTGACCCGGCCACCGGCGAACATCTTGCCGATGTGCCCGATATGGGTGCCGCCGAAACCCGCCGTGCGATTGATGCCGCCAATGCCGCCCTTCCGGCATGGCGAGCCAAAACCGCCAAGGAACGCGCAAATGTGCTGCGCAAATGGTTTGAACTCTGCATGGCGGCCCAGGCCGACCTTGCATTGCTGATGACCCGCGAACAGGGCAAACCCCTGGCAGAGGCATCCGGCGAAGTCGCCTATGGTGCGTCCTTCCTTGAATGGTTTGCCGAAGAAGGCAAACGCATTTATGGCGATGTTATCCCGTCGCATGGGGCGGACAAACGCATCATCACCGTCAAACAGCCGATTGGTGTTGTTGCCGCGATCACGCCATGGAACTTCCCGATGGCCATGATCACGCGCAAATGTGCCCCGGCCCTTGCCGCGGGTTGCACGGTGGTCATCAAACCGGCAGAAGATACCCCGCTGACCGCGCTTGCACTGGTCGAACTGGCCAAACGCGCCGGGTTCCCCGATGGCGTAATCAATATCGTCACCGCATCACACGGTGCTGAAATCGGTGGTGAACTGACTGCCAACCCGATCGTGCGCAAACTGTCCTTCACCGGCTCCACCCAAGTTGGCAAACTTTTGATGCGTCAATGTTCTGATACCGTCAAAAAAGTCAGCCTGGAGCTTGGCGGTAACGCGCCGTTTATTGTCTTTGACGATGCCGATCTGGATGCGGCGGTTGCAGGCGCAATTGCCTCGAAATACCGCAATGCCGGGCAGACCTGTGTCTGTGCCAACCGCATTCTGGTTCAGGAAGGTGTCTATGACGTCTTTGCCGCCAAACTGGCCGAGGCCGTTGGTAAACTGCGCGTGGGTTTGGGCACCGAAGAAGGAGTTACCCAAGGTCCGCTGATCAATGCGAAGGCAATCGAAAAGGTCGAAGCACTGGTCGAAGACGCGGTTTCTCGTGGGGCAAAGGCTGTTCTGGGTGGTGATCGGGCCAAGCCCGACAGCAACTTCTTTACCCCGACCATTCTGACCGGGGTTACGTCGGATATGCGGATTTTCTCCGAAGAAATCTTTGGCCCGGTCGCGCCGTTGTTCAAATTCAGCAGTGAAGAAGACGCCATTCGGATGGCCAATGACACGCCATTTGGTCTGGCGGCCTATTTCTATGCCCGTGATATCGGCCGCATCTGGCGGGTTGGCGAGGCGCTTGAATACGGCATCGTCGGCATCAACGAAGGCATCATTTCGACCGAATCAGCACCGTTTGGCGGGGTCAAGGAATCCGGCATCGGCCGCGAAGGGTCAAAATACGGCGTCGATGATTTCGTCGAGATTAAATATATGTGCCTCGGCGGTCTCGCCGGGAATGCCAACTGATCCCGGATAAGGAGACACATCATGAGTTTCATGTTCCGAAGTGCGCCGCGCATCGTCTGCGAAGCCGGTGGCATTGCCAAGACCGGCAGCCTGATGAAGGAACTCGGCGCCAGCCGTGTCACCATTGTCTGCGATCCCGGCATCGTCAAACTGGGCTTTGCGCAAAAGGCGCAAGATGCGCTTGAGGCCGTCGGTATCGCGGTTCAGGTCTTTTCTGACGTCGAAGCCGACCCGCCCCAGAAAATCGTCGAAGCCGCCATTGCGAGGGCACGTGACTGGAAGGCGGATGGCGTAATCGGTCTTGGCGGCGGCAGCTCGCTTGATAGTGCGAAGCTGGTTGCATTGCTCGCCAAAAGCGATCAGACCATCGAAGAAATCTATGGGGTGGACAAGGCAAGCGGTGATCGCCTGCCGTTGATCCAGATCCCGACCACCGCCGGGACCGGATCGGAAGTTACATGGGTGTCGGTGATTACCGATAACGACCACCTCAAACAGGTTGTCTACACCCCGCAACTGATGCCCGATATCGCCCTTCTTGATGCGGAACTGACCTATGGCCTGCCGCAAAAGGTCACAGCGGCCACCGGCCTTGATGCCATGGTCCATGCGATCGAAGGCTATACCAGCCGCACACGTAAAAACCCGATTGCCGATGGCATGGCGGTCACCGCCCTTTCGCTGCTTGGCAAGAACCTGATGAAGGTGATTGAAAATCCGGGTGACAAGGAAGCACGCGCTGCCATGTTGCAGGGATCGCTGATTGCCGGGATGGCGTTTGCCAATGCATCGGTTGCCGCCATTCATGGATTGGCCTATCCGCTGGGCGCACGCTTCCACATCCCGCATGGTCATGCCAATGCGCTGGTCATGGCGCAGGTGATCCGCTTTAACCTGCCAGCCGCGAAAAAGCTGTATGCCGAACTCGCCCCGTGCCTGATCGAAGGGGTCGATTTCGACAGCGAAGACGCCGCCGCCGAGGCGTTCGTCAAACGGATTGAAGAAATGGTCCCGGCCAGCGGCCTTGAAATCCGCCTGCGCGATCTTGGCGTCACCGAAGAGTCCCTGCCGGAAATGGCCGAGGAGGTCTTTACAAAAATCCATCGCCTGATCGACAGCAATCCGCGCGACATGACCGCCAAGGAGATCGAGGCGATTTATCGCAGCGTTTATTAATTTGCCCGTCTGCAAACTTCGGTTTGTATCGTGGCACAAGAACCGGCGGCCTGTTTGGTCGCTTGGCCGCCGGTTCTAAAGTTATCAAAATGATCAGACCGGCTTAGCGAATGGCAACCGGGTTGATGATCATCTGTACAGCGCCCTTGAGCTTGGCCTGCCCGAGAACGAACAGGAACTCGTGTGCCCGGTCTGCGGCCAAGTCCCTCGTGACGATATTTTCAAGAATATAGACACCGTTTTCTGCCAGAAGCTTCACATGGACCGGGAAGAAAGCACTGGGATCTTCATGGGGAACAGCTTCAAGCCCCCATGTATCGGCACCAACGGCGACAACACCCTGATTTGCCAACCATTCCGCTGCTTCCAGACCAAGGCCCGGTTCGGTCGTTCCGTAAAGCTCATTGTCCTTCCCGACCAAATCAAGCCATCCGGTATGGATCAGAACCACATCTCCCTTGCGAATTTCGGTACCGGCCGCTTTTTGAGCCGCCATGATGTCCTCAAGGGTGATGACATAGCCGCCTTCAAGACGATCAGTCCCCTTGATCGCAGCAACGTCCAGCAAGACTCCACGCGTTGCCATTGGTGGCACGTTTTCAATGCCAAGCTTGGTCAGGCCGGTGGCTGCGACCATGTCTTCGGCGTGGTTATTATTATAATAGGTATGATGATCACCCAGATGACCCAGACCATCAATCTGTGTCCCGACACCGAGCCAGCCGGTGAACATGTCATCGTTATAGGTTCCCGCATTGCTGCCGATTGTTTTGTTACCGCTTTGTCCGGGCGAGAAAACCGTCACAGCGACACCACGTGGTGCAAAGGCCGGCGTATCACGTGAAACTTCCATCCCCAGTGAATAGACCTTGCCTTCGGAAATCAGCTTGCTGGCTGCAAGTGTTATTTCCGAAGTCAGATAGTTCGCAGCCCCGATTTGATCATCAGGTCCAAACGGTGATGTGAACCGGTCATCAGCCGAAGCGGTACCGATTGCGCCGATAAGACCAAGCATCATGGATGCAGAGACAAGCATTTTTGCTTTTTGCACCCCCCCTAAGTTGATAAGGACTCAGAGAACAGCAATTATAATGCCAATCAAAAGTGGTGAAAAACCTAGACAAAATGAAGAGACTGGAGCGGAATCCGATCCACCCAGAGTGTAAAATGATCGGTTACCGCTCCGGCAAAACACGCAGCCGATCGGCCTGTCTCACCAAACTGGCAATCTTTGTCATTCTAAATTTTGAGATAAAGCGATGGTGCCCCCGGGGAGAATCGAACTCCCACTCACTAGGTGAAACAGATTTTGAGGCAGGAAATAATTCAATAAAATCAATGCGTATTCTTGTGTTTGGGTCGAGTGGAGAGCTCAACTGAGGTGATTTTTTCAAGAAATTCCGAAAATTTACGGAATGAAAATGTCTCTCAAAAGTTCGTAAAGCAGCACCAGCCGCAACACTGTCAAGTAAAGATTGTTTGTGAGAAGAAATTCAACCTTTAGCTGGTTAAGGCGATTACCAATAGCTGCTATTTTTCGAATGCCTGCAAAACAGCTAACCTGTTCTTTTTGATCTCTATTCTAATTAATTAATCTTTGAATGGCTCTAAATGACAGTCGGCGCTGAATTGGTCAAACCATCAACTGATCAACTTTTTCAGAGACGAAAAACTTGTAATATTAAAATATTAGTTTCTTGAACTTGTCGCGCGTCGCACTGCTCAGGACATAATCACTCATGCTTCGTCTCCGTGGGTTTGCCCGACCACTTCGGGCCGGGCTGCATCATGATCAAAATGCCGTTACGCGATGTCTGCCGGCAGCACGTCGGTCGGGATGTTCTGATAACAAACCGGGCGCAGGAAACGACGGATGGCCATGGTCCCGACCGAAGTCGCGCCAAAGTTGGTCGATGCCGGATATGGCCCGCCATGGACCATGGTATCGGATACCTCCACACCGG
>NZ_LPVX01000015.1:0-23034 GCF_001613785.1 Thalassospira sp. MCCC 1A02491 | reverse complement strand
GGGGTGGAGCAGCCCGGTAGCTCGTCAGGCTCATAACCTGAAGGTCGCAGGTTCAAATCCTGCCCCCGCAACCACTCTTTCCGATCCGCTGAGTTTTGAGATATAGACTCGACGGATTCGCGAAACAAGAGAAAAAGTTCGGGCGCATACCCTCATCAAGAGGAGGCGGCGCAACCGAGTTTCATTTTCCCAGACTTTTCAAGAATTTAGGCAATAAAAAACCCGCTGTTGGCGCAGCGGGTTCTTGGAAAGGCTTAAGCTTGGCCCCTCATCAAAACTGAGGTCGAGTTTAGGCGACGGGATCGCTTTGTCAAGAATAAATGCGATGCTTGAACTCTGGCCGATACCACGCATGACTTTTTCATATTCCCAAGCGCAAACCGGCGCGGTTGCAGAGCAATCTGTACCGGTCGGAACGTCTGCCGTTGCCCGCTGGCAATGGGTGCAGACACAGATCCTTCATCATCCTCATTTGTCGACTGCCGAAATCTGTGTTGCCGTCGTTCTGGCATCGCACGTCAATGACCGCACTCAGGCATGCTTTCCCAAGATTGAAACGATTGCCAGTGAGGCAAAACTGTCTGATCGTAAGGTGCGTCAGGCGCTTAAGCGTTTGGCCGAGCTTGGATTGGTGGCCAAGCTAAGCCGAGCTGTTGGCAGACTTCGTAATCGCAATGCTTATCAGTTGATCGGCCTTGGCTCTAAACCGGCATCTGGTTCCATCATACCGGCACCTGATGCCGCTGTTAAACCGGCACGTGATGCCGGTTCCAATAAGAAGAACACGGATAAAGAAGAAAACACGGATGAGAAGGAACAGGCAAATACTGTTTCTGGAACCGGAGCAACCGTCCTTCCTGCCGTCGATGATCAATGTTTGATTTTAGCTAGAGAGTGGCAGCGATTGTGTTCGGAGCCCTGGACATTGGCGAATGCGTGTTTACGGGTGAATGAAGCGATTGACCGCGTTGGCATTGATGCCGTTAGGCTGGAGCTCGATGGATTACGACGAAGGAAAAAGCGTCTTTCGCGGTTGATGTTACTCGACACTCTAGACGTACTAAAACCAATCATGTCAGAGGAAACTTGTGACTATCAACCTTGTGAAGTGCAAGAAAAGGGTACACCTGAAATATGGTTGGAGATATGCGAGACGCTCTCAAGACGTGAAATGCCCGAATGCCGAAACCCTAGAGCTTGGTTGTCGAAGATCAAAGCATCGCTAAATGGAAATACTTTGCGCCTGTCAGCAAAGAGCCAGTGTGTTGTTGACGTTGTTAGAAATCAGATGTTAGCGGAAATTGCTATTTTGGCTAATCGCCAAAAGTTAGTGGTAGAGAGTATTCACAAATGTGATTAGAGCCAGAGCACGATTAATTGAAATGAGGACAGGACATAGAAAGCTTCCAGTTTCAGCCGACATAGAATGCAAAACGCGGGGATATTGATCAACCACGGCATTTAACAGGGCTGGAAAATTTGTCGGCGATAAATGATTGCCAACAAATTGATCCATCCCTGCAAATTGTTCAGCGCGTTGAGTTAGCGGCCTGCTCTACGAAGTCGTAATGCATTAGCAATAACAGATACCGAAGACAAGCTCATGGCTGCAGCGGCAAACATGGGCGAGATAAGAATGCCAAAGAACGGATAAAGTAGCCCTGCGGCAACCGGCACACCTGCTGCATTGTATATCATCGCAAAGAAGAGGTTTTGTCGGATATTGCGCATGGTTGTTTCCGAGAGCTCGCGGGCGCGAACAATCCCGCTCAGGTCACCTTTGACAAGAGTGAAGCCTGCACTCTCGATTGCAACATCCGCCCCCGTACCCATCGCAATTCCGACGTCGGCCTGTGCAAGTGCGGGGGCATCGTTAACACCGTCACCCGCCATCGCGACTTGATGACCTTTATCTTTTAGCTCTTTGATCAAATTGGCCTTATCTTCCGGTGAGACATCGGCCCGGATATCGGTAATCGAGAGTTTACTGCCAACAGCTTTTGCTGTTCGTTGGTTGTCGCCCGTCGCCATGACAATTTTGAAGCCCTGCTTTTTCAATGCGGCCAGGGCATCCGATGTTGTTTGCTTTATCGGATCGGCAACGGAAATGAGCCCAGCAATCTTTCCATCAATAACAACATGCATTACCGTCTCCCCCATATCTCGCCGATCATTTGCTATTTTATCAACAGCAGAATGATCGATATTGAGAGTCTGAAGGAGTTTGCTATTACCTAGGGCAACCGACTTGCCACCCACCTTTCCGGTGACGCCCTGACCGGTTACAGCTTCAAATTCCTCTGCCTTATCAAGGGACAATCCGCGCTCCTGAGCAGCACTGACAATGGCGTCAGCCAATGGATGTTCGGATCCCTTTTCCAGCGCCGCAGCGACAGAAAGAACTTCCTCCTCCTGAAAATCCGGTTGGGCGATTACACCTGCAAGTTTTGGTTTACCCTCTGTCAAAGTCCCGGTTTTATCGACAATGAGCACATCGATCTTCGCAAATCGCTCCAAGGCCTCTGCATTTTTAATGAGCACACCAATTTGTGCACCACGGCCGGTCGCTGTCATGATTGACATCGGCGTTGCCAAACCAAGGGCGCAGGGACACGCAATGATCAGAACAGCAACCGCTGCGACAAGCCCGTATGACAATGACGGATCGGGCCCCCAGATGGCCCAAGCGACGAAGGCGATCAAAGCAACCAGGATAACAGCAGGCACAAACTTGCCTGCAACCGTGTCTGCAACCTTTTGGATTGGCGCTTTGCTTCGCTGAGCATGGGAGACCATATCAACGATTTGGCTCAAGACAGTATCTTTGCCAACCCGTTTGGCCAGGATGATCAGGCTGCCATTTCCGTTGATTGTTGCTCCGGTGACATCGTCATCTGGATTTTTTTCAATTGGAACGGGTTCACCCGAAATCATGGATTCATCAACTGACGACCGTCCTTCAACGACAACGCCATCGACAGGTATCTTGTCACCTGGGCGAACCCTCAAACGCATTCCGACGGTTACATCCTCAAGAGGAACTTCTCGTTCAGAACCATCATCTTCAATAATGCGGGCTGTTTTCGCAGCAAGACCCAATAACGCTTTGATTGCCGAGCCGGTTCGTTCCCGAGCCCCCAATTCCATTAGTTGGCCAAGAAGCACAAGGACAACGATGACAGCTGCAGCTTCGAAATACACACCGACATGTCCCTGTGCGTCTCTGAAGCCATCAGGAAAAATACCCGGAGAAATCACTGCGACGACGCTAAATATATAAGCTGCGCTAACGCCCATCCCGATCAAGGTGAACATGTTGAGAGAACGGTTCACCACAGAATGCCATCCACGAACCATGAATGGGAAGCCGGACCACAGGACAACAGGCGTTCCGAGAACCAACTCCACCCAAAGAGTAACGCGTTCTCCAATCATTTCCCGGATGAAACCCAAACCAACAAACGGCCCCATCGTTAGGACAATCAGCGGCACCGTAAGAGCTGCGCCTAACCAGAATCTCTTTTTGAAATCCCGAATCTCGGGGTTTGGTGCGTCATTTTCTGTTGGCATATCCATCGGTTCCAGTGCCATTCCGCAGATCGGACAGGAACCAGGTTCGGATCGTATGATCTCTGGATGCATCGGGCAGGTGTAGCGACCCGAAGTCGATGACGAAGCGCTGTTTGCAGCAGATGTCTCTTCCTCTGAGGACAATACGCTCTCAGGAGAGCTATCGAACTTGCCCTTACATTTCTGCGAACAGAAATAATATGTCTCACTGCCGTACCGAGAGCGTGGTGTATCGGCATCCACCGTGACCGACATACCGCAAACAGGATCCGTCGACTGTCCTGATTGATCAGACATTTTGTGATTATCCTGGTGCTTCTTATGATGATGATCAGACATGGTCTGCTTCCTGCTGTTATGCTGCAAT
Organism: Thalassospira sp. MCCC 1A02491; assembly: GCF_001613785.1. Classification (NCBI taxonomy): domain Bacteria; kingdom Pseudomonadati; phylum Pseudomonadota; class Alphaproteobacteria; order Rhodospirillales; family Thalassospiraceae; genus Thalassospira; species Thalassospira sp. MCCC 1A02491. Next base: position 19,097 of record NZ_LPVX01000015.1, on the reverse strand, counting down.
GTCACTGCGGATAATCAATGTTCTGAGTGATCGTGACTGTGCGCCTTGGCCGATTGGTTTATCCAGTTTGACAGGAACCAACGTTCAAAAATGAACACAGCAACGATCATCAAAGTTGCAATGAGAACAATGGATGGGTCGCTTTGCAATTTCATGCCGGCGAAAACGAGCAGCACGATGATGTCAAAGACAATTGCTGTAATCATTACAAAGCCGCGTGCTCCTATTTCTTGTCGTAGGTACTTAAAGCATCCCCAGTGGATGAGCACATCCATGACCAGATAGAAAAACACGCCAAGTGAAGCGATCCGGCTTAAATCAAAAAAGATTGTCAACAGCGCTGCCACGACAACCGTGTAAACAAGTGTGTGGTCTTTGATTGAACCCGACATTCCAAAATGACTATGCGGGATCATCTCCATATCGGTCAGCATCGCGAGCATTCTTGACACCGCAAACACGCTTGCTAGCAAACCGGACGCCGTCGCAACGACTGCGAGCAGCACAGTCAGATAAAATCCGATGGGCCCCAATGCTGGCTGTGCAGCTTGGGCGAGGGCATAGTCTTTGGCTTTTATCAGTTCGTCCAAGTCAAGGCTTGAACCAACAGCAAGCGCCACGAGAATATATACGACAACGCAAATCAGGATTGAGAACGTAATCGCACGACCCACATTCTTATGAGGGCTCACGATTTCAGCACCACTGTTTGTGATCGTTGTGAACCCTTTGAAGGCCAGAATTGAAAGAGCAATTGATGCGACAAAACCGGCCAATGGAAAGCTCGCGCCGTCGGGTGATGACGGCTCGAACGAGTATCCACCAGCCCACAGCGCTGCAATTGCAAACAATGCAATGCCGCCGATCTTCAACGCGGCCATGACCATTGAAAACAGGCCAACCGATTTGTTGCCAGCTCTGTTAACAGCATATGCAAAAATTATCAGGCAAACACCCAATACCGGTATAAGAACTTCAAGCTCTGTCAGGTCAAACGCCCGCAAAACATAGGTTCCAAATGTTCTTGCGACCAAACTCTCGTTGATGACCATCGAAAAGGCCATCAGCAATGCTGCGCCGCCTGCTATGGCTCCCGGCCCGTATGCTTTTTGGAGGATCATTCCGATCCCGCCTGCAGACGGGAAAGCATTGGACATCTTGATGTAGGTATAAGCACTAAAAGCAGTGACAAGTGCGCCAAACAGGAACGACAACGGGAACCACTTTCCTGCAAGTTCGGCAATTTGTCCGGTCAAAGCAAAAATTCCTGCTCCGATCATAACACCGGTGCCCATGGATATGGCGCCAAGGAGCGAGATACTGTTTTTCTTGTATTCTGCCTGATGATCCATTCCTGCCTCACATTTGGTGTTTTTGGTACGCGATGCCGTTTGCTTCTTGCAGCTCGCGTATATAACGAATGATCCGTGCTACCTGTTCCGAACTGACCTGAGGCTGGGCTGGCATATCGCCAAAGGGCCAGTGATGTTGTTTTGCCCCGTTTTGAACAGCTAGATAGAATGCGCGATCTGAATGATGTCCCGGATTGTAGATTCTGTGCATCAGCGGCGGGCCTTGCTCTGTGCCTGTTGCATTGCCTCCGTGACAAGCAACACAGTTCATATCGAAAAGCTGGTTTCCTACCATGGCTTCCTTGCTGAAACTGGGGAGCGCAATTCCGCTATCGGTCAGTTCAAGATCTTTGATGTCATCTTTCCCGGGCAGAAACGAATTCAGGGTCATGGCGATGATCCCTACTGCGAAAAAACCGATAACCAAATACTTTGGCCAATTGATTTGTTTTTTCATTTTCTTCGGGCCTTTGTTTTATGCGTATGTATCAAATATTCGAAGACACGTGAGACCAAGGGAACTAGTCAACCCTGGTCCTGTTGCTGCCGCCTATTGATTTCGCTGAACTAGCTTGGCGATACGTGAGTTTGTCGGCTAATTGCGCTGCCATCGACATAGGTATCTGGCGACACTTCAAATTTCGAACGACAGGTGTCTGAACAGAAGTAGAATACTTCACCGCCATAAATGGCTGTTTTGGCGATGCGCGGATCGACAGTTTTATGACAAACCGGGTCAACGGCGGACTGAGGGTGCTCCCATCGGATTGCCTCAGCCTGACCGTCCGCTTGTTTCTTATTGTGGGTGTGCTTTTTGTGCCCAAACATGTGAGCACCGCAACCAAAGCGCATCATCAATATGATGAAGGCTCCCCAAAGCAACCAACTGAGAATATTTTCCATTTCTCTTCGCCATCCCATAAATACCTTTAGGTATGACTGTTCCGTCTGAAAGCAGCATGGTGCAGAACACCAAGGCTCGATCTGTACGCATGCCATCGGCAGGTGCAGAACCCAGAACAGTTATTCGCTATTTGTTCGGGAGGATCAGGATATGGGAGGCTGGAAAATCCATGACCGAGATACCGGCTGAAGGGACACTTCTTCTATCCCGTTCTGTACATGGGAAAACTCGGAAACCGGTAGGATAATCTCGGTAAGGACCGCTGATGTGGAGTGACAAGAAACCTGAGGGCAGCACGAAGCCAGGTCATGCTGGTGTTCAACGTCAAAACCATTGAGTTCTGCAGAATGCGCAGGAAAAGATCCAGTCGACGCGACTGCAATATGGGGAGCAAGCATTATAGCGCTAATCCCGACGAGCAGGATCAGTACGGCGCGTATTAGTGCTTGCTGTGCATTCATTGATCAAACTTCCTTTGGGCAGTAACGTAACACTTATGCCCTTAAATATCGAGTTACGTTGACCTACCTCAATTAAGGGGACGTTTTTTTTAACCGACTTCAGACAGAACCGTTACATCTGCAAGCCGGTTGTCCGTACTGTTGATTTCCTTTGAGATGTAAGGTTTGATTTCGGAGTATCTGACGTGAGCATCGGCTTGCGCCTGATAGTAGCGAAAGAGCTCTTTTAGCGGAGCGCCCATGTCTTTGTATGCAGTTAATACTGCGATTAGAGCCCCGAGCGTGAGATCGCCTTTTATCACCAGATACCCTCCAATTGTGTAAAAGAAGAAGGGCGTCATCTGTGATATGAAATTGTTTAAAGACTTCATGGCGAACTTGTTCTTGTGGATAGAGAGACGAAGGTCGTGAAGTCGCTTGTATGACCCGTAAATATCCCGGGCACCTGGCTGGTTATCGTTTGAGATGTTCCCTATCTTCTCGCCGAGAACTCTGACTTCCTTCAGCCGCGTTCGAGACAAAGCATTAATTTTCTTCTGGAATCTGGGGATGACAAAAATCTGAAGCGGCAACAGTGCGGTTGCGGCGATGCCCAAAACCAAATCTTGCACGAGCATGAAAGTCAGAATCGTCAGGAATGTACCGCCTTGTAACAAAGGCAGCACAATCGACTCTGCAGCATATCCAGCTACGGGCTCTACCTCCTGCACAATAACCGGAATCAATTCCCCTCCTTTGGGGGATGGCTTTCGAAAGCTGAATTTTGAAATATCAAGCCGTAGGCGGCGTGACATGTGTTCTGCCAGCGCACCGGATTGCAAATTAACCTGATATTTCAGCCAGCCATGCACGCCAATCGCCAATAAAAAAAGCAGACAGAGAGTAAGTAAAGCCATCGTTTGAGAGAACTCCATTCCTAAATAGGTAACTGGAAAATGTCCTGACTCAATGGCGTTGTTGATGATCAACTTCGGAAGCTCGAGGCTCATGTAAAGAGCCGGCAAAGAGGCCGTCGCCAGTAGCCCCAGTTTTATCTGCCGCTTCCATGAAGCTCTGAATATGTACTGCAGGAGCGCTGTTCCGCTCTTTGCCGAGGGCTTTTGAGCCTGTTGCGCAAGAACAGATCTGCGGCGTCTTAAAGCCCTGTATCCCGTCGCGCTGAGAATAATAATTAGCGCAACCGGCACCCCAAACACCACCAAATGGAATACAAGATGAACCCACCAGTGTGCATCGCTTGATATGTAGTGCGTCAAGCGATGCCCCATATCGTGGACGATTTCCATCATTGTAGTTAGGTTCCTTGAGAAGGTTCGGCAAAACAGACAGGGAGGAAAGTCCTCCCTGTCGTGTGATGCTTAGAAAAGAAGGCGGAGACCGGTTACGAGGTAAGTTGCCTCGTAATCTTCGCCGTCATCTTTTGCAAAGTCCGCGGTTTTGCCGAGTTTCCGCTCATAGGCAACCCCGATATACGGTGCAACGGCACGGTCGATGAGGTCATAGCTAAGCCGCAGTCCGATCTCTGCGCTTGAAAACCCGCGTCCGACCTCAATCTCGCGATCGTCAGAGAACGCAGCATTCAGCTCAAGCGAAGGTGTGAGGATTAAACGATTGGTCAGCAAGCCTTCATACTCAACATCAAGCCGCGCACTGCCGTCTCCGGTCTCGCTGACAAACAGATCAGCGTCGACTTCAAACCATTGAGGAGCAAGCCCCATGATTCCAACGGTTCCATACCAACGATCTGTTGTGCTTGGCGTATCCAGACGAATACCGGCTTTGGCATCGAAAAAGTCGCTGATTGGTGTTTGCAGGACCAGTCTGTTCTCGAAGTTTTCGTAAAGGTCGTTTTTGAGATCACGCTCGCCTTCGCCTTGCCAACGTAACTTCAGTTCATCGGTGCCAACAAATGCATCACCATCCCAAACGAAAAGATTTTCCCCTTCGTCACCAGAGCGGTATTCAAACTGCTCCATTTGAATGCCATAAAAGATGTGATTGTCTGCTTTGGCAGTGAACGAGAAGGACAGGATCGTGGAAAGAACACCACCACCAATCGCGGCCAAAGTTAGTGTTTTCATTGTTATTGAACTCCATTCTCAAGTGCCGCGACGGCTGGACCGCCCTCTACAACCACTTTTCGGAACATGCCAGAAGCCATGTGATAGCTAAGGTGACAGTGGAAAGCCCATTGCCCAGGTTCATCAACTTCGGTTTCCGAATAAACGGTCATGCCAGGGTTGATATTGATGGTGTGTTTAACCGGATCCCATTTACCGTTGCCAGTATCGAGGATTGACCACATCCCGTGCAAATGCATCGGGTGTGACATCATGGTCTCATTGACGAACTTGAAGCGCACCCGTTCGCCATATTTCAAGCGGATAGGTTCTGCATCTTCATATTTGACGCCATTGATTGACCACGTATAGCGTTCCATGTTTCCGGTAAGGCGCAGTTCAATTTCACGCGTTGCAGGCCGTTCAGGGTACAAAGGCTTCTGTGCCTTCAGGTCGGCATAGGAGAGGAACTTTCCGCCATTGGCTGCTTTTGGTGTCAAACCACTTCCAGCGGCATAGAAGGGATCATCTTTGGACATTCCCATCTGAGAATGATCCATTCCGGCCATATTCGAATGGTCCATTCCAGCCATACCGTTCTCGTTACCACTGCCCATCGAAGAATGATCCATTCCGGCCATGCTACCGTGATCCATTCCCATGTCCGCCATTGTCAGCAACGGAGCGTCCATGCGTCTGGCTGGCATTTCAGCTTTCAACCCTTCTTGCGGCGACAACGATCCGAATGCATAACCCGAGCGTCCCATTGATTCGGCCATGATTGCATACGGCTTTTCAGCTGTCGGCTGAACAATCACGTCGTATGTTTCTGCAACCGAAATGCGGAATTCATCAACCTTGACCGGTTGAACATTGTTGCCGTCGGCCTGGACAACAGTCATTTCAAGTCCCGGAATGCGGACGTCGAAGTAAGTCATGGCCGATGCATTGATGAAGCGCAGGCGCACACGTTCGTTTGGCTCAAATAGTCCGGTCCAGTTTTGTTCCGGTGATTTACCATTGATGAGGCCGACGAAGCCCTGAACGTCTTCAATATCTGTTGGCATCATGCGCATGCTGCCCCAGTCTCCACGTTCAGAGAGAGTTTCTCCCAAACCGTTTTCCGAAACGTCGGAGATGAAGTCTCCGAGCGTGCGTTGGTTACGGTTGTAGTAGTCCGGCATCATCTTTAGGTTGCGCAGAATACGCGCCCCGGAATGAGGGTGCTTGTCTTTCAGAACAACGACATATTCACGGTCGAACTTGAATGGCTCGCGTTTTTCGGGTTCGATAACAATTGAGCCGTAAGCGCCATCTGGTTCCTGGAAGCCAGAGTGGCTGTGAAACCAATAGGTCCCGCTCTGTTTGACAGGAAAGCGATAGGTAAAAGTCTCGCCCGGTTCGATCCCGGTGAAGCTGATGCCCGGCACACCGTCCATCTGGTAGGGAAGGATCAACCCATGCCAATGGATAGATGTAGTCTCGTCCAGGTTGTTCGTCACGTTGATGACGGCATCTTCGCCTTCTTTGAAGCGCAAGGTCGGACCGGGCGAGGACCCGTTATAGCCAATTGCTTTGGTTTTCATATCACCTGTGTCGATGGTAACGTAATCGACAGACAGATTATAGGTTGCCGCATACCCTGCTGTTGACACAGCAATAGTGCTTAGCGCCCCCAAAAGGGCACGCCCAAGAAGTTTTCTCATTCTCATGATCTCCGATGGTTGAGGTGCGCCAGAGGCAACAGGGAGGGATTCCCTCTGGCGCGAGACCCTGCGCAGTGGTTACTGCAGGCGAACTTTACCGACCATGCCGCTCTCGTAGTGGCCTGGTACATTGCACGCAAATTCAAGTTCTGCGTCTTTCGGGAAGGTCCAGATCACCTCGGCAGAATCACCCGGCTCCAGAAGCACGCTGTTCGGATCGTTGTGCTTCATGGTTTCGCCGTTCCCCATGTCCATTTCCATCATGGCCATGTTGATTTTGTCTGCTTCAAGGGCCCCATGTTCCATCATCATCATCATTTCTTTTTGATGGTCCGCGTGCATGGCTGCGGTGCCAATGTTGAACTCGTGAACGAATTCACCCTTGTTTTCGACTAGAAAACGAACGGTTTCGCCGCCGCGAACAACAATCTTTTCCTTGTCATAGAAATTGTCTTCCATCGTGATCCGAATTGTCCGGCGAACATCAGAGATATCGCCAGGCGCTCCGATTTCGACGCCATCATTATGACCGCCACTATGACCTGCACCAGCAAATGCAGAAGTCTGGATACCGGCAAGGCTACCCATAGCAAGGGCGGAAGCAACAGCAAGGCGAAGGACAGAAGTAGTGTATTTGGGCATGAAAATGCTCCCGAGATAATTCAGTATAAAGGATCTCGTTACGCAAACCTTACACAGAGTCAGTGATCGGACTCATAGCGACAGATTACGTCACGAATGCAGTTTAGATAAGGAACTGAATATCTTAGGTGCGGGGAGGTTTGACGCTAACATCAAGCTCTGCAGGCGAGAGCGTTCTGTCTTTTGCCCAGTACTTTACAGACAACAAAACAGGTGCAGCGTTCCAGTTACCAGACATTTGCTGCACATAGGGACCACAAACAGCCATGCCACAAACATCGTTGTGCGATGGATCCTGTGTGTGAGAACTACTGTCAGCCATGACGGAGACAACACTGTGATGGCCACTGTTAATATCAGCGGCTTTGGCATGCACGGCCTCAGCGCCAGACAGCATTACTGTCAACGCGATGATAACCGAAAGTATGCACGAGATGATCCGCAAAAGGAGAATCCTATCACAATGTTGCAGCGCAATGGTTATCTTGATGTATCAATGCGGTCAAGTGGCAATATTGTGGCAAACTTGTCGGAACTTTGATGCTTAAGCAGTTGTGAGCATTTCTCTCGATTTAAACTAGGCGCTGTTTTGCTCTTGTGTGCCAGAGATGTTGGCTAGTTAATTCCAAGGAACAATAGATCGATAATTCAAGGGAATACAACTCAGTTTTGGCTTTGATGAATAGTGATAAGAGCGTCGAAATCAAAATCGGCAAAGCAGGCTCGTTGAACGGGAACCTCATGCCTCGACTGGAACGTTTTTAGGATAATCCGATTAATAGTTTGCCTTAGGGGGCCGACTGCTTTTGGATCTCGTGACCAGTTCAATAGGCATGAAATCAACTTTTGGTGTCTCTGGATAATACCGGCGAGTTTGCGTGGTAGGGCGCTGTCTGAAAGCTCACGTTTATGAGTTGCGATATCAAGTTTCGTACGTTGTATCTGTTCTGCTTTATCGTCAAAAAACGCGCGTATTTCAGCTGAACGTGCGTCCGGGCCCAAGGCATCAATAACCTTGCTGATGCTGGCGCGAAGATCTTCGAGATGCTGAGACAGGCGTTCAATCTCGCGTGCGTGATGAGCGCGAACTTGTTGGATTTCATCGCTCTTGAAATGCTCAATGATCTTTGCCTCGTCGAGTTCAGCGACGGCATCCAATACTAGCTTGATGATCTCGTCATAGTGAAGGTTCCTGTTCGCGCAGCCTTTAACAGGGCAAGAATAATGCTTTGCATAGGTTGCTGTGATTTTCTCATTGTGCTCCCCGCAATAGAGTTTGCCGCCAAACAGAGCATTGGCACGCTTCTTCGTTACAGCCTGTTTGCGACGCCATTCCTTCGAGCGGCGAATGGATGTCTCGCGTTTCTCCTCTTCTGTCATCACAGTGGGTATCATTTTGCGCTGAAGGTGTTTGCTGGATCGTTCATCAAGAGCCTTCTGGACCTTTGCGAAAGTCTCATCGTCAATGATGGTCAATTCGGGGATTGGGACTGTGATCCATTCCTTTTCCGGACGCATGATTGATAGGCGTTTGCCGTTCTCCGGATGCTTGCGGTACTGCATTTTGTTGAAGGTGACGACGCCGTTATAGAGCGTCTGACGAAGCATTCCGGTTTGTCGGACAAACGAGCCTACAAGGCTCGAAGGTGCCCATTTACCACCCTTGGGGGAATCAATGCCGCGCCGGTTCAAATCGTCGCAGATATGTTTCAGCTTTCTGCCCTCGGCGTAATATTCAAATATCTCTCGAATGATTGCAGCTTGCTCGTCGTTGATCTTACGCTTGCCTCGGATGGGTTCGCCAAATTCATCAAGGGCATGCACAAGGTCGTAGCCGTAGAGTTGACCTCCCGGCACACCACCACGCAGAACAGCTGCGATCACGCCACGATGGGTCTTGTCAGACAGATCCTTGAGATAGAGCGCATTCATGGTGCTTTTCAGACCAATATGCAGCTCGTTGATTACTCCATCTGTGACGGTCTCAACAGGAAGGCCCAAGAACATCATCTTTTTGAAGAAATTGGCAGTGTCGGCCTGATCTCGACTGATGCGACTCAGGTCCTCCGCAACGACACCCTCAAACCGTCCGTTTAGTGCTGCGACCAGAAGGGAACCTATGCCAGGGCGGTTGGCAATGTGAGAACCTGAAATGCCCTCATCAAAAAACACGTCGGCAACCTGATAGCCTTTGACGCTGCAATATTCTCGGCAGCGGCGGATCTGATCCTGAGTACTGGTTTCCTGTTTGTCCGTTGAGTGGCGGGCGTAGATTGCTACATGCACTGATTGTATCCTCGAAGGTTGGATCAGATTGATTACCTTTCGGGATTGCTGATGCGCAAGGGTAAAACAGCGATTTCTCTTAAGGATAGGTACTTAAGAAAATGCTGTAAATACAATGCACTGCATGTGATTGCATGAGAGTGCATAAGATTGCACGAAAATGCAAAAGATTGCATGATAGTACACGAGATGGCACAACTTTCACCTGTCGTGACGGGGGCAGGATAGGTTTGGTGGGCCCACCAAACAGCCCAAACGGCTTCCTGCTTATTCACATGGCGCTGCCATGCTCAACGAGCCTTAATTAAATTCTCTTTGATGTATTGAAACCGTTGGGCTGTGGATGTGGGTTTGGAATGCACCTATGAAGATAAGCGGGTGAAATACAACGTCGTTACCGATTACGCTAAGCTGATGGATATTGTGGGTGTAGCAGCCCAATGAACATTGGAGAAGCAAGCTTCTTTGGAAGCTTTTCACCCGGTTATCTGAAGAGGGATTTAGGAGAATTATGTCTTCGCTCTGACGCCCAACGTCCTAAGGGAATGAACTTTTGGGTATACGGATTAAATGGTTGATCTTACCTTTGCATGAGAGTGAGGCAAACCGACATCTCATCGGATTATCTGGTTGGTACTCCAACCTACTGCTGATGCATGCTTCCCTCGCTAATTCCAGCAAGAACCCCACACGCCTTAACTTCCCGGTCATCGTTGCAACGCGCTCTTAGTGAAACGAGTTGTTTCTCAAGCGCCTGTAGAGCGGTTATCTGCGAGCGCACATGAGAGATGTGATCATCGAGCAAAGCATTGACGGCGGTACAGGACTGATGAGGGTCGTCCTGATAGCGCTGTAGTTCGTGAATTTCTGCCAGTGACAGATCCAGGATGCGGCAGCGACGAATAAAGGCCAGCCGCTCAACGTGTTTCTCGGTATAGACACGGTAACCGTTCTCCTGCCGATCAGGCGGCGGCAACAAGCCCTGCCGTTCGTAGAAGCGGATCGTCTGTGTATCTACCCCTACTGACTGTGCCAACTGACCAATACGCATCGGGTTCCTCCGCAACGGATTCTCTACGCTATTGACCTTATAGCTACTATATAGTTTTAAATGAAAGCCCGATCACATTCAAGTGGAGTCATATCATGAGTAAAAACTGCGGAGGCCCCTGTGGCGACGATGCAAGGCCTGCGGCGGATACCGATATGCAGGCCTCCTCCGATGCGTCGGGGGAATGGGTCAGTGTTTATGCCGTGCCGAAGATGGACTGTCCATCAGAAGAGCGCATGATTCGCCTGGCCCTGAACGGCGTTGAGGGGATTCGGGCACTGTCCTTCGACTTGTCGAACCGCCGGGTGAAGGTCGTGCATGACGGTGAGGTCGAGCCCGTCACCTCGAAACTGAAGACCTTGGAGCTAGGCGCCTCGCTTCAGGAAAGCGTCGCTGCCGATCCGGAGACCATCAAGGCGGCCGAGTTCTCGGCAGCCTCTGCCACGCAAGAATCCGGGACTCTGCGCTGGTTGCTCGGCATCAATGCACTCCTTTTCGTAGTGGAAATGACAGCCGGCCTGATCGCCCAGTCCACCGGCCTGATTGGAGAGTCCCTGGACAATTTCGCCGATGCGGCCGTGTACGGGCTCGCCCTTTATGCGGTTGGACATAGCGTGAGAATGCAGTTACGTGCCGCGCATGTTGCTGGTGTACTGCAACTGATCTTGGCTGTGGGCGTACTCATAGAGGTGGTGAGACGCTTTGTATTCGGTAGTGAGCCTGAATCGCTGGTGATGATGGCTATCGCATTCGTCGCATTGATTGCCAATACCAGTTGTCTGCTGCTCATATCCAAACATCGGGAGGGCGGAGCGCACATGAAGGCAAGCTGGATATTCTCGGCCAACGACGTGGTGATCAACCTGGGGGTCATCACCGCCGGCGCCCTGGTCGCGTGGACCGGTTCCAATTATCCGGATCTAATTATCGGCACCATCGCGGGGCTCGTCGTGCTTAACGGTGCCAGGCGCATTCTGGCGCTCAAGGGTTAAATAATGCTCATTATTGGCAAAAAGCTCTCGCCGTACGCCCTGTTGTCCATATCGGGCCTGCTGGCAACGTCTGATCAGGCTGTAAAGTGGCTGGTGCAGCAATCAATGGCCTATGGCGAGTCTGTTTCGGTGACCCCGTTCTTTAACTGGGTGCACCTATGGAACACCGGTGCCGCATTCAGTCTTTTTGCGAATGGTGGAGGCTGGCAGCGCTACTTTTTTATCGGGATCGCGGTGGCGGTCTCGATTTTTCTGATCAAGCTGATCCTTGAAAATCGTCATAAAGGAGAAGCCATCGCTTACAGTCTTATCCTCGGTGGCGCCATGGGCAACCTGATTGACCGGGTCTTTCGTGGCTATGTTGTGGATTCCTTTGATTTCTATTGGCGAGACTGGCATTGGCCGGCCTTCAACCTGGCTGATATTGCAATTGTCCTCGGTGCCTTACTTTTCGTTTCCGGCAGCTTTTTGGGTAAAAAAACAAACACCAATGCCGAGTCGGATGGATCTGACTGACACCTTCGCCTATACAACACCATGACCGAACTTCCCGACAACATTCTTCACCTGCCGCAATACCAAGTACTGGGCTGCAAATCAACCGACGACGAAATGCACTTCCAGGTGGACGCGCCCGATCCCGTCGCTTGCGAGGAATGCGGCGTGCAGGGTGAGTTCGTGCGGTTCGGCAAGCGTGATGTTCCCTATCGTGATCTGCCCATCCACGGCAAGCGGGTCACCCTCTGGGTGGTCCGCCGCCGGTACACCTGCCGGGCCTGCAAGACAACCTTCAGGCCCCAGCTACCGGAGATGGTGGACGGCTTCCGTATGACGCTGCGGCTGCATGAATACGTGGAGAAGGAATCCTTCAACCACGCCTACACCTTCGTGGCGGCACAGACAGGTCTGGACGAGAAGACGGTACGCGACATCTTCAACGCCCGCGCCGAGTTCTTGGGGCGCTGGCACCGCTTCGAGACGCCCCGCATTTTGGGCATCGACGAGCTGTACCTGAACAAGTGCTACCGCTGCATCCTGACCAACATCGAGGAGCGAACCCTGCTCGACCTGCTGGCTACCCGCCGTCAGGACGTGGTGACCAACTACCTGATGAAGCTGAAAGACCGCCAGAAGGTCGAGATCGTCAGCATGGACATGTGGAACCCTTACCGGGCAGCGGTCAAGGCCGTGCTGCCACAGGCCCGCATCGTGGTCGATAAGTTCCATGTGGTACGCATGGCCAACGATGCCCTGGAGAAGGTGCGCAAGGGCCTCAGAAAGGAGCTGAAACCCTCCCAGAGCCGAACCCTCAAGGGCGACCGGAAGATCCTGCTGAAATGCGCTCACGAAGTTTCAGATCGGGAACGGCTGATCATGGAGACCTGGACAGGCGCATTCCCGCAACTGCTGGCCGCCTACGAGCACAAGGAACGCTTCTACGGCATCTGGGACGCCACCACACGGCCCCAGTCAGAAGCCGCCCTGGACGAGTGGATAGCCACCATTCCGAAAGGCCAGAAGGAAGTCTGGAGCGATCTGGTCAGGGCTGTGGGCAACTGGCGCGAAGAGATCATGACCTACTTCGAGACGGACATGCCCGTCACCAACGCTTACACGGAGTCGATCAACCGACTGGCCAAAGACAAGAACCGTGAAGGGCGTGGTTACTCCTTCGAGGTGATGCGGGCACGAATGCTCTACACCACGAAGCACAAAAAGAAGGCACCCACTGCGAAGGTCTCTCCGTTCTACAAGAAAACCATCGGTTACGGACTACCGGACTTCGCAGAGGAGCTCAACTACGGGGTCGATCTATCAACCATCTGAGGGTGGTACCGAGTAGGTGGGGCAAGAGCACCCCATCAACCATTTAATCCGTATACCCGAACTTTTTAAAGTGAGGATACAGGGAACAGTTTGCGAGCCAATTGGGAGCAGTAAACAGTGGCTTTTGAAAGGTGACTAAGATAGGATTCGTACAACGCTTATCAGCGCCTATTGGCGTCTTGATCGCAGAGTATTATAGCGAAGATGAATTGAAAGAGGGAGGCGGGCATGTCTACCAAGCAAATTCTCGCACTCCTGAACTCGCATATCGACGGAGATGAAGAGCAACTGCTGTCGATTGCCTTGCAGATCGCTGCACAGGAAGCTCGCCTTGGCCGATCCGATGATGCGGAGAAACTCAAGCGGGTTGTTCAGAAGGCGCGGGACCAACGTCGCGTAGGAAAGCCAGCCGGTGAACAATCGCCGATCCCATTGGCTCGGCCAAGAGGCGAACTACAGGGGCTTGTCGAGAGCGCTTATCCCAAAGTCACGTTATCGAGCATGGTGCTATCTGAAGATATCGCTACGCGGCTTCAACGGATTGTTCGCCAGCAGCAGGAAAGAGCAATGCTGCGTGAACACGGCCAGACTCCGGCAACTCATATGTTGCTCGTGGGACCGCCAGGCACTGGCAAGACGATGACGGCTTCGGCTCTCGCTGGTGAGTTACGCTTACCACTCTTCACGGTACGCCTCGAATCCCTGTTCAGTCGCTTCTTCGGTGAGACGGCTGGGAAAATGCGGCTTCTATTCGACCAGATCGCCCAGACGCGAGGGGTTTATTTGCTTGACGAGTTCGATGCAATCGGTGCGCGCCGAGGTGATCCTAACGATGTAGGCGAAATTCGTCGTGTGCTGAATTCGGTCCTAGCCTTTATGGAAGAGCCGAATTCAACCGACAGCCTAGTTCTGGCGGCAACAAATCATGTGGAGATTTTGGACGAAGCGCTGGCGCGTCGTTTCGATGAGGTGATCGAATACACACTACCAGATGTTGTCTCCGCAAGAGCTATCGTAGAGCGCAGGCTCGGTAAGTTCAAGGTTGCTGGGAAAGCATGGCCCACGCTTGCTTCAGCACTCGATGGTTTGAGCCAGGGCGAATTGGTTCGAGCAGCGGATGCGGTCGTCAAGGATGCAATTTTGGAGGGGGCGTCTAAGGTTTCGCCCGAGGCACTCAAGGGCGCGTTGGATAATCGGCAGACATTAAGAGGTAAGTTTCGTCGTCAATCCGGTCGCTAATCAGGCTCCGCCAAAAGATAGGTTGGAACACGAACTGAATAAGTAGGAACTTATGGCGGAGCCAGAAAATTTCGATGCGAGAGACCGTCCGCACATATCTATCGACGCTTTCCGTGAAACCGCAGCTTACACATTCCCATCTCGTAATCAGGAACGCAAACCGCTTCGCGGAGACTATGCCGCGCATGCTGCAGGTCTTCTCGATCAACTCGCCGTTGCTCTCGGGAATGTACCGCTACCCGTTGATGATCCTCGACTTATCGTTGAGGGGTTGAAGCGGGGCACTATCGTTGAGATCGCGACATTACCACCAGCCGAAGGTGCTCGCACCAAGGCGGTCAAAGTCCCGGCTACCTTGGAGTTTCCTACGCAAGATGTGGTGGTGCTTCGTTCTGAACGGAATGAGGACCGCACAGAAAGTGCGTTGCTTTTCGTGCCAGATGACGCACGTACCTTTTTACAAGGTCGAATTACTGACTATGGTCTTGATCCGGGTAATCGCAGGCGGCCCGATGTTGAGCGTTTCGAGGTCTTGGAAAACGTCCGTGCTATCGATTCTGTATCAATTTTTACCGGCAACGTGGATTTGGCTGCACCAGATGTCATTTGGTGGGAGTTATGGGTTCGCCAACCAATTGCCTTGGCTGATCGGTTGGCGACTGCCGCGCGGAATACAAATATTGATGTTCATGAAGATAGGCTGATTTTCCCCGATACAACAGTTCTGTATATTCATGGTGCGGCCGCCACAGTTGCTAATTTCGCGATGCGAGTACCGGGTGCAATTTCTGAAATACGCCGTGCAACGGGGACTATCGAATCTTTTCTAAATCACGGAGACTTACGA
The DNA here is from genome assembly GCF_001613785.1 of Thalassospira sp. MCCC 1A02491. Classification (NCBI taxonomy): domain Bacteria; kingdom Pseudomonadati; phylum Pseudomonadota; class Alphaproteobacteria; order Rhodospirillales; family Thalassospiraceae; genus Thalassospira; species Thalassospira sp. MCCC 1A02491. Next base: position 3,730 of record NZ_LPVX01000015.1, on the reverse strand, counting down.
TTAGGGCAGCATGATTGGGTTGAAGAACTGGCCCAACGAGTTGTTGCTCCCGAGGAAGATGCTCCTGTCGTTTGCACACTCGACACGGGTGTTGCTGCAGGCCACCCACTGATCGGACCCGGTCTACGCGGTGCGTGGGCATACGACAATGATTGGGGTAGCGATGACCATGGAGCCGATGGTGGCCACGGTACACCATTAGCTGGCCTCGTCCTCTACGGTGATCTCGAATTGGTGATGAATAATATCGGTCCTGTTATGTTAACGCATGGCACGGAATCAATGAAGTTATTGCCACCTCAAGGCTTTCCAGCGACCAAACCACCTAGCTATGGTGTCGTCACCCAAGGTGCGATCAGCAAGGTTGAGATTGAGCGACCTGACGCACTTCGTAGCTATTGCATAGCAACCTCCACACCAGAGTTTCCGGCAAGTCGTCCGTCAACTTGGAGTGGAGCACTTGATCAAATCGCCGCCGGGGCCATGCCCGGTGAAGATGATGAAAAAGTTCTAGCTTTTGAGCGGACTAAGCGGCTTATGGTTGTTGCCACCGGCAACGTATCTGGAGGAATGGCTGTCGACGTCTTACCCTCTCAGCCATTGGAGGACCCGTCACAAAGTTGGAATGCCTTGACTATCGGTGGTTTTACCAGAAAGGAAGAGCCGCCAGCGCCGCCGCCAACATTCTACCCCGCAGTACCAGCGAACCATCGCAGCCCGTTCAGCCGTGGTTCACAACAGCTTCCTGATGACTTAACGCCAATTAAGCCGGAGGTACTGTTCGAAGCAGGAAACATGATGTCAGATGAAACAGGATTTTGCGGTTGGAGCCCATCGGTGTCACTTCTGTCGACGGGATCTGACGTAGTAGCTGACCCCTTGGTTCCGTTTTGGGCGACTAGTGCAGCAGTAGGTATGGCCGGTCATTTCGTTGGGCAACTGCAGGCCGCGTTACCCGATCTTTGGCCAGAGACACATCGTGCACTTACCGTTGATTCTGCTCATTGGCCTGAACCAATCCGTAAAAAATTCATTGGCCGAGGGGCCCATTGGAAAACCGGCTCGAAGGCCGAAAAGCAGCAATACCTCCGCGAATTCGGGTATGGCGTGCCAAATATCGAGCGTGCGATCCTATCGGCACGCAATGACGCTACACTTGTGGCTCAGGCCGAAATTCAACCTTTTACTTACGGGGCTGATGGGCGAACTGGCGTCTTTAACGAGGTGCATTTTTACAATTTGCCTTGGCCTAAAACAGCTCTTGAGCAGCTCGAAAATGAAGTCGTCACCATGAAAGTTACGCTCTCATATTTCATTGAGCCAAACCTGACGGGCAAGGCTGCGACCAGACCGGACACCTATCGTTCCTTTGGTCTTCGTTTCGACATGAAGAAGCGTACTGAAACCAATGCTCGGTTTCGCAGTCGAATTTCCGCTAGCCAAGCAAAAGACGGTACAGAGACTGATGGAGAGACGAGCCGTTGGCTGCTAGGATCAAAGGCGATTCAAGCTGGTTCTCTGCATTGTGATCTCTGGCGAGGCAGAGCGATTGAACTGGCTGGCCATGACGCTATCGCTATTTACCCGGTTGGTGGTTGGTGGAAATCGCATGCAGGTCAGAAGCGTGTTAGCGACAAAGCACGCTATGCACTTGTTATTTCAATTTCGGCGCCAGGTCAAAGTGCGGATCTCTATTCCGAGATCACAACGCTGGTGGATGCCAAACAAATTGAGGTGCAGGTGGGTTGATTGAGTTTGTCTAACCCATTTCAGGCACCTGTTAGGTGCAATATTAGATTGGAAGTCTATCGTTTGATCGTTTCACTTGTCATTGAAGCTAGAGTGCTAGGATTTGGAGGTTTTTTGCCACTTTCAGGCTAGAGAATGAAAGTCATTTTACGTTGAGTTCTGCCGTTTGCGATACCTCCCATCGTGATCTCATTTGGAGCTAGAGTTCCGCATGTTGATACTTTAGGCCTGAATACATGCAAATGGAGAGTATGGATGTTTGAGACCAATAGGTGTGTGTGCTTTACGACGGCCTTTCCATTTTAGGACGGCGATTTTTCTTCAGGGATGTGCGCGGGCTCAAGAGACTAAGCATCTCCCGATGCGCCATGATTAACACCATCGCCAGCGGATCCTGATGGGCTTCCATGAGCAAAAACATCTTCCAGTTTCGCAAGGCATTTGCCGCTAGGCTGGGCTGCCGGGGCATGACTTTCCGGGTGCTGAGATAACGGCGCCAGAGGGCAGGGGTGTTGCGATGTCGAACGAGGGGGCGAGGCTTGTAGCGACGTTTCGACTTGCCCTGCGTTTTTGCTCGTCGTGCCTCAAACACCCCGAACCGTTCCTCAAGGCTTTTTTTGCTGCATGATCGATCCAACTGGCTGGCCTTCATCGCCTGCTCGTCAGGGCTCATCAAAACCATGCCATTGCCGCGCAGTTTGATGGATATGTCGTACTCGGCCAGAATCTTATGCGCTTCTCGCCAGTTCTTGGCCTTCCCCAAGCCTTCCAGTATCTCATCACGATGTTTCAACACATGCCGCTGGAATGATTCCTGCCAGGTATGTGCCTCGTAGTTCCGTGCTGCAGGTGACAGCTTGTTTGGATTGCGCTCCTTTCCATCGGTCATGCCGGGATCAATGGCGAGGTCGTATTTCTTCTCCATCTCGCGCGAGACCTTGGCGAGGATCTTAAAGTCCCGGTGCGGTGTGATCACATTGAGCGTTTCCGGATGCACCTTGTTAAAGGCAATATGCATGTGGAAATTATCGGTGTTGATATGCGTTCCCGCCACACGCTGATGATCGCCGTAGCCAAGTGCCTTGGCATATTCCGCCTCGATGGCCATCAGATCTTCTTTGGTCAGTTTGTCCTGCTCGCCAGAGCGGAAAGAAACGACAAGGTGATATGTTTTGTCGGCAATATCGGGCTTTTGTCGCCGAACTGCTTCGATCTCCAGAAGGGCCAGATCGAGATCCTCGATATTTGTGCCGGCATCGCAATTTCGGATCCAGAACTGATGCAGTTTTTCGCCTTTTTCCTCGGCTGCGGCGATGTATTGGCCAAGACGGGTGTAGTTGTCTGGCACACCAGATTTCTTGCCGATCCGGGTTGCAATCATGATTTTCCCTGCGGGTTCTTGCCGGGCTGAAGCTGCATCCGGATATCGCCAATGGCGGCTTTGAGCTCGGTCTGTGTCGCCTCGATATCGCGGTTCAGGCTGTCGAACTTCTTGAGCAGATCTGCCGAAAGCGGCTCATCAAGCGCGAGCTTGAACAGATTGCCCAGGCGGGCCTGATCGGCATTGACCTTGAGCAGATCCCGAATGCCCTGCCATGCAGCAAAGTCGCTGGCACTGGGCAGTTTGGTATTCATCAGCAAGCGTTTGAGCAGTTCCGAGCGTGACAGCCGCAGCTGGTGGGCAAGCTGATCAATGCGCGCTTTCTCTTCGTCGTTGAGATAGGTTTTGATGACGTGACGTTCGGTGGCCATTTCTTGTTCCGCTATTGCCCGGAAGATCCTGTGGGAGAACCGCCAGGCATCATTTCGGCTCGGATACTCTCGGGAAGGGTGGCATCAAACCCGCCAACCAGATTGACGAGACTGCGTGTAAAATCGGCACCGAACTTGCGATCATAGACCTCTTTGGCCTTTGCGATGAGATGCGGCTCCCGCTTGTCGGGATTGCTGTAATTGATCAGGTTTGCAAAATACCTTGGAT
>NZ_LPVX01000014.1:0-13629 GCF_001613785.1 Thalassospira sp. MCCC 1A02491 | reverse complement strand
AATTGCCAAATGGATGGCGATGTCAAACCGCCAGCAGGTTCAACAACAGCAACTCATGGCGCAGCTGGTCAAGATCCAGTCGACCATGTTGCTGCAATACCTGCCGCCCCAGCAGCGCGAAGATGCGGAGGCGGCAGAATGATCGGCTTAGTTTCCTGCCAAAAACGTGTTGTCGCGTTTCACATCATTCTTGGTACGCCAATCGGGAAGATCGCGGCACGAATGCGTGAAGACGTTTCGCTGCTCCATCGTCCAACAAGATCCGGCCTGTTTCCATTCGTTCCAGGCAAATGCTTTGTCCTTGTTAGTGACAGCTCGGTAGACGTGCTTCCAAACCTCATACACCCGATGGAGATCATATCCGCGCTGTATGAGATCGCCTTCCGGATGCTTCGCCAGCCTCCGCAGAACTTCCTCTCGCGATCCAACGACAAGTTCTTTGTTCGCTTCATACACCGGCATGACGCGGTCCCACTCGGAGACAGCATCTGCACGAGTGTAGTTCGTCCAAAGAGACACCGCGTAATCCCAATCCAAGTAGTCGGACTTCTGGGAATAAATCTGCGCGTTAGCGGCTCCCCCAAAAACCAAAAGGAATACGGCGATGAATGACGACGACATCACCTGCCTGACGTGTGATGTGGTGACGGAATATGTCGATTTGGCAAACAGTTTCACCCAGAACCTGAGCACTGTGCTCCTCGAACCCATGTGGTTCATCTATCTCTCCGTCGTTGGTCTATGGATCGTCATTCATGGCGGCAAGATGATCATGGGAAAGGGCGATCTAATTGGATTCGCTCATGAATTCGCGTTCATCATTATAGCTGGTCTGCTGCTCGGCGGGCAAGGGCCCACTCTCGTAAATTCCATCTATCAGATGGCTTTATCAACGATGGGTAGTGCTGCTGGCGTCGTTCTGTCTGCCGGTATGGAAGGTGGCATTACAGCCGCGACGATACCGAGTGAAGCCACGTCTCTTGGTGGCATGGCTCAGTTGGTCTATGTCGCCGAACAAGGCTTGATGAGCGTACTTCGCATCGCCTTTGAGATATGGGCATCGATCTCGCTCGGCAATCTGATGGCCGGGGTCTACGGCGTCCTGCTTGCCCTGCCCTACATCATCCTGATCATTGTTTATTTCAGCCAGGTTGTTGTCAGCATCTTCCGCGTGATGATGTTCTCGGCCCTCTCTCCAATCCTGATGCTTGCCGTCGGGTTTGGTTGGGGACGCGGCATGGCAATCACCGGGGTTCGAACTGTCTTTGCCGCTTTTATGGTGCTGTTCGGCTCAACGCTTGCACTCGCACTGTGTCTCTATGGTGCAGCATCGCTTGATATCCAGAATACCGAGAATGTTCGCGAGATCACATCAATCGACAATCCGGGCCTATGGGTTGCGATTGTTCTTGGCTGGATGGGTACAGCCTTTATGGCCGAGGCAACCGGCATGGCCAACTCGATTGCCGGATCCCAACTCACCAATCAGGCCGCAGCCGTCATTACCGCTGGCATGACCGCAACCGGTCTTTCCCTTGTCAATGCTGCCAAGAAATACGCACCGGGTGGAGCCTCAGCCGCACTTGATGCTGCTCTGCTGGGTGCGGGAGCCGCCCGCAATCCGGTTGGAGCGGCAGGGGCTGCCAAAGATAGTCTCGTTGCCGCCAAGAATGCCGTCATGGAACGCCTCAAGACACCGACCTTTGATCGGGGAGGCAAGCCATGAACCGGCTCAAGAAATTCCTGCGTGATGTCACTCTGACCTTCGTAATTTTTCCGCTCGTTGCGCTCTGGCTAATGGTTCTGACCGGCATGTTTTCGCCCGAAAGCCTGATCGTCTTCGTCATGGCACTTCGCGAAGTTGATGCCGCCCAGCTCGCCGGGCTGATGCGCAGTGCCGTTCATATCTGGATCGCGCTTTCATTCGTCCTTGCCCTTGCCCGACTTGCATTCGGGCTTGGTGCCTCTTCCCCCAAAACCGCTACCAATCAGAAAGGATCGCAGCCATGCGCCTGATCCCCAAACATTTCGTCCCAATTCTTTGCCTCGTCGTTTTCCTCTCCGGCTGTGTCTCCGTTTCAAAGGACCGCGAGATCCCCAAAGACGGAACCGGAACCGATGAAATGAAACTCAGCCCGTGCGTCTGCAATCCGGTTGAGTTCAATGGCGAGGGCTTCTCATGGCTTGGCTAGGGCGTATCGGCAAACGCGATAACGGGCGCAAGTCGATGATCAAAACCACCTCAACGCACAAAGCCACAGTTGCTGCAGATCCGTTCAGCTTTCAGGCCAGCCATCGCAGGCTCGCCTGGATGCTGCGCCTGTCTGCCGGAACCAACATTGTGCTTGGTGCAGGTGTGGTCGTTCTGGTGCAAACCGTTGCGCATCTCGTACCGCTCAAGGAAACCGAGATTGCCCTGGTCCGGACCTATGGCCCCGATGATCGCACCTACGTTGTCGAACCTGTCAGCAAGAAGGTCGAAGGCTTTGAAGTCTTTCTTGAAGCCCAGGCCAAACGTTTTGTTCTCATCACCAACGAGATTGATCCGGTCACACAGCAAGAACGCCAGCGCGAAGCATCAAGACTTTCTGATGCCAGCTTCTGGGAACGCTTCAAACGCGAGCGGATCGATAGCGGCCTGATCACCGAAGCTCTTGAAAAAGGCATCGAGCGCGAAGTGCGGATCGTCTCCATCGATCCCATCGCCACCTTGTCGTCAGACCATAAATACGCGGTCGATTTCATCCAGATCGACCACCGTCGCGGCAAAGAGATCTCGCGCAAAAACTTGCGCGCCTACCTGACGCTGGCCACCCGTCCGCAAAACGTCTCCGAAGCTGACAAATACACCAATCCTTTTGGCGTCACCGTGCTCGACATGGTGCTTAGAGAAAGAGGCGCGTCATGAAACGCCTGACCAATCTTGTTTTCCATCTCGTCTTTGGCAGCCTCATTCTGGCGGTCCTCATTCTTGGCTATAAGCAGGCCAATGCGCAGACCGCCGCACGCCCACCTATGCCGGGGCAATCGCAACAACCGTTTTCTGGTGCGCAAATCACCCCGCAACAATCCGCACCAACCATGCCGGTGCCCGAGAGCGTGGTCGATCAGGCCCGCGATCAGAATGAGGGCTACTTCAACGCAATGAGCCGTCCGCGTACCAGCGGCCAGGTTCAGGATGTCTGGGATGATGCAGACCCGAGTGACGCGGTTTATGCGACCGATCTGTGTAATGATTGCACTTACAAGATCCGCACCCGCGAGTTCATGGTCACTGTGCTTGAACTGCCGCGCGGTGAGATCATCGAAGCTGTCGATCTGGGGGATGATGGCGGGTTTTCTGTCAAACCACGCGGTGAACGTCGTTTGGCGGTGCGCCCCAGCGGATACGGTTATGACACCTCACTTGTCGTCTATGGCAAATCAGGTGCTGTTTATCCGTTTTATCTAAGGGCCGAGAGCTTCAACTCGGTCAATGTGCCCGATCTGATCGTGCGGATTGAAGGATCCGTTCAAATCGAAAGCGATCCGGCGGTTGCTGGCTTTGACGACAACGGTAAAGCCAGCCTTCCGGCGATGTCTGTTCCAGGGCTTGGCAACAAGTTTGCCGCTATCGATACTGCGATTGCCGGACTGAGTGACTCCAATCCGGGCACGCCTGAAGGCGACTTTGTCGCGCAATCCCCGTTTGACCCGAACGCCCTGCATGGGTGGGGTGAGTATGATCTCTGGGGCGATGAAACACTGCGCCCGGAGACAGTATTTCGGGATGACCACTTCACCTATATCCGCTTTGGCAAGCGCTGGAAGGATATCGAACTGCCGACTGCCTATGTGGTGGTCGATGGCATAGATGAGCTGGTCAATACCCGTGTGCAGGGTGAGACCTACATCATCGAAAGCACCCGTCCGCTGATCACGCTCAAAAGCGGCAAGAGCTTCCTCTGTATTGAATATACCGGGGAAGGCGCATGAGTGCATTTTGTGATGTTGCACTGGTGCTGGGCCTGACCTTTGGGGGTGTATGTGCCGAACCGGTCGTCAATGAACCGCCAACCCTTCCAGCTGATGATCCATCAGTCTGGGCCCTTCCAGCCCCGCCACCACCAGCACCAGCTGCCCCTGCCCCAACTATGCCGCCGATCATCATCAAGGAAGCCAAACCGGAACCAGAGCCAGCCCCGGCTCCCGAGCCTCTGCCGCAACCTGAACCTGTTCCTGAACCGCCCGCGCCGGATCCCTATCGCATGGCATTGGAGGCTGCCTGGCAACATCGCGTTTCCTTGTCGTCAGACTGGGGTTCTCCAGCCTGGCAGTCTGCTGACATGGCCGAGGCTTCGGGCCATGCTGTCCTGCCTGGTATGGCAACCCCTTCTGCACTTGATCCGCTCGATCTGCCGGTCAGTGATAACGAGAAAGCCGATTATGAAGGTCCGCGCCGGACGTCCACGCTTCCGGTCGATAACAGCCGGATCATTACGGCGGACCGCTATATCACCGTGATCCTTGAAACCGGGATTAACAGTCAGGTTGGCAGTGATGCAACTGGAACCGTCATCGTCCAGTCGGCGCGTGATGTTTATGGCTATCACGGGCGCAATGTTCTGATCCCCAAAGGGTCCCGACTGATCTGCAATTATGATCCACCCAAGGACATGGGCAGCTCGCGCCTGTCGATTGCCTGTGAACGGATCCTGATTGCCGGACACCGTGCCGAAATCCGCCAGCTCGCCTCCCCCATCGGAGACATTCAAGGCCGCCAAGGGGCTGCTGGCGAAGTGGACCGCCGTTTCTGGGAACGCTATGGCACCGCCTTCATGCTGACCGGCATTTCGACGGCTGTGCGCTATGCCGCGGCCTCAACAAAATCCGAAGAAAGCGACGGCGAAGTCGCAACTGCGGCGGCTGAAAAAGCAGCCGAAGAACTCTCGACCCGCTTTGGCGAGATCAGCGCCAGCGTCCTTGAAGAGACGCTTTCACTGCAACCCATCATCACCATCCCGCAAGGCACCCGCCTTCAGATCCGTCCGGCAACGGACTGGTACATTGCAAATGTGGAGTAGAAGCATGAACAAACGAACGCTTTGGTGTTTGCTCCTGTCATCCTGTCTGGTTTCCCCAGCACTGGCTCAGTTGGCACAGCAAGAAACAACATCCTCTCAGGCCGAGCCCGGCATCGAGGAAATGGTGCGCAAGGTCAATATCGTCACCCGCACCAAAACCCGCACCGCCGTCTCGGAAAACGAACCGATGGCGATTGATCTCGGTCTGGTCGATGTGCCCGGTGCGCCGCCCAAACTGACCGAGGGCGTAACGGCCAAGGCATATGCCCGCTATGTCAATTACGAAGACAGCCTTATCGCGCAACTGGTTCTGACCGGTGTTGAAAAAGACGGCAAATCGGAACCACTCGATTCAAACGATTTTGTCGCCCAGTTCAATATGGACAGCCCCGAGCTTGATCCGGCGTCTACTGTCACCATCGAGGGTGATCAGGAAACGCTGCTTGCCGCTCTGCAGCGCTTGAATGATGTCGAGGAAGAGGACGACAAGGAAGAAAAGGAAACCGAAAGCGCTGAAGCTGATACCGGTGCCTCAAACACTGTCGGATCGAATGCTTCCAAGAATGCCGATGCTGCCGGTTATTCGACACCATCAGCCCTTGATGTGGACGAAGATACCAGCACACCGACGGTGCGTGTCACGACCGAAGGCTGCAACATCCGGGTGGATCTGGCACAGCTTGTTGCTGTCCAGCAAAGCCGGGTTGAAACCACCGAAGACGGCAATGTAAGCGCAGGGGCCTGCGAAGATGGTGCAGATCGCTATCCGCTGGACCGCAGCTATTCAGTTTGCGGCGATACCATCGACATGGAAACACGTCAGGCAACCGCACAGTATCTGCTTTTTTACACCGATGGCGGCGGCAACCGTCAGGAAGTCACGGATTGCCTGAAGGATGAAGACAACGTCTTTGACATCACAGAGAAGACCTCGGCCTGCTCGGTCTATCTTGATTATAACGAGATGATGGCTGTCCCACAGGCATCCCTTGTCTATGTCAATGCGAGCAACAATGAAGTCCAGGTCAGAAGCTGCGAACCGTCCGAAGAAATTGCGGCGGTTCCACTTGTCTCGGTAGCCGATGGCTGCTCAATCCGGCATGATTTTGCCGCTGGTCGATCCTATCAAACCGGTCGCCATATTTATGAGCTGAACGGCACCACCTGGCAGGCCGATGCCTGTTCGGATAATGGCACCGAATACCCCCACGAAACGGTTTACAAGAACCCTGCCGGTCAGGAAGTCTGCGCACCGATCATTAATCAGGCGGCAGGAACAGTCACCCGCCAAAGCCGCAAACAGATCGTGGTCAACGGGGTTGAGCAATTCATCACCGAATGCAAACCCGACAGCACCAATATTGCCATCCAATCGACGATTGATGGCTGTGACAATCCTTCACTCTGGAACCATGATCTGGCGGCTGGCACCAGTTATGGTCGCGAGCGGTTTTACTACCTGCTAGATAGCATTCCGAAATATGTCACCGAATGTCAGGATAGTGAGGTTGCCTACCCGCATCATGTCGAGACCACCGGCTGGCAAAACCATGATGACCAGTTGTTCGCCTATCGCCTGACTACGGTCTATATCGAAAGCACCCCAAGGGGACGCTTCAACATCAAGACCAGCGAAGTTCTGCCGGGCGAACCGCAGACTGTCTATGTCTATTCAGGCGAAGCGCCTGCAACAAACGGCGAGCATTTTTATGAAGGCTGCACCCGGTTTGATGCTCGGGACTTGGTGCAATCCTATGACCGCCCGGACGGCTCGGTGCACAAAGTCGTCATTGGTGAAGCCGACCCGCTCAGTCTTGGGAACAAATGCTACAATGAATTTACGTGGGCTGCTGTAACGCATGGACGGTTTGAAAACCCGGTTTCTTCGAACAAATCCAGCGGTCCATGTGGTGTGTTTGAAAACTATGCGCACGTTTATGACGCTGCTTATCACTGCACCAGTACAAGCTCAGTCGGAACACGCAAGACCATTCGTGAAGATGGTGAGGTTATCGGCACGGCCTCTAACACCTGCACGACGTACAATGCCTATTCCCCGGTCAAAGCCAAATATTACACTGGCGGATCAGATGCCGACGGAAGTTTCCAAGGCTATGTCCGCGTCGGATTTCCCTCTTCTGGCTGGTCTTACCCTTCTCACACAAATGGCGTGAAATCCGCCTGCCTTGGGAATTGGGGGTGGCTGCAATGAACGCCCTTTCCCCCAATCCGCTGTTTGAAAAGATCCTTGGGCCTCTGGCCACCTATTACGGCGATCTCTCAACCGTCGAAATCCGCATGAACCGCCCTCACCGCGTCGTGACTGAACGGCGCGGGGAAGGCAAGCGCGAGATCGAAGACCCTGCTCTTACACTGGCCGCCATAGAGCGGATCGCCATCAGCCTCGCCAACCAGCGTGGTCTCAAGTTCAATCCCGATGACAATCCAAAACTCTCCTGCGTTTTGCCGGGCAATCATCGTTGCGAGATCCTCGTCGGTGCATCGGTGCGATCACACCTCAGCCTCGCGATCCGCTGCAAACATCCTTTCACCCCGACCTGGGAACAGGCCGGGGTGACACCGGCCATCCGCGATTATCTGATCGAGAAGGTCGCGGGTGATGCCAACATGATCATCAGCGGGGCAACCAATACCGGCAAAACCACCCTGCTCAACATGTTGCTCGCCACCATCGATCCGGCCCGGCGTGTGCTGGCCATCGAGGATACGCCAGAGCTGCATATCGAACAGTTCTGGGATGGCAATGGCCTGATTGCCGCGCGTGAGGCCGGAACGGGCAGCGGTATGGTTGGCTGGCGCGAGATCTATGATCACCTGATGCGCATCACGCCCGACCACATTCTGTTTGGCGAGATCAGCACCCAGAACGCCTTTGCTGCACTGGCTGCGCTCAATTCCGGGGTCACAGGCTTTATGTGCACCATCCATGCCGAAAGCCCCTGGCAGGCCATTCACCGCAAGTTTGATCAAAACATCGCCTGGGCCGGTGAAACCATGCCGCGTGTGCCGGAGTTTCTGGCCGAGCTGGTCGATGTCGTCGTTCAGATCAAACGCAATACCGATGGCTGGCGACGCATCACCGAGATCTGGGAACCGAGAAATGATCGTTACGTCCTTCAAGACGGCAAGGAGGTGTTGTCATGACAGCTTTTTACCGTCTGACACTTCCGGTCATCCTGATTGCAATGATCGCCGCCATTCTCTGGCAATGGCAACTCGCCGTCGGGTTTGACGCGCTTGATCTGCGCTGGTGGCAATGGTCGCTTGAGGCCGCCACCCATTCGGCGGGCCTTCCCGATGAAATGCTGTATCCGGCCCTTTGGATTGGCATCACCGGATTGCTTTCCATGTTTGGTGTTCTGGCACTTGCCACACGGGCCAATAACAGCACGCTTAAAGGCAACCGCAAGGGCGATGAACTGCATGGTTCCGCCCGCTGGGCAAAGCTCAAGGACCTCAAGAAAGCACGACTGTTTCGCAAAGACGGCGTGGTTGTTGGCGGTTGGCCATCATGGTTTGGCCGGATCCGCGAATTGCGCCATGACGGGCCGGAGCATGTTCTGGTCTGGGCACCAACCCGCACGGGCAAAGGCGTGAGCCTGATCCTGCCCACCCTGCTCAGTTGGCGCGAAAGCATTCTTTGTCTTGATATCAAGGGCGAGAACTTTGCCAAGACCGGCGGCTGGCTTGCCAGCATCGGGCACAAGGTCTTGCGCTTTGAGCCCTCCGCCAGCACTGGCTCGGCCCGCTTCAACCCGCTGGCCGAAGTGCGCATTGATACCGAACAGGACATCGCCGACTGCCAGAACATCGCAGCCATGATCATCGATCCCGATGGCCAGGGCATGAAGGATTACTGGCGACAGGAAGGTTATGGCTGGCTTTCGGTCGTGTTGCTTCATGTCATCTATCGGGTGCGGCGTGATGAACACCGTACGGCCTGTTTTGATGATGTGAATACCTTTCTCTCGGGCATTACCGGCGACGGCGACGCGGAAGAAAGCGACGATAATTTCGAGCATATTCTTGCCGAAATGGCGTCCTTTGATCATGGCAAATCCCATGTGAACAAGGAAGTTCGGCGCGGGGCCAACAGTATGATGATCAAGGCCCCGCAGGAACGCTCTGGCGTGCATTCAACCGCCAAAACGCAGCTGACCGTCTTTGCCGATCCGATCATCGCACGCAATACCGCGACCAGTGACTTCCGCCTGCATGATCTGATGAATGGCGATGCGCCAATGGCATTGTTCCTTGTCGTTTCACCTGCAGACAAGGATCGCTTGCGGCCCCTGCTGCGCATCATCCTCAATCTCTTTATGCGTCGTCTGACGGAACGCATGGCGTTTGGGGCTGGCCAGACGCTCGCCGGATACAAGCACCGTCTGCTTTTGATGCTCGATGAGTTCACCTCCATCGGCAAGCTGGAGATCTTCGAGGAATCGCTCGCCTTCATGGCAGGCTATGGCCTCAAGGCGATGATCATCGTCCAGAACACCGAACAGCTCTTCAAGCATTACGGTCGTGATGAATCGATCATGGCCAACTGCAAGATCCGGGTCGCCTTCACGCCAAACAAACTCGAAACCGCCAAGCTGCTCTCGGACATGACCGGTAAGGCAACCATCGTTCAGAAACGCAGGTCACGCTCTGGACGAATGGGCGACCTCGGGTCTGTCTCGGACAATCTGGCCGAAACCTCCCGCCCGCTTCTCACCCCTGATGAATGCATGCGCCTGCAGATCATTGATACCGAGGGCCGCAAACCAGTCCCCGGCGATGCGCTGATCTTTGTCGCCGGTCTGCCGCCCATCCTTGGCCGTCAAAAGCTCTATTTCCTGGATCGCGAACTGTCTCGTCGTTCGAAAATGACGCCACCCCAAATGGCGTTCTCTTCCACGCCCTCTGCATCTCACAAAGGAACCAAATCATGAAGTCACCCAACACATCTAACAACACTAACACCCCCACTTCTGCCGGTCTTGATGACCAGGACTATCTCACCTTGGCCTCCTCGATGATCAACAGTGAAAGCCAGGTTGGCCCTGTGCCGGTCGATCCGGACATTGCCGAAGCCATGGGCGCATTCTCCGAAGACGCCCTGTCTGCCGATGACGCGTTCGACAGTCATTTTGACGGTATCGACCCGACTTCTGATGCGGAGGGTTCGAACCATGGCTGATAAGAAAAGCTATCGTGATCAGGTGGTCGAAGAACTGCTTGGCCATATCGAAGCAGGCACCGCGCCCTGGCAAAAGCCATGGGAACCGGGGAAAGTCCGCATGGCCCCGTTCAATCCGGTTTCCGGCAAAGACTATCGCGGCATCAATGCCCTTTGGCTTGAAATGCGCGGGCGCTCCGATCCGCGCTGGATGACCTACCGCCAAGCAACAGCTCAGGACGCGCAAGTCCGTAAGGGCGAAAAAGGCACCATGATCGAATATTGGAAATGGTCCGAGCGCGAGAAGGTGCTCGATGACACTGGCAAACCGGTTCTTGACGAAAAGGGTGTTGCGAAAACCCGCGATGTGCGGTTGGACCGGCCACGGGTGTTTCATGCTGTGGTCTTTAATGCCGAACAGATCGATGGCCTTGCACCCTATATCGCACCAGAGCCGACCTTCAGCCCGGTTGAACGGGCCGAGCAGATCCTCAAGCAAGGCAATGTGCCGATCTTCCATGATCAGAATGACCGGGCGTTTTATCGGTCATCAACAGATCAGATCCACATGCCTCATCAGGCCGCCTTCAAAGGCCAATACGAATATTACGCCACCGCCCTACATGAACTTGGCCATGCCACCGGCCATCAATCACGCATGGCCCGCGCGTTCGGGCCGTTTGGCTCGGAAGTTTACGCCAAGGAAGAACTGCGGGCCGAGATCGCAAGCTACATGCTGACCACCGAGCTTGGCCTTGGCCACTATCCGGAACGCCACGCCGCCTATGTCGGTTCATGGATGAAAGCCATCAAGGAAGACCGCAATGCGCTGTTCACTGCGGCGCGCGATGCAGAAAACATCCGCACCTGGATCATGGAGCCGGATCTGCGCCAAAGCTTGATCCCGGAGAAAGCCAAAGAACAAGCCAAAACCATCGCCCAAAACCCGGCTGTTGAACAACAGAAGGAAAATGCCATGAGTGATGAGATGTCACAGGCTCCCAACCAGGACACCAACATCGAGCGCAAACGCATCTATCTCAATGTGCCGTTTAGTGAGAAGGATGAAGCCAAGGCGCTGGGCGCAAAATGGGATCGCCGGGCCAAGGCTTGGTATGCACGAGATAATATGGAGCTTGCGCCCTTCAAACGCTGGCAGAAAACCAAAGCCCAAACCCCTGAGCCTAGGATCAGTCCGGAGCAGGAATTTGCGGAGGCGCTGAAGGAAAACGGCTTGATCCTCGATGGGCCACCGACCATGGACGGTAAATGGCACCGGGTAGCGGTCGAAGGAGATCGCAAAGGCCAGAAAAGTGGCTCCTATCGCGGGTTCCTCGAAGGGCTTCCGGCAGGCAACATCACCAATTACAAATCCGGGCAGGATCCGGTCAAGTGGGTGGCGACCGGAACCAAGATCGATCCCAAAGAATTGGAACAGTCCAGAGCCGAAGCTGCAGCCCGCAAGGCAGCCCAGGAACAGGAACTCCGCGTGCAATATCGCGCCGTGGCCAAACGCGCTTACGGGATTTTCCAGAACGCCGAACCGGCTCCGGCCAATCATGCTTACCTGCAAAACAAACAGGTGCCTGCAGGAGACCTGCGCATTGATCAATCGGGCAATCTTCTGATGCCGATGGCCAATGAGAAAGGCTTTATCGAGAACATCCAGACCATCCATCCCGATGGCACCAAGATGTATCTCAAGGACGGCAAAAAACGCGGCCTGATGCATATGATCGAGGGCGATCCCAAAGGCCCGATGATCGTCACCGAAGGTTACTCCACCGGCCAAAGTCTGCATATGGCCAGTGGGCTGACCGTCGTGGTTGCGCTTGATTCCGGCAATCTCGCACCTGTGGCCGAAGCCCTTCACAAAAGGCACCCGGACCGGTCCCTGGTGATTGCGGCCGATGATGATCATGCCAATCAGATCAATGCCGGGATCAAGGGAGCCGAACGGGCATCTGCACTGACCGGTGCGAAGATCCTGCGTCCGGATCTGAGTGACGAAGAAAAGGCTAAGGGCCTGACCGATTTTAACGACATCCATCGGGAACGTGGTCTTGAGGCGTTGAAACGCCTTGTCACCGAACAGCTCGGCCTGACCAAACCGAAAGCCAAATCCAGAACACAGGGACGCGAGCAGCAGACTGCCAGCTTGGCGGTCTGATCCCCGAATGCCGGTGGCGCTATGTACGCCACCGGCACCTTTTTCCTCTTTCCTCTTTGCCTTTTACCAGGAGAACGCCTCATGACCGAACAAGATGCGACAGACATTTTTGAAAAGCGCGCCAATCTTGAAGGGGCTCAGGATCTTGATTGCAACATGTGCGGCCCGGCATTGGTCTTCGCCCTGCAGGCAGGCGAAAATACCTTCTCGCTTGATCTCCCCACCCTCCTGCAATGCCTCCACCTTGCCGAGCAGAAGGCATCTGTTCCCAAGCTGGGTGCCGCGTGGTGGAACAGTGTTATAAACCATTATAATATCGGTTCTTCCCTCCGTGAGACCGTCGCCGGGAGATCCGATAATGCACGTCTATAAATTGCAGGCGCAGACAGTCGACGAGAAAGAGATCGAGCGCACTGCCTTTGAACGCGACACCAGAAAACTTGAGCCCTGGTACCAGGTCACCGACGACAAACAGCGCGAATATGCCGTGTGCCCCGCGTGTGACAATCCGATCCGCCTGGTAGGGCTCTATGAGGAGCTTCCTCATACCGACCGCCCCTATGGTCGCCACACAGGCAAACCGGTCACCGGATTTGATTATTTCAATGCCGATAATTTTGAATGGTGTCCCTATGTGCGCAAGAACCAGAGCAAAGGCAGCAGTCGCAAGCGCGGCATGGAAGGCATTTCTCTCAAGATCCTTGGCATCGTTCTGACCCAGTTTGACCGGGTGATCTACATCATCCGCAAAGAGACCGGCATCTGGATCTCGCCCCAAATTGCACTCGCCATGCTGGAAAACTGGATCGAAGCTGAAGGCTACCGCTTCCATGATGCAACACTGCGCAACATCCCCTGGATGTTTGCCTATCGCTCCAAGGGGCTCTCGATCTTCGGGCAAAAGATCAGCAAGGGACAGGACGAACTGCGTCAGGCGATCATCGAAGGCATTCCCCATGCCCGTTTTGATGAAAATGGTCGTATTACAAAAGGCGATCAGTTTTATGAAGTGACCTGGTGCTTTGTCGATTACCGTCGCAAGACCGAAGACGACAGCCTGATCGAGATGGTCGAGTTTGAAGTCTGCGATGGGGATCGCAACGTGGTCTTCGCCAAAACCATAACGTTTGATCCAAGGTATTTTGCAAACCTGATCAATTACAGCAATCCCGACAAGCGGGAGCCGCATCTCATCGCAAAGGCCAAAGAGGTCT
>NZ_LPVX01000013.1:0-39040 GCF_001613785.1 Thalassospira sp. MCCC 1A02491 | reverse complement strand
CACCCCCCGCCGATAAAGCTGATGCCGGGATTGGCGGGGCTGGCGGGACTACTGAGGCTACCGGAAACGCATCGCCTGCGGCGGCGGCACCGCCAGCCGGGGCGACAGCGGACGATCGGCCATCACCGGCCAAATCACGTAAAAAGACGACGGCTGCAAAAAATGCTGCAAAGGGGCAGGGGAAGAATGATCAGTCCGATGCGACCAAAACCGCTTCCGCCAAAAAGGCAAAGTCAGAAACGGGCAGGGCCACGGCCGCTTCCGATGCACATGGCAGTCGAGATGACGAGCTGGCTCAGCTCGCGCGCCGCATTGCCGATCTTTCTGAAACAATTGCTGCCCTGGAAGCCGGAACTGAAGGAACAGGCGGAAAACCTCCTTCGCGAGATTGAAGCCTTCCATCCTGACGATATCGCCCAGGCTCTGGATCGTGTCGCCTTTGACCGGCATGCCGGATTCCATGACGGGGTGCGGTCCTATCAACGCCATCCTTATCGCCGCCCGCGCGACGGGGCCGATGGCGATATCCCGGTCATCTGGGAAGACGGATCGACCCGTGTATATGATTATGGTGCCCTGAGCCCCGATGATGATCAGGCGGCGGGCAAATATGTGTTGCTGGTGCCATCGCTGGTCAATCGCGGCTATATCCTTGATCTCAATGAGAAACGCAGCTTTGCCCGCTATCTCGCCAAATGCGGCTATCGCCCGCTTCTGGTCGAATGGGGCTATCCGGGGCTTGATGAAGCCAATTTCGGACTTGATGATTATATCGCTGCCCGTCTGGTGACCATCCTTCAGGATGTCGCCGATATGAATGGCGGGCCGGTTCCGGTGGTCGGCTATTGCATGGGCGGGGTTCTGGCACTGGCGGCGACACTTCTGGACCCGGCACAGGTTTCAAAGCTTGTCCTGCTCGCCACCCCGTGGGACTTCATGGCGGCCGGCCCGACCCAGTCGCGCATTGCGGCCGCCTTTGCGCCGTCACTGCCCCATATGCTGGCCATTCATGACACCTTGCCGGTCGATGTGCTGCAAAGCCTGTTTGCCAGCCTCGATCCCTTCATGATTGGTGAAAAATTCCGCCGTTTTGGTCAGATGGCAACCGATTCCGCCCGGGCGCATGATTTCGTCGCCCTTGAAGACTGGCTTAATGACGGCGTGCCGTTAACGCGTCGGGTGTCGGTCGATTGTCTGATCGGCTGGTATGTCGAAAACAAACCGGCCAAGGGCGAATGGCAGATTGACGGCATTGATATCAATCCGGCGGATTTGTCCTGTCCGGTGCTGGCGGTCATTCCGGAAAATGACCGCATCGTGCCGCCCGAAAGTGCGCAGGCCCTGTTTGATGCCTTCCCCGAAGATCTGCGCACTGAACTTCACCCGTCAAGCGGCCATATCGGCATGATGGTCGGATCGCGCGCCGAAAAATCAACGTGGGAACCGGTGGCGAAATGGTTGGCAGGTGACAGGCCCGCGCCATAATCAGCCTGCCCCTTAATCAGCCTGATGTATCGGTCACCAGTTGATCGGGTTCCGGGTCGGGTTTGCGGTCCCAGCGAATGGTCAGGCGGGCGAGAAGCGCGATGATGATCAATGTCAGGATCACCCGCCCGACCAGAACCACCCAGATATCGGCACCAAGTGCCAGCATGATCGCCGTATCCTCGATCAATGAATGCGACAGCGACAACCAGCTCAGTGACAGGAAAAGCGTGCGCGGCGGGTAATTGTTCTTGCGCGCATCATCAATGATCAGCGCCCCGCCAAATGTCAGACCCAGCAACACACCAATGGTCGTGACCGGGGCGACATCGCGCGACAGGCCCGACACCCGCAGGATCGGCGACAGGGCAAGGGTGAACTTGTCGGTAAGCCCCGTGACCTTCATGACATCAAGCACCACCAGAAGCGCGGTTATCACGGCAAAACTGACAATCAGCGACTTGACGGTCTGCACCACCCAGTCCCCCCAACCGGCAAGCCCGGATGCGGTTTCACTGACCGTGCTGCCGGCCATCCATGAAAAATCCACCGGCTCGGACAGCCAGCCGGTCATATTGCTGACCCATGTGACCAATGCGCCATACCCGATGGCCGCCCCGATCCGAAGGGCCGTGGTGGCAATCAGGCTGGCACCGGCCCGTTTGACAATCGCCTGTTCGACCGGAAGACCATGGGCAAACAGCATCATGGCGCAAAGCGCGCTTAACTGTGCGGCCGTCATATCAAGATGGGCCGATAACCCGATAAAGGCCCCAACCGCGCCATACATGCTGACCAGCGCGCAGGTCGCCCAGATCAGGCCCGCCTCGGCCGGCAACCCGATCAATGACATCACCGGCGTCAAAAGATCCGACGCCACCTTGATCGCGCCGAATTCCTCGGCAATGCGGACAATGATCATCACCGGCAGCATCACCTTCATCAGGGTGATGAAAAGCTTCTGGCTGCGATTGATCAGATCAAAAACATAACGTTGCATGGCACGGGTCATCGGGGCGGTTATCCGTTGGTCATGATGTGGCGGGCCCTTTGGCGCGCGCAAGGATCACATCCGACCAGGTTGAAGTTGGGGCGGTGGCAGTTCGACTGAATGATCTTCCCGGCATCTCTGGGGCAAAGATGCCGGTCTGTCCATCCCGTTCTGTGACAGTCATTGACAGGGGGCAAACCTGTCATCGCAATTTGTTCGCTGGTGGGCGAGGGTCTCTGATGCCCCGGATCATGCCATGCGTTCCCGATGGGTGGGCGGCGAATTTGCGCAAACGCACGCAATGTGGCAGCGTTGTGTGATAAAATCGCGCTTTGGAGTTGCGTGTCTATGGCCGAACTGGATCAGATCGATATGAAAATCCTGCGTCTGTTGCAGACAGATGCAGACATCCCCAATGCCGAACTGGCCGAACGGATCGGCCTTTCGCCATCGGCCTGCTTGCGCCGGGTCGCCAGGCTGCGTGAAAACGGGGTGATTCGCAAAACAGTCGCGGTCATTGATCCGGCCTTTGTCGGCCGGCCCCTGACCGCGGTGATCAATCTTGAATTCCACCGGCACGGCAATCGCTATCGCCAGGACTTCATTGCCAAGGTCCGCGACCTCGCCGCGGTTCAGCAATGCTATCTTGTCACCGGCGAAGTCACCGGCGTTCTGGTTTTGCATATGCGTGACATGGCCGAATATACCGCCCTGTGTGAAACGCTTTTTGACGCCGATGACAATATCGTCTGGTACCGAACCTATATTGTGACAGAAGTCCTAAAAGATGAACCGGGGCTTGCGATCTAGGGGCGCAAGGCGCACACTCTTAATCACAGGTTATGCGAAGACGTGGCGTAAATCGGCTTTGGGGTGTGGTCCGGCGGGGCTGTCCGAAAGTGGTAGGCATCAATGCTTGGAAAATTGTTGCAGTGCGATAATATCGTCATAGGACCATGTCTGGGCAGAAATGAAAAATCGTTGCCCGGTCCAGGGAAACGTAATCAGGAATAATCGGAGGGTTTCATGACCGACGTCGTAATTGTGGGTGCAGCGCGTACACCAATCGGCGCATTCAGTGGCACGCTGGCGAATACGCCGGCACATGATCTGGGTGCTGTTGCCATCAAGGCTGCACTGGAACGCGCGGGCGTTGAAGGGGACGCGGTGGATGAAGTCATCCTCGGCCAGGTTCTCACAGGTGGTCAGGGGCAGAACCCCGCCCGTCAGGCCGCCATCGGTGCGGGCATCTCGGATCGCGCAACCGCCTTTTTGATCAACCAGGTCTGTGGTTCGGGTCTGCGCACGGTGGCCCTTGCCGCCCAGCAGATCATGACCGGGGACGCCAATATCGTGGTTGCCGGTGGTCAGGAAAACATGTCACTTTCAACCCATGTCGCACATCTGCGCGCCGGGCATAAAATGGGCGATGTCAAATTCATCGACAGCATGATCAAGGACGGCCTGTGGTGTGCTTTCAACGGCTATCACATGGGCAACACGGCTGAAAACATTGCCGCCAAATGGGGCATTTCGCGCGAAGAACAGGACGCCTTTGCTGCCGGTTCCCAGAACAAGGCCGAAGCCGCCCAGAAATCCGGCCGCTTCAATGATGAAATCGCTGCGGTAACCATCGCCAACCGCAAGGGCGATATCGTCTTTGATACCGATGAATATCCGCGCCATGGTGCAACCGCCGAAGGCATGGCCAAATTGCGCCCGGCCTTTGACAAGGAAGGCACGGTCACGGCCGGCAACGCATCGGGCATCAATGACGGGGCTGCTGCCCTTGTTGTGATGTCCGCAGCCGAGGCTGCCAAACGTGGCCTGACCCCGCTTGCAACGATCAAAAGCTGGGCGACGGCGGGTGTTGATCCGGCCATCATGGGCTCAGGTCCGATCCCGGCCTCGAAAAAGGCCCTTGAAAAAGCCGGCTGGTCGGCCGCCGATCTTGACCTGATCGAAGCCAACGAAGCCTTTGCCGCCCAGGCAATTGCGGTCAATCGTGACATGGGCTGGGATACCGACAAGGTCAATGTCAATGGCGGTGCGATTGCGCTTGGCCATCCGATCGGGGCATCGGGCGCACGTGTCTTCACCACGCTGCTGTATGAAATGCAGAAACGCGACGCGAAAAAAGGTCTCGCGACGCTTTGCATCGGTGGCGGCATGGGAGTTGCGCTGTGCGTCGAGCGCTAACGCAAGTTTCTGACTGAATTTTCTGCTGCGCGGGGCGTCCTCTTGAATGGGGGAGGCCCCGTTTGCATTTCGGAAAGTCATGTTGCAGTGCGACGAAAGACTAAACCGACCGGCTGACATAGATCATGGAGAAGTAATAAAATTACATATATAAGGTATTTTATGGATTAAAGTTACGTGCGTCGTAGAAGGGCAAACTACGAGACTCGTTATGAAGACAGGCTTGATGAACGAAGTTTAGGGAGGCGACCATGACAAAAACAGCACTGGTAACCGGTGGAACCCGCGGTATTGGCAAGGCAATCAGCCTGGCGCTCAAGGATGCGGGCTATACCGTCGTTGCGAACTATGCTGGCAATGACGAGGCCGCAAAGGCCTTCAGCGATGAAACAGGCATTGCAACCTGCAAATGGAGCGTCGCGGATCCCGATGGCTGTGCGGCTGGCATCGCCAAGGTCGAGGCCGATATTGGCCCGATCGATATTCTGATCAACAATGCCGGCATCACCCGTGACGGTTTCATGCATAAAATGGAAACCGAACAATGGCATGCAGTGATCGAAACCAATCTCAGCTCGCTATTCTATATGACCAAACCGGTTCTTGAAGGCATGCGGGCCCGCGGCTTTGGCCGCATTGTCAATATTTCCTCGATCAACGGGCAGGCCGGCCAGTTCGGCCAGACCAACTATTCCGCGGCCAAGGCCGGTGTGCACGGCTTTACCAAGGCCCTTGCCCAGGAAGTTGCGCGCAAGGGCATTACGGTCAACACCATCGCGCCGGGCTATATCAATACCGACATGGTGGCGGCCGTCCCGGAAAAGGTTCTCGAAGGCATCGTTGCCAAAATCCCGGTCGGCCGACTGGGCGAAGCCGACGAAATCGCTCAGGCGATCCTCTATCTTTGCGGCCCGAATTCCGGCTTCATCACCGGTTCCTGCCTGTCGATCAATGGCGGTCAGCACATGTTCTGATCCCGCCTGCGCCGGATCAAAACAACGCCCCGCAGACAAATTTGCGGGGCGTTTTGTCGATCCGGGATCAGGCTGCCAATACATCCCTGGTCGAGACAATCTTGGCAAAGGTATCACCCAGCATGGTCAGTTCGTGGCGATGCAGGTCAGCGGCCGGTATTGTCTTGCCGCTGATTGCATCGGGCAGATCGCGCGTGGTGGTGGCATCCGATACCACCGTGACCCCGTATCCCTTTTCATCGGCGACCCGGGCGGTGGTTGATACACAAACATGTGTCATGAAGCCGGTGATCACCACCTGCTTGAAACCGCCTTGTTGCAACAGTTCGTCAAGTCCGGTGCCACCAAACGAACTTGGGACCGATTTGGTCAGGATTGCCTCACCCTCCTTGGGGGCAACCTCGGCCATGATCGCGGCATAGGGGCCGCTTGGATCAAACAGGCCGGTTGCGTGATGCTGAATATGGATAACGGTCCCGCCCTGTGCCCGCCAATGGCTCAGAAGTTTCTGAATATTGGCCAGTGCGGGCTCAAGACCCGACAGTTGCAGTTTGCCGCTGCGGTATTCTTCCTGTGCGTCAATCACGATCAGGGCGGCATCATCGGGTGTTCCGGTCACAAGACTAGCCCCGGCAAGATCAAAAATGGTTTTCGCAGTCATTTTCGGCATCCTTTGTTTGTTTCGCTGATGCCCCATCATGTCTCTGCGAAATTGCATTATCCATCGGCAATAATTCGATTATAATCTGCAAAAATGCAGATCAGTGGAATGTATGATGTCACTTGATTGGGAAGGATTGCGGACCTTTGCCCATGTTTGTCAGGCCGGGAATATGAGTGCCGCTGCCCGTGAACTCGGGGTGAACCAGACGACGGTGGCGCGCCGCATTGCCCGGCTGGAAGAATGGGTGGGCTATGCCATTTTGCACCGCGATGGTCGTGCGCTGGCACCAACCGCCCGTGCGCAGGTTCTGTTGCAAACAGCCCAACACATGCAGGACACGGTATCGGATTTGCTGACACGCGATCCGGTTTCCGAACAGGCTGACGGGGCTGTTGGCGGCATTGTGCGCCTGACCGGGGTTGATGCGATTTTACAAGATTGCGTCGCCCCGCATATCGCCGATCTGCATCAACGCTTTCCGAAAATTGCTTTGGAACTGATCGGGGCCAACCGCAATCTCAGTCTGCCACAACGTGAAACCGATATCGCCATCCGCCTGGCCCGACCCGATAGCGGGGCGTTTCATATCCGCAAGCTCGGCCATCTTGAATATGGCATCTATTGCAATCCGAACGGGCTGCCGGCAACCGCGATGGATCCGCAAACCCTGCCATGGATCGACCTTGACGAATTCTTTGCCGACAAGCCCGAACAAAAATGGCTGGCCGATCATTTCCCCGACCGGACAGTTATTGGCTATGCCAATCGCGGATCGATCATGGTTTCTATGATGACGGGGTATGCCTGTTGCGCCCTTTTGCCCCGATGCGTCGGGGAACGCATCGACTTTCTCAGATGCCTGGATACCTACCACCCGACCGGCCGCGAAGTCTGGCTTCTAGCCCATCAGGAAAAACGCCATCTGCCCCATGTCCGCGCCGTCATCGACTGGCTGACGGGCATCCTGCTTGACGGGGATTTCATTACACGTTTGTGATTGTGATGGTGGCCGGTTTGCTGGATCTGGCAACCGTCAAGGCATTGGGCAGATCATTATGCTCGGCTTTGGTGATGGCTGATTGATGGTCAAAACCAAGGCCCTGCCACCGGTCAATCAGGCGTGCGCGCAGGGTTTCTTCAGGCACTTCAAGAAACACCGACAGATCAAAAAGCCCGTGAAGCCCGTTCCATGGTTCCTGATCAAGCAACAGGTAATTGCCTTCGACCAGAATGATGCGGTGGCGCGGCGAAATGGCGCGTGCCGATCCGCGTGATATTTCAAGTGCGCGGTCAAAAACCGGCACATAGATCTCTTCATCTGGGCTATCGCGCAGCGCAAGCAGGATGCGCTTCAATCCCCCGACATCAAAGGTGTGCGGAGCACCCTTGCGTGATAACAGCCCGCGTTGTTTCAGGATCGCATCATCAAAATGAAAACCATCCATCGGCACAACAGCAGCACCGGCTTCATCACCCCCCAGATGGTGATAAAGCCGGTCGGACAAATGTGATTTGCCCGATGCTGGTGCCCCGATGATCGCAACCAGGATGCGCTGATCATCAGTTTGTTGTGCGCGGATCATCGCCGCCAGTTCGTCAATGTCGGGTGTCATCTGGGTTGGGTCTTCTGGAATTGATGTCTTGTGGTTTTTTGTTTTTGAACGGGCGGGCCAAGGCTGCTTTGGGCCATCCTGCCCCGTCCGGTCTGGTGTCATGCCATTATCGGGACAACCAGCATCGGATCATGTGGTGGCATCCGCCGCGGGTGGTTCCATGGCCCCGGTCATGAAGGCAACCGCATCGGACATGCTGTAATCATCGGGTTTGATGGTACAAAGCCGTTTGCCCAGCCGATGGACGTGAATGCGGTCCGCGACCTCGAACACATGGGGCATATTGTGCGAAATCAGCACAATCGGCATGCCGCGCGCCTTCACATCGGCAATCAGATCCAGCACACGCCGGCTTTCCTTCACACCAAGCGCGGCGGTCGGTTCATCCATGATCACGACGCGCGATCCGAATGCCGCCGCCCGCGCGACCGCAACCCCCTGGCGTTGTCCCCCAGAAAGGGTCTCGACCGCCTGGTTGATGTTCTGAATGGTCATCAGGCCAAGCTCGGACAGTTTTTCACGCGCCAGCCGTTGCATTTCCTTGTGATCAAGCGCACCGAAATATTTGCCCATGATGCCCTTCTTGCGAAGTTCGCGCCCCATGAACATGTTATCGGCAATCGACAGGGCCGGCGACAGCGCAAGGTTCTGATAAACCGTCTCGATCCCGGCTTCGCGGGCCTCCATCGGCGATGTGAAACCGATCGGCTTGCCATCAAGTTCGATGCTGCCTTCATCAATCGTGATCGCCCCTGAAAGCGCCTTGATCAGCGATGATTTCCCCGCCCCGTTATCGCCGATAACGGCCAGAACCTCGCCGGGATAAAGATCGAAATCGGCATGATCAAGTGCGGTTACCCGGCCATAGCGTTTGACAATCCCGCGCGCCCGAAGAACCGGTTTTGCTGTGTTGCTCATGACGACACCTTTCTGATCCACTGGTCAATGGCCACGGCAATGATGGTCAGCCAGCCAATGGCAAAGACCTGCCACAGAACATCCACACCCGCCAAACGAAGCCCGGAATTGAACACGCCAACAATCAACGCCCCGATCAGCGGGCCGATGATCGACCCGCGCCCGCCAAACAGCGAGATGCCACCAATCACCACAGCGGTAATCGATTGAAGATTGGCCTCCTGAAAGCTTTGCGGTGAAACCGATCCGACCCGTCCGATCGATGCCCACGCCCCGATGCCGCATACAAGTCCGGCCAGACCGTAAACCATGATCAGGGTGCGGTTGGTGCGAATGCCCGAAAGCTCGGCGGCTTCCTTGTCATCGCCAATCGCATAAACATGCCGCCCCCAGCTGGTATGGTTCAGGATGTACCAAAGCACCCCGAAAATCACCAGCATCAGGATCGACCCATAGGTGATGCGTGCCCCGCCAAGCGCGATGCTTTCGCCAAAGAATTTCAAAAGCGGGGCAATTTCATCAAGCGTCTGGCTGCGGATCGACTGCGCGCCCGAAAGCCACAGATTAAGCGCAAAGAAAATGTTCCAGGTGCCCAGTGTGACGATGAAAGGCGGCAACTTGATCCGGGTGACCAGAAAACCGTTAAGGCCCCCGGCCGCAATCCCGCCGATACAGCCCGCAATGATCGCAATCGGGGCGGGCACGCCAAGGGTAATGGCAAGCTGGCCCATGATCACCGACATCAGAACCATGATCGCCCCGACCGAAAGATCGATGCCCGCGGTCAGGATGACAAGGCTTTGTGCCGCGGCCAGAATCCCGATGATCGAGACCTGCTGCATGATCAGCGACAGGTTAAAGGGTGAAAAGAATTTGCTGCCTGCAACAAAGCCGAAAATCACGATGGACGCGATCAGAACGATCACCGGTACCATCGTCGGGTTGCCGTGCAGGAAATGCTGCACATTGTCAAACAGGCTGCGTGATTTGTGTTCGAATGTTGCAATGGAGCGGTCACTGGATTCAAGCGACTGCTCGAAATCCTGTTTTTTGCGTGACGACTGAGCTGTATCGCTCATCTGTTCCTCCCGACCTGGTTCGGGTCTGTGCGGGGCAGGGTGCGCGCACGGCCCGGAAGTCACCCGTCCGGTTCTGATGACCGGTTTGGTTTGCGGATGTCGACCAAGTGTAATCTAAAGTGGGACAAGGAGGGCGAACTTCTTGCCGCCCTCCTTCGAAGCGGAAGGGATCCTTAACCCCAGCAGCGATCCGTGCCCTCGGCAACGCTGATTGACGGCACACCGTCAACAGGCTGGTCGGTCACAAGATTGACGCCGGTGTTATAGAAGTTCAGGCCCTGCGAATTCTGCGGTTTTTCACCGCTATCCGCCCATGCCTTGATTGCTTCGATTCCCTTGGACGCCATCAGAAGCGGATATTGCTGGGAGGTCGCACCAATCACGCCATCCTTGACGTTGGCCACACCCGGGCAGCCGCCATCGACCGAAACAATCAGAACGCCTTCTTCCATGCCAAATGCCTTGAGCGCCTCATAGGCACCCGCCGCGGCCGGTTCGTTGATCGTATAGACAACATTGATATCCGGGTCGCGTTGCATAAGGTTTTCCATGGCTTTGCGGCCACCTTCCTCATTGCCGCTGGTCACGTCGTGACCAACGATCCGGGCGTCATCCTCGTCCCCGATCTTGTTGGGGTCCTTGATGTCGATCCCGAAACCTTTCATGAAGCCCTGATCGCGCAAGACATCGACCGACGGCGCACTTGGCGACAGATCAAGCAGCGCGATTTTCGCATCACTTGCCTTGTCGCCCAGTTTGGCCGCCGCCCACTGACCAATCAGCTCGCCTGCCTTGAAATTGTCGGTGGCAAAGGTCGCATCGGCCGCATCGATCGGTTCAAGCGGCGTATCAAGCGCAATCACAAGCAGCCCGGCATCCCGGGCCTTTTTGACCACCGGCACAATCGCCTTGGTGTCCGATGCGGTCAGAAGAATACCCTTGGCCCCCGATGCAATGCAGGACTCGATGGCCTGGACCTGTGTTTCATGGTCGCCATCGATTTTCCCGGCATAGGTCGAAAGATCGATGCCAAGTTCCTCGGCCTTGGCCGAAGCCCCTTCTTTCATTTTGACAAAGAACGGGTTGATGTCGGTTTTGGTAATCAGGCAGGCCCCGATATCGGCAGCCTGTGCCGCATTGGGGGCAGCCGATAGGCCAAGAGCAAGCGCACCAAGGGTTGCGCCAAGAAGTGCTTTTTTCATGTGTTTCCTCCCAGGGATGAACCTGAATGGCTGATCGGTTTCGACCAGCACCATTTGTTTTCCAACAGATCGTGGCGCGCATTTTCTTCAGGGCCTTCAACCTGTCTGCCGCCTAGCACACACCAATCCGGCGGGGCTGTCAATTAATAAATCCGGTTGATTTATTAATTAATCCTGTCACTCTGAACCGCAATCGGGCATTAAAGGACCCGAGTGGGAGGACCAGATGACGCAAACCATATCGACCAGCCCCGACCAAACAGGGGCGGAAGATCAGGCAGCACGTCCGCTGCATCCGGGCGGCGGCGCCAATCAGCTGCGTGTGCGCGCCTATAATGAACGGCTTGTCCTGTCGCTGGTCCGCCGCAATGCCGGTCTGTCAAAGGCCGATATTGCAAGGCTTTCGGGGCTTTCGGCCCAGACGGTTTCCGTGATCATGCGCGCCCTTGAAAAGGACGGATTGCTCAAACGCGGCACCCCGGTCCGCGGCAAGGTCGGCAAACCCAAAGTCCCGATGGCGCTTAATCCCGACGGGGTATTTTCCTATGGTCTGAAGATCGGCCGGCGCAGTGCCGAACTGATCCTGCTGGATTTTGTCGGCACCGTGCGGGCGTCGCTCAAGGAAGCCTATAAATACCCGACCCCCGATGGCATCCGCCAATTTGTTCGGGACTCGATTGACCGCATCACCGCCGGTCTTGGGA
Organism: Thalassospira sp. MCCC 1A02491; assembly: GCF_001613785.1. Taxonomy (NCBI): domain Bacteria; kingdom Pseudomonadati; phylum Pseudomonadota; class Alphaproteobacteria; order Rhodospirillales; family Thalassospiraceae; genus Thalassospira; species Thalassospira sp. MCCC 1A02491. The sequence continues at coordinate 27,211 of NZ_LPVX01000013.1, read as the reverse complement.
CGGATCAGCGCAACCGCATTGCCGGGATCGGCATTGCCGCCCCGTTTGAGCTCTGGAACTGGGTGGATGAAGTCGGCGCCCCGGTCGAAGACATGAATGCCTGGCGCGAAGTCGATCTGATCGACACCATCGGTGCCATCGTGCCATTCCCGGTCTTTCAGCAAAATGACGCAACCGCCGCCTGCGGGGCCGAACTGGTCTTTGGCCTTGGTCCGAACTATGCCGACTTTGCCTATTTCTTTATCGGATCGTTTATCGGCGGTGGCGTGGTGCTCAATCAGGCGCTTTATGCCGGGCGTACCGGCAATGCCGGGGCTTTCGGATCAATGCCGGTTTCCTCGCGCAGCGGCCATCCCAGCCAGTTGATCGATCAGGCATCGATCTTTGTGCTTGAAGATATGCTGACCCGTGACGGCCGTGATCCCGCCATGCTGTGGCGCGACCCGGACTATTGGAACACGCTGGGCGAAACCCTTGATATCTGGATCAGCCACACCGCACGCAGTCTGGCAATCGCCATTACCTCGGTCTGTTCGGTGATCGATTTCGAAGCGGTGATTGTCGATGGCGGCTTTCCGCCCGATGTCTGTGCCCGGCTGGTCGCGGCAACCCGGGCAGCCACCAGCGACCTTGACCTTCAGGGCATCGAACGCCCCCATATCGAACAGGGCCAGGTCGGCAGTGCCGCGCGTGCCATCGGGGCGGCAAGTCTGCCTTTATTCTCGCGCTATCTGCTTGATCAGAATGTCCTGTTCAAGCAGATGCAATAACCCCGGACCCGGACCCAGACCCTAGAAACTGTCCTTGCGCTTGCGGATCTCGGCAAAGATATCGACCGGGCTTTGGCCGTTCATGCCGATTGCTGCGGCAAGCGACGGCTCATCAGCCCGCAGGAACGGGTTGGTCGCAAGCTCGACATCAAGACGCGACGGAATGGTCGGCAAATTGCGCGCGCGCAGCCCGTCAATATCCTGACAGCGTGCAATCAGGATCGGATTGTCCGGTTCGATGGTTTTGGCAAAGCGCGCATTGGACTGGGTATATTCATGCCCGCAATAGACCTGGGTGCTGCCCGGAAGATCACGGAACTTGCAAAGAGAATCCCACATCTGTGCCGGTGTGCCTTCAAACAACCGCCCGCAGCCCAGCGCAAACAGGCTGTCACCCGAAAACAGCGCGGTAACCGCCGGGAAATAAAACGCAATATGGCCGCTGGTATGACCCGGAACGTCAAAGACCCGTCCCTTGAGATCCCCGATCAGAACCTGATCCCCCTCGGCGCATGTTTCATCCATATTGGGAATGCGCGCACTTTCCGCCGCCGGGCCCAAAAGCTTCGCCCCGTATTTTTCAATCAGTTCGCCATTGCCACCAATATGGTCATGGTGGTGATGGGTATTGATCACCAGATCAAGGTTCCAGCCCCGTTCCTCAAGGGCGGCAATCACCGGGGCTGCTTCGCCCGGATCAATCACGGCGGTGACGTCGCTGTAATGACAGCGCACAAGATAGGTGTAATTGTCTGAAAGACACGGAATAACGATCACTTCGCCCGCGGCCATGGCGTACCTCTGCACTGAATTTGTGTAATTGCCCCAAGACTATCAGCAAGGACTGTCTTGAAACAATCACCCAAAATCCAAAGATTTTGACATTCTATGCTAGGGTCGGGACCGAACTGTCTGCAAAGATGTTTCCGTGCCGCAAAGGGGATGATAGGTTTACCGAATGCCGCAGGATGTCGTTGATCTTCACCGTTTTTATGCCAGCAGTATCGGTCAGGCCGCCCGTCGCCTGATCCGCAGGCGCCTGCGCGTCATGTGGTCGGATGTGCGGGGCATGCGGGTGCTGGGCTTTGGCTATGCCACACCCTATCTGCGTCCCTTTATCGGCGAGGCCGAACGCGTCATGGCCTTCATGCCCGCCCGTCAGGGCTGCGTGCACTGGCCCGTGGACGAAGAAAACCGGGTTGCCCTGACCGAAGAAACCATGCTGCCGCTGCCGGACAGTTCGGTTGATCGCATTCTGCTGGTCCATCTGGTCGAACATTCCGATTCCATGCGCCGTCTGATGCGCGAATGCTGGCGGGTCTTGACGCCCAATGGCCGGATCGTGGTCGTGACTCCGAACCGAAGCTCGCTTTGGTCCTGGTCGGAAAAGACGCCGTTTGGTTATGGCCATCCCTATAGCGTGTCCCAATTGCAAAACCTGATGCGCGAAAACATGTTCCTGCCGGTCCAGCACAGCCGCGCGCTGTTCCTGCCACCGACCCAGCGCCGCCTGTTCCTGCGCTGGTCGCAGCTGTTTGAAAATATCGGATCGCGCCTGTTCAAGGCCTTTGCCGGTGTCTCGATCGTCGAAGCCGGCAAACAGCTTTATGCCAGCACCGGCACCCCGTCGCGCAAGCGCCGTCTGGTCCACATTCCGGTAACCGTACCGCCCCTTCGCCCGGCCGAAGGCAATCACCAGCATCAAAAGAACCACGTCCTGTCATCGCGGTCCGCCAGGGTCGATGTCGCCGACGCCGCCGATGATGCGCGGCTTACGGATCGGACCGACAAGCCCGCATGATGTCCGGGCCGGTTTGGCGCCCGGATCGGCAATGATCTGCAATGATCTGCAATGATCTGTTACCTCATGACAATTGACAGACCCGTGCAGTCTTCCCCCATAATAGGGGCATGAATTTCAGAAATGCTGTGCGAAATGCTGTCCGCTTTACGGGGTGCATGCTGGTCGGGGCTGTGCTGACCACATCGCTTTGCGCCCGCGCCGAGCCGGTCCAAAGCAGCAATATCCCGCGCACCATCACCCTTTATGCCGAAGACAGCAACCGTCCCTATGCCTATTTTGACGGAACCGGCGCCGAAGGCATCTATGTGCGCATCCTCAAAAAGGCCTTCGCCAGAATGCCGCAATATCATCTCGATATTGTCAGCGTGCCGTTTCGCCGCGGCATGGAATTGCTCAAGGATGGCAAGATCATGGGGTTTTTCCCGCCCTATGCGCGCAAGGACCGCGACTGGATTGACCGCTATTCGATCCCGATCCTGCGCGAAACGGTCGTCGTCCTGTGCAGCAATGATTACGCCCACAGCCACGATCTGAAAGTCTTTCCGCGCGATTTCAAGGATGCCCGTTTTGCCAATAATGCCGGCTATCGACTGGCGGGCGAGGCATTCTTTGACATGGTCGATGCCGGTGACATCACCCTTGAAGAAGCCAACACAACCGCCAGCAACCTGCGTTTTCTGATGGCTGGGCGGGTTGATTGCTATGTCAATGAACGCATGGCCATTCTGGCGGGAATGCGCGAACTTGCCATCGACAAGAACATGGCGCGCCTGTTCAACGAAACCGCCATCATCGGGCAGGAATTCGGCTTTGTTGCCTATGGCCCGGACCCGGATAACCAGTGGCCCTGGCGTGATCAGTTCGCCGATGACCTCGACAAGGCTCTGGCTGACATGCGCAACCAGGGCGAAATAGACCGGCTGGTTGTCGATTATTTCGCCTATTAGGTGCCGGCTCGTTCTGCTGTTGCCCGTGCCCGCATTGGCTGTCTCGGCCTAGCGCGCCGAAACCGCAAGCCCGATCCCGAAACTGACAAAGATGCTGCCTGAAATGCGCTGGAACCATTTCTTGCCATTCCCGGTCAGGAACTGGCGCGACCGGGCGGCAAACATCGAATAGGCCATGATCGATGAAAACGACATGATGACAAATGTCGTATCCATGATGGCAAATTGCGAAATCAGCGGCGCATTATGGTCGATAAATAACGGGAACAGCGCGGTAAAGAACGCAATGGCCTTGGGGTTGCTTGCCGAAACGATGAAACCCTGAACATAAAGGCGCAAGATACCCGGCGTGCGTCTGGGTTCGGTGCTGTTGACCCCTTCGACGGCGGGCAGTCTGCTGTCGCGCCAGAACTTGATGCCCAGCCAGATCAGATAGGCCGCGCCGACATAATGGATGATCGAAAACAGCACGCCCGATGTCAGGATCAGCGCGCCCAGACCCAGTGCGGATAACAACCCCATAAGCCCGGTCCCCGTCACACAGCCCAGCGCCCCGATCAGCGACGCACGCGGGCCGAACCGGATGCTGTTGGTAATGCCCAGCATGATGGCCGGGCCGGGGGTCAGGGTGGCGATAAAGACTGCCAGAAAATAAAGGGCGAATTGATCACTGGTCATGCTGGGGCGCTTTCATTGGGGCGGGCTCGATGCCGAACGCCATTCAATGGCATGGTCCAAGCGCGGTCAATTACCATGATTGCGCATCAGATGCGCAAAAACAAACAGGCCATCCGAACGACGGATGGCCTGTTCAAAGGTCTTGGGCAGATGACCGAACTTAATGTTCGATATCGCGCCAGATTTTGCGTTTCACCGCATACAGCATCGCCGTCAGCACAATCAGGAACAGGATGACCTTAAGGCCAAGCTCCTTGCGGGCTTCAAGTTCCGGCTGCGCCGTCCAGTTCAGGAAGGCAACAACGTCACGTGCATGCTGTTCCAGGGTTGCCGGGGTTCCATCGGTATATTCGACCGCTTCATCATAAAGCGGCGGTGCCATGGAAATCTGGTGGCCCGGGAAATAGTGGTTATAGGATTTGCCATCGGAAAGATCGAACCCTTCCGGGGCTTCTTCCTCGTAACCGGTCAGAAGCGCGAACACATAGTCCGGCCCCGCGACACGTGCTTTGGTCATCAGGGACAGATCAGGCGGAATTGCCCCGCCGTTCGAAGCAGCCGCAGCCTTTTCGTTCGGGAACGGAGACGGGAAATAATCCGACGGCTTGCCCGGACGGGTGAACATGTCACCATCGTCATTCGGACCGTCTTCAATGTCATATTCCGCCGCAATCGCCTTGATCTGGTCTTCGTTAAATCCAATGCCTTCAAGGTTGCGGAAGGCAATGAACCGCAGGCTGTGACAGCCCGCACAAACGTTTTTATAGACCTGGAAACCACGTTGCAGCTGGGCACGATCATACGTGCCAAACAGACCCTTCCAGCTCCAGTCCTGTGACGGCGGTACCGGGGCGTCCCCGGCAGCCTTGGCTGCGTTACCGGTGAATGCAGTTACCGCGAAGGCGGCAGCAATTGCGGTCAGTGCGAACTTACGCATTTGCACCCTCCTTCAAAACAGACTCACTGATGCTTGCCGGAAGCGGTTTGGTTCTTTCAAGCTTCCCGACCAATGGCATCACAACAAGGAAATGCGCGAAGTAATACAGCGTCGAAAGCTGACCCATCACGATAACCTTAAGACCCGGAATTCCCATGAAATAGTCATCCGGTGCCTTCGCCCCGCAATAGCCGAGGATGAAGGTATCGATCACAAACAGCCAGAAGAACCATTTGTAAACCGGACGGAATTTCGAGCTGCGAACCTTCGAGGTATCAAGCCACGGAATAACGAACAGGATGACGATCGATGCAAACATCGCCAGAACACCAAGCAGCTTTGCCGGGATGCCAAGGATGGTGAAATCGATCGAACGCAGGATCGCATAGAACGGCAGGAAGTACCATTCCGGCACGATGTGCGGCGGGGTTACCAGCGGGTTTGCCGGAATATAGTTGTCCGGGTGGCCAAGGTAATCCGGTGCAAAGAACACAAACGCACAGAAGAAGATCAGGAAAACGCCCAGCCCGAACAGATCCTTGATCGTGTAATAGGGGTGGAACGGAATGCTGTCTTGCGGGGTTTTGATTTCAACGCCGGTCGGGTTGTTCGACCGCACACTGTGCAGCGCCCAGACATGCAGGACAACAAGGCCCAGAATGACGAACGGCATCAGATAATGCAGCGAGAAGAACCGGTTCAGCGTCGGGTTATCAACCGAGAAACCGCCCCAAAGCCACGTCACCAGCGGATCGCCAATGATCGGGAAGGCCGAGAACAGGTTGGTAATAACCGTCGCACCCCAGAAGGACATCTGGCCCCAGGGCAGGACATAACCCATGAACGCAGTCGCCATCATCGCCAGAAGGATCAGGATACCGATCCACCACAGAACTTCGCGCGGCGCCTTGTAGGACCCGTAATACAGGCCACGGAAAATATGGATAAAGACGCAGATGAAGAACATCGATGCGCCATTCATGTGGATATAGCGGATCAGCCAGCCATGGTTCACATCACGCATGATGCGTTCGACCGACTCAAAGGCCATATCGGTATGCGGGGTATAGTTCATTACCAGGAAAATCCCGGTAAGGATCATCGTCACCAGAACAAAGCCCGCCAGGGAACCGAAGTTCCACATATAGGACAGGTTTTTCGGGGTCGGATATTCGTAAGCGGAATGGTGCAGCATGGAGATTACCGGAAGACGGTCATCAACCCATTTCACCACTTTGTTATTCCATTGAGGTGCGCTCATCATACAGCTCCTTAGCCGATACGGACGGTTGTGTCGGTGAGGAAGGTGTAGGTCGGCACCTCAAGATTCTTCGGCGCAGGACCACGGCGGATACGGCCCGACGTATCATAGTGCGAGCCATGGCACGGACAGTACCAACCATCATAATCGCCACGGGCTTCCCCGGTGGCGGTGCCCATCGGGATGCAACCCAGATGGGTGCATACGCCGACAACAATCAGCCATTCCTTTTTCTCGACACGCGCGTCGTCGGCCTGCGGATCGACCAGCTCGTTCAATGCAACCTCGTTGGCTTCATTGATTTCGCGCTCTGTACGATGGCGGATAAAGACCGGTTTGCCTCGCCACATTACCTTGACGGCCTGACCAACCGGGATGTTGGCCAGATTAACCTCGACCGAGGCAAGTGCGAGAACATCTTTGGACGGGTTCATGCTGTCCACGAACGGCCACAACGCAACACCGGTGCCAACGACACCGACGGCAGTGGTCGCCAAGGTCAGGAAATCCCTGCGGTTCTCGTCCGGCTGGTGATCGCCGGATGAATGCACCGTTTGCGACATAATTTATCCCTCTTTCTGCCCCCAAAACAGGCATGTGGATTGCCAAAAGCAAGACTTAGGACATCCTCGTTTGAATTCCCTTGATGAAAATCAAACAATGACGTCACTAAAAGCCTTTAGGCCTGTTTCCGCTCCGTCATACTAACAAAAATTCGGTTTGTTAAGGAGAACTTGGAGTTGCAATTTGTTTGCATTCAATAAGATCATTTGGTTTTGCGGTGCACAATTCGGTAAAACCTAGCGTATTTGCGGGTATCGTGGGCCTTGCGAACCAATGGTTTGGCGCTTTAGTTTTTCTTATTCCAAAAAAGTCTAATAGGGCTATTAACGGGTAATTATATGTCTTCAATGATCTGATTCGACATCGGATCACCAACGATTCTAAAAGTGCGTCATGAGAATTTGTTTATTTGAACCCGACATCCCGCAAAATACCGGAACAATCCTGCGCATGGCGGCCTGTTTCGGATTGCCGGTCGATATTATCGAACCGTGCGGATTTTTGCTGACCTCGGCAGCGCTCAAACGCGCCGGGATGGATTATCTTGGCAAGGCCGATTATATACGCCATGCCGATTGGCGCAGCTTCGTCGAAGCCCGCGATCAGGGCACGGTGCCGGGCCGTCTGGTTCTGCTGACCACCAAGGGGGCCGAACCCTATTGCGATTTCGAATTCCGGCCTGACGATATCCTGATGCTGGGCTCCGAAAGCAAAGGCGTCCCCGATCAGGTCCATAACTATGTCGATGCCCGGGTGGTGATCCCGATGCAGCCCGAAATGCGATCGCTCAATGTGGCGATGGCAACCGCGATGACGCTGGGCGAAGCGCTCCGCCAGACCAACAGCTTTCCAAAGAGGACGTAATGAGCAGCAAGGACGAAACCCTGATCGAAACCCGCAAGAACACCGCAAAGGCGTGGTTCCGTCAGCTGCGCGATGAAATCTGTGCCAGCTTCGAGGCGCTTGAAGACAGCTATGCCGGACCGCTGTCGGACCGTCCGGCCGGGCGGTTCGAACGCACGGTCTGGGAACGCGGCCCGGGCGAGGGCGGCGGTGAAATGTCGGTCATGAAGGGCCGGGTCTTTGAAAAGGTCGGGGTCAATATCTCGACCGTGCATGGCGAATTTTCCGAAAAATTCCGTGCCGAAATTCCCGGTGCTGCCGAAAACCCGAATTTCTGGGCGGCGGGCATTTCACTGGTGGCCCATCCCTGTTCGCCCCATGTCCCGGCGGTGCATATGAATACCCGCCATATCGTCACCACCAAGGCATGGTTTGGCGGCGGGGCGGATCTGACCCCGGTCTTCCCGCAAGACGAAGACACCGCCGATTTCCACGGTGCGCTCAAGGCCGCCTGCGATGCCCACGGTGATGATTATTACGACCGCTTCAAAAAATGGTGTGATGAATATTTCTGGCTGCCGCACCGCAACGAACCGCGCGGGGTTGGCGGGATTTTCTATGATTATCTCGATGCCGACTGGGATGCGGACTTTGCCTTTACCCAGGATGTCGGCAAGGCGTTTCGCGATATCTATCCGAAACTGGTGGCGCGCCATTACAACAAACCCTGGACCGACGAAGACCGTCAGGCACAGCTGGTCAAACGTGGCCGCTATGTCGAATTCAATCTGCTGCACGACCGCGGCACGCGCTTTGGCCTGATGACCGGTGGCAATACCGAAGCCATCCTGATGTCGCTCCCGCCCGAAGCAAAATGGCCATAAGTAAAATGGCCCTAAGCAAACAAAGAAGCCCGGACTAACCCAAGCCATCGGCCGACCCTCGAACGCAGCGATCAAGGCATCACGCCCGCTGCGTTCGCTCCGGCACCAGCGCCACGCAGGCACTGGCGCCACAACGGCACCAGCCCCAGCTCTCGCATTATCCCATCCCCGGCCCAATCCCCAGCTCTAGCTCTAGCTCTAGCTCCGACCCGAACCCCGCTCCATCACGGCAAAAGCCGGGCCGGGAACATAGCCGGAGCCAGAACGAGAACAAAAGCAATTGCAAAGGTCGTGGAAATGGCAAAAGCCACGGCAACGGCAAGGGAAGGCAAAGGAAGGCAAGGGAAGGCAAGGAGGCTAGACAAGGCAAAGCAAGGCTTGCCTAGCCTAGCCTAGCCTAGCCATACGACGGCCTGTTCGCTTTTTCGCGGATGGCGGTGGCGCTACTGGGTGGAAACGGCCGGGGCTGCGGGCTTGGTCGTTGCGTGCGGGCTGTTCAGGTTGTGCCAGTTCTCGACCGCCGGGTTGATGACGCCGTTATTGACCAGACAGCGGTGGATAAAGCCGTTATCGCGCATGACCCGGATCCCGCGATCGAGTGCGGCAACGACGTTGTCGGCATCTTCAAGCTGGTCAGACACCATGAAATGCTGGGTTGCTGGCAGCGACACCTTGATCCCGGTAATCGGGTAAAGCCAGACCCCGTCAATCTCGCGGCCCATATCTTCCTGTGACGAGAATTCAAGCAATGTGAAATCGGCCCGTCCGGCATCAATCAGCGAAAACATCTGTCTGGTTGTCGCCGCACTGATCAGGCTTGCAACCGGCAGGCTTTCAAGAACCTGCCAGTCCAGTCGCCAGGTGCGAATGCCGACCGCGCGCAATGTCCCGATATCTTCGAGTGTTTCCGGCAGATCATCCGCCATAAATCCCGGGCGGGCATAAAGGCCCTTTTCGATTTCGCCCGACTGAAACAGCGGGGCGGTTTTAAGTGCCCCTTCCGACGGGGAAATATTGAACACCCAGTCGGTTTTGACATCGGCAATGCCGGCCTGGATCATTTTGCGGCTGCGTTCGGAATTGGGGGACTGCACCGGCACGACCTCGGCTGTGATCCCGCCGGCCGTCAGGGCCTCGCGCAGCAATGTGTAATTCATCAGTGACAGGTTCGACTGCCCCGGAATCCGGCATTTCCGACAGTCTTCCGACCCGCTGTTGATACAGGCTTCCACACCCGCGATATCGGCCTGTTTGACCGGAATGCGGATGGTCTGGATATGTTCTGGCGGTTTGGCGTCGGCACCGGACACGGACGCAAAAAACCATGCAGCTATGCCCAACACAGACTGCCTGAACCGCATGACGTTCCCTCATTCTCTTTTGTTCTTTATAAATTAGTTTTACCGTAACCAACGGTAAAATACTATCCAAAAGTATTATTCCGAATGGTTGGGTGTGAAGCACGCAACACGCACACATCTCCGGCCAACAGCCTCAGACCATTAGCACAGCACAACGCCCAAAACCCACCCCGGCAAATCATCCCAAAATCCGAAATCCGTCCCGATCCCTCAATCGAAACCGGCAGGCATTTGCGAATGATCGTGCGGCATCTCCCCGAGATGCTGCTTCATCCATCTGACTTCCTCGGATGCGGTTTTGCCAAAGTGGCGTTTGAATTCCCGACTGAATTGCGACGTGCTGACATAACCGACCGTGTTGGCAACCTCTGCAACCGTCTGGCCTTGGCGTGCCAGCAACAGGCGTGCCTCATGAAGCCGCATGGATTTGATATATTGGCCGGGGCTGCTGCCAAGGAGCCGCCGAAAATGTGCGTGATAGGATGGCACGCTCATCCCTGCTTGGGATGCCAGGTCGGAAATCGATATCGGCTTGGTGAAATTCTCGCGCAGATAGCCAAGACTGCGCATAATCCTTCCTGTGTTGCCACGTTGGGTCAGCGCCGCAATCATGTTGCTTCCTTGCGGGCCGCTCAAAATGCGGAAATACAATTCCCGCAACAGGCCATCGCCGAGGACGGCCGTTTCGACCGGGCTTTGCAGGGCGGTCAGCAACCTGCGCAGAACATCCTGTATTTCACCATCTATTTTGGTCGAGATCAGCGTTTCAGCATCCGCCATCGCGGTGTTTTGCGACCCGTGCTGTTCAAGCGTGCCAATCACTTCAGCCAGCAGTCGCATGTCAAAATCAAGATATATGGCAAGCAATGGGCGTTCCGGACTGGCAGCAGACTCCATGCGAAACGGCACAGGGACCGCAACGGCCAGATAATGCTCCTCGTCATATACAAAGACATCGCCATCAAGAATGCCGCGTTTGCTGCCCTGACAGACAAAGACGACGCCAGGCTGATACAGCACCGGAACATTGTGCAGCACGCTTTCACTGCGCAACAGGCGCAGGCCTTTGATCGGCTGCTGGTTATAGCCCTCTTTGGGGGCAAGTGCCGCGGCGAGTTCGGCAAGGTTGGCGGTCGGACGTTCGGTCATTGCGGTCATTCATAGGATTAGGCATCAGACTTAGCGTATCAGGCGTGTATTTCAGCTTGATTTGATAATATTTGACAATTTGTCATCTTATCAAGTCAATGAAAGGATCACATCTTATGATCAAGCGCCTTTTCATAACCGGTGCCAATTCCGGTTTCGGGTTTGCCATCGCCAAAGCAGCCCTTGATGCAGGCCATATTGTGATTGGCACCGTGCGTTCGGACGCCGCCCGTGCTTACCTGAAGTCTGAACTGCCCGGTCTTTGTCCGGTGCAGATGGATGTCACCGATTTCGATGCCATTCCGGACATTGTCGCGACGGCCGAACATGATTTCGGTCCTGTTGACGTTTTGATCAACAACGCTGGCTACGGCCATGAAGGCGTTCTGGAAGAATCCCCGCTTGATGAAATGCGTCGGCAGTTTGACGTCAATGTCTTTGGTGCGACTGCGGTGGCCAAGGCATTCTTGCCGCGTTTCCGTCAACGCCGTTCCGGTTCCATCGTCAATATCACGTCCATGGGTGGGCTGATAACCATGCCGGGTATTGCCTATTACTGTGGCAGCAAATTCGCCCTTCAGGGGATTTCAGACGTGATGCGCGCTGAAATGGTACCTTTTGGTGTGCATGTCACAGCGGTTTGTCCCGGTTCATTCAGAACCGACTGGGCAGGGCGGTCGATGGTACGAACAGATCGGTCAATCCCGGATTATGACGCCCTGTTCGAACCGATCCGAAAGGCGCGTCTGGAAAAAAGTGGCAAACAATTGGGCAACCCCGACAAGCTGGCGCTTGCCGTGCTTGAACTGGTCGAAATGGATAACCCGCCCGCGCAGTTGTTGTTGGGCAGTGATGCTTATCAGTTGGTATCCGATAAACTGAATCGCATGCAGGAAGAAATCGCCCGATACAAGGATTTGACACTCTCGACAGATGGCTAGATATCAAGTCCGACGGACCGCATATTGACAGAAAGGCACCATTCTGCAGGGCTGGGGGATCGTGCCTTTCCCCTTTTCCCTCTTTCCCTCTTTCTGATGCCTCGATGCCTCCTGCCAGCCAGGGCCATGGCGGAATGCCTCGTTTACGCGTGCTGAATGCAGGGGGCTTGCGCGACGGCGGTCGCGCTGGGGAGAAGTTATATTGTATGAGGAATTTACATCCTGATTTTCCAATTTATTACAGGTGCTTACGCCTAATCGTGGGTATGGCCGCTAAAGGTGGTTCGGGTCATGGATGGGCGGGTACGGAAATCCTCATACCATTTGCTCAGGGTCGGGCGGCCGGTTTTGAAGTCGACCAGATCGCGAAAGGCGATCCAGTCAAGGCCGGTGGCAAGAGCGATATGGCCGATGGTGATCGGATGTTGGGGATCAAGATGTGCTTCGAGATAGTCGAAGGTTTCGATCAGTTTGGCTTTCTGTCCGTCGGCCAGGGGCGGATAGCGCAAAGGTTCCGGGCGGCGCGCGGTTTCCCAGCGATACAGCACCCCGGCATCGCACATGCCCTGTGCCAGGGCATGCAAACGCAAGGCATGCAGCCGTTTAGGCATCTTGTGGGGGATCAGCTTGCGCCCGCTGTGCAGCCGGTCGAGATAGTCACAAATCACCAGTGAATCATAAAGCGTCATGCCATCAGGCAGGATCAGCACCGGCACCTTGCCCAGCGGATTGGCGGCAAAGATTGCGTCATTGCGATTGGTCGGGCTGGTTTCGTGATGGATGACCTCAAGCCGGTTTTGCAGGCCCGCCTCGATGGCAAAGACCAGTACCTTGCGGGCAAAGGGCGAGTGGGTCTGATACAGAAGCTGGTGGTCGGGTTTTAAATCATCAGACTTTTGGGGCATCGATTTCGGCCTTGGCTGGGGGGCTGCGTGCTTGAATGCGACTTAGGCATGCGGTTTGGCGGCAGGCAATAAAAAACCCGGCCCATCGGGACCGGGTTGATTATTTGGCAAAATTTAATAATCGGTGCGATTGTTAAATACAGGCTTACTCGGCAGCGACAGCAGCCTTTTCGCCACGGACCAGCGCCATGTAATCTTCCATCAGCGTCTTGCAGACGGTGGCCGGGGTGAATTTGTACTGGCCGATTTCAGCGACCGGGGTGACTTCGGCCGCGGTGCCGGTCAGGAAGCATTCTTCGAAATCTGCCATTTCTTCGGGCATGATGGTCCGTTCAATGACTTCATAACCGCGCGCTTTGGCAAGACCGATCACGGTACGGCGGGTGATGCCGTCCAGGAAGCAATCCGGGGTCGGGGTATGGATTTTGCCATCCTTGACAAAGAAGACGTTCGCACCGGTCGCCTCGGCGACATGACCACGGTAATCAAGCAGCAAGGCATCGGCATAACCCTTGCGCTCTGCCTCGTGCTTGGACAGGGTGCAGATCATGTAAAGACCGGCTGCCTTGGCATTGGTCGGCGCGGTGTTCGGTGCCGGACGGGCCCATTTCGACAGGTCAAGGCGGATGCCCTTAAGACGTTCTTCCGGTGCGAAATAGCTCGGCCATTCCCAGCAGGCAATCGCCACATTGATGCGGGTCGATTGCGCGGAAACGCCCATCATTTCACTGCCACGCCAGGCAATACGACGGATATAGCCTTCGGTAATGTTGTTGGCAGCAAGGGTTTCGATGACCGCATCATCAAGTTCCTTGGCGCCATAGGGGATCTTCATATCCAGGATTTCACCGGACTTGATCAGGCGTTCGCCATGTTCAGCCAGCTTGAAGACCTTGCCATTGTAGCAACGTTCACCTTCAAAAACCGCACTGCCATAATGGACAGCGTGGCTCAGCACGTGCAAAGTGCTTTCACGCCAAGGTTTTAGTTCACCATTATACCAGATAAAACCATCACGGTTATCGAAGGTTGGAGTCGTCATTTGCCAAATTCCAATTCAAAATCGTTCCTGGACGTAACTTTATGTCCTTATTTGTCTGGTCGAAGTAACATTCATAGATTAATATGTCAATAAAACTGACTTAACGGATAAGCATGGCAGATATCTCTACACGTAAAGTCAATCCGCTTTTCCTGCGGGAAGAAGAGCTTAGGCAGGGCATCGAATTGCTGTTCTATGCCTATCGCGATTTCACCGCGGTCGCGGACCAGATGCTTGAGCAATATAATTTCGGGCGCGCCCATCACCGGGTCATTTATTTTGTCAGCCGCAATCCCGGAATTACTGTCAGTGATCTGTTGTCGATTCTGAAAATCACCAAACAGTCGCTGTCACGCGTGCTGGGCCAACTGGTGCGCGAAGGGTTCATTGAACAGCGCACCGGATTGCAGGACCGCAGACAGCGTTTGCTGACCCTGACCGAAAAGGGGGAGGCGCTTGAACGCGAACTGACCGAAAAGCAGCGCGCCCTGATTGCCGCGGCCTATCGCGAGGCGGGGGCAGAATCGGTCGAAGGGTTCCGCAAGGTGATGCTTGGCATGCTGGGCGAGGAAGACCGCAAGCGGTTCGGCGACGATGGCCCGACCGGATTGCGCCAGCGCGCCGGGTAAAAACGCGCCGGTTAAAAAGCCGCTGCGTGCGGCGTGCAAGTTCCGGTGGCCGACGCTTGATCTTGATCTTGATCTTGGTCCTGATCCTGATCCTGATCCTGATCCTGATCCTGATCCTGATGGTTCTGATCGCTGGGCCCGATGCGCGATGCGCGATGCGCGATGCGCTATAGCGGACGCCCTGTGGTGGATGTTGGGGGCTTGTGTCGGGTCCGACGGCGGTGGAAACGCCCCGGTGGTATGGCCGCGTCATTATGGCCGCATCCCAATTATGGCCGTATCGCAGCCGCGCCCCGGCCGTATCACAGTCGGATTATAGCCGCGCCGTGGGTGGGGATCGCGTCGGGATGGCGGGGCGTTGCGCCGATGTTTGATCCGGGAAACTCAATTACGCCATATATTGATATATAAAGTGTCTTGCGTCGGTGGCGCGGGGCACTTTATTGCATGGTTCCATGGTCTTGGCGCCTTGATCCTTACGCTTTTGAAACACTTTATCGCCAAGTTACTGGGCATTGAATGAGATTGATCTCGATCGTTGGGGGCCTGCAATGACTGGTGCTGATCAGCCACATATTCTGGTGGTCGATGATGATGATCGCCTGCGTGATTTGCTGACCCGCTATCTTGGTGAAAACGGGTTTTCTGTCTCGGCTGCGCGGGATGCGGCCCATGCACGGGCAAGCCTGGCCGGACTGCAATTTGATCTGATCGTTCTTGATGTCCTGATGCCCGGTGAAAAGGGTGTTGATCTTGCGCGCAGTCTGCGCGAATCAGGATCAAAAGTACCGATCCTTTTACTGACCGCCCTGTCGGAAACCGAGGACCGGATTGCCGGGCTTGAAGCCGGGGTTGATGATTATCTGGCCAAACCGTTCGAGCCGCGCGAACTGGTTCTGCGGATCGAGGCTATCCTGCGCCGTTACGGGGAGCAGCCCGAACCGGTCGAGCTGGCCACAGAGATTGCCCGATCCGATATTGTATGTTTTGGTCGCTTCAGCTTTGATCTTGGCAAAATGACACTGCAATGCGAGGGCGAGCATGTCTATCTGACAACCGCCGAGCAGGCGTTGCTGGCTGCCCTGATCAAGCGGCGTGGACAAACCACGTCACGCGAACAACTTCATGAAATGATCAGCGGCAATGCCGTTGATCCGGCGGCGTCGCGCAGTATTGATGTGCAGGTGACCCGTCTTCGTCGCAAATTCGAAGAAGACCCGAAACAACCAAGATACTTGCAGACAGTACGTGGTCGGGGCTATGTCCTTTATGCCGATTGAGCAAGATCCGAGAACGAGACGGTGGTGCTGAAATGAACAGGGAATTGCACTGTGGGTAGTGAACAAAAAAGCCCGATCAAGTCATTGATGCCGACGGGCCTTTTGGGGCGGTCGTTGCTGATTCTGATGACGCCGATGCTGTTGCTGCAAATCGTCACCGTTCTGATCTTTTTCGAACGTCACTGGGATACGGTTGCCCGCCAGCTCAGCCGCGGGCTTGCAGGCGATGTTGCCTATGTCATTGACTATCTGAACGAATATCCCGACGAGGATCATTATCGTTCCCTGCAGCATTCCGCGCGTGCGCATATGCAGCTTGATATCGTTTTCGAACCCAACGAAATTCTGGGCGAGCAAACACTCGATCCCCCGCTTGGACTGGTGTCGGAGGAACTGTTCGTCGCGCTGAGCGAACGGGTGCAGCGGCCATTCTATTTCAATCTTGATCTGGATAACCGCCGCCTGGAAATCCGGGTGCAGTTCAAGGAAGGTGTCCTGTCGATCGTTGCACCACGCAAACGGCTTTACAGTTCGACCACCTATATCTTCTTTATGTGGATCGCCGGTTCTGCGCTGATCCTGTACGGGGTTGCGGTGATCTTCATGCGCAATCAGGTACGGCCGATCCGCCGTCTGGCCAAGGCCGCCGATCAGTTCGGCCGCGGGGTCGAGGTTGGCGATTTCAAACCCGAAGGGGCAGCCGAAGTCCGGATGGCGGCAACGTCGTTTATGTCGATGCGTGACCGCATTGCCCGCCATCTGTCGCAAAGAACCGCACTTCTGGCCGGGGTGTCGCATGACTTGCGGACACCACTGACCCGCATGAAGCTTGAGCTTGCCATGCAGCAATCATCGCCCGGTGTCGATGCCTTGAAACAGGATGTGATCGATATGGAGCGCATGGTTGATGCCTATCTGGCATTCGCGCGCGGGGAAGAAGGCGAAAAGGCCGAGACAACCGATATCGGCAAGCTTCTGACCGATCAGGTCGGCGAGGCCCTTCGCGACGGGCAGCAGATCGATCTTCATATCGAAGACAGTCTGGAAATGGATGTGCGGCCGCAATCCCTGCGCCGCTGCATTTCCAATATCATGTCCAATGCCGGACGTTATGCCAACAATCTGTCGGTCCGGGCCGGTCGTCGTGGTCAGGATTATGAGATCGTGTTTGATGATGACGGGCCGGGCATCCCGGCCGAAAAGCGCGAGGAAGTCTTCAAACCGTTTTACCGGCTTGAGGAATCGCGCAATCAGGCCACCGGCGGGGTCGGGCTTGGCATGACTATCGCACGTGATTCTGCGCGCGGCCATGGCGGTGATGTGTATCTTGAAGATGCGCCGGGCGGTGGCCTTCGCGTGCGTCTGGTGCTGCCGATCGGCAATTGATCACACAATAGCAAAGCAAAAGCCCCGCCAGATCGCGGGGCTTTTTTGTTGCCAGATCCATGCCGGTTTCAGGCATGCGCCAGATGGTGCAATCACCGGGAATGGGGGGCTTAAAAGAATGTCGCGATTTCCGACAGGTCCTTTTTCTCGGTCGCGTGGGCCGGGATGGTGGCGTCGGATGCGGGATAGCCGGTGACAAGCAGGATATAGGGTTTGTTGTGATCGGGCCGGCCACAGATTTCGGTCAGGAAGCTCATCGGGTTTGGCGTGTGGGTCAGGGTGGCAAGACCGGCACGATGCAGGGCGGCAATCAGAAAGCCGGTGGCGATGGAAACGGATTCCGGTACGTAATAGTTCTTGCGCAACTTGCCATCGGCAGAGGTGCTTTTGCGTTCGCCAAAGATACAAATCAGCCAGGGTGCGGTTTCAAGGAACGGTTTGCTGTCATCAGTACCCAGCGGTTTGAGAGCATCAAGCCATTCTTCGCCGGCGCGACCTTCGTAAAAGGCGCGTTCTTCTTCCTCGGCGGCAAGACGGATTTGCGTTTTCATCGCCGGATCGCCGATTACCGAGAAATGCCATGGCTGATGATTGGCGCCATTCGGTGCGGTACCGGCGGCGCGAATGCAGGTTTCAATAATGTCGCGCGGCACCGGGCGGTCGGAAAAATCGCGCACGGTATGGCGCGTTTTGATGTCGTCATAAAAGGCCTGCGCACGGGCCCGCATGTCGGCAATGTCATATTCTCGATAGTCGGGCAGGGGGATCGGCACAAATTCGGTGGTGAGTTTCTTGGCGACAGACATGACGCTTCCTGAAATGTTGTTAGTTTAAATTGTCAGACAATCGTAAATGTGATGGCCAGAGCCAGCAAGCGATAAAATATGCCTTGCCTTGCCTTGCCTTGCCGTGCCGTGCCGTGCCGTGCCGTGCCGTGCCGTGTCGGGAAGGGGATGCTATGGGATGTGAGAGCCGCACCCGTCCTGTTGTCAGTGCAGTGGGCGGGGGAAGCATTGGAGGCCGGTTTTTTTTTGGATGCTGCGCGGCAGTCAGTCGGACGCCGGGGCGGCGAAATGGTCATCTGACAGGGCTTGGACCAGCTGTCTGGATTGATCGATATGGTCGATCATGATGGCTTCGGCCTGTTTGGCGTCATTGGCCCTTACGGCTTCGAGCAACTGGCGGTGGGCGGCATTGGTTGCCAGGACCTTTTCATCGGCAACCAGAACCCGAAATTGCAGCCAATAGACATTGTTGGCGATCCGGCGGAGCTGTTCACGGAGCAATTCATTCCTGCTGACATCGGCAAACAGCATGTGAAAGGCAAGGTTATGGCGCGACATGGCATTGAGGTCACGCGATGCTTCGGCCGCATCAAGCGCGGTCTGGATGGTTTCAAGCGGTGTGATCGCCGATGCAAGGACCGGGGTTGCCAGACGGACTGCCAATCCTTCAAGCGCACCGCGCACGGTGAAAAGATCATCAACCTCGCGCCTTGTCATGTGGCGAACACTGACCCCGCGATAGGGCTGGGACAGCAGCAGGCCGTCCGAGCTGAGCTGACGGAAGGCTTCGCGTACCGAGGGGCGGCTGACATTGAGCTTTTTGGCAAAATCGATTTCCGTCAGCCGTTGTCCGGGCACCAGACGTCCTTCGCGGATGGCGCTGGTAATCGCATCCGCGATTTGCTGAACAGTCAGCGGGTCGGAGTTTTCGGCAACGGATTGCGTCATATATCACCGCATTGAGATGTATCATTGTGTCGCCGCAAGGCAGGGTATATCAAGCCTGCAGAATATCTTGCCAAGCGGGTTCAGTCTGCATACTGTGCCTGATTGTCAGACAATATTCTACACTTAATTTGTATTGTTTTATGTAATTTACACAAAATGACAAGAAATACGGATTGTTTCCTTGCGATATACGTTTGATTGATGTTAAATCGCGCCAACTTGGCATGGAATGCGTGCCGGGATAAAACTCCGTGTTTCCCGCCACGGTTCCACAAACAGACAGACGAAACGGATTGATGTAGCGTTATGGCCAGCAATTTTAACGAAGAAACAGTCACTTACGTCCATCACTGGACTGACACACTCTTCACGTTCAAAACCACCCGCGATCCGGGCTTCCGATTCATCAATGGTCAGTTCGCTATGATCGGACTCGAAGTCGAAGGCAAGCCGCTTTTGCGCGCCTATTCGATGGTCAGTGCAAATTATGACGAAGAGCTTGAATTCTTTTCGATCAAGGTGCCGAACGGCCCGCTGACATCGCGTTTGCAGCACATCAAGGTCGGGGACAAGATTCTGGTCGGGCGCAAGCCGACCGGTACGCTTATTCATGACAACCTGCTTCCGGGCAAGAATCTGTGGCTGCTGTCGACCGGTACCGGTCTGGCACCGTTCATGAGCGTCATTCGCGATTATGAAACCTATGAGCGCTATGAAAAGGTCATCCTTGTTCATGGCTGCCGCGAGGTACGTGAACTGGCCTATCAGGAATTCATTCACAGCGAACTGCCCAATAACGAGTTCTTTGGCGAAGATGTCCAGAACAAGCTTCTGTACTATCCGACCGTGACCCGCGAGGAATTCAAAAACCAGGGCCGCATCACCGAACTGATGAAGTCCGGCAAGCTGTATGACGACCTTGGCCTGCCCAAGCCGAGTCTTGAAAATGACCGCTTCATGCTGTGTGGCAACCCGGAAATGATTGCCGACACCCGCCAGATGCTGGTCGAGTGGGGCGGCAAGGAAGGCAACATGAACGAACCCGGTCACTTTGTGATCGAGAAGGCCTTCGTCGAAAAATAAGCTGCCTTTTGCGGGCGGATGATGGCGGCATGTCGTTTGATATGCCGCCATTTTTTATGCCCGGTTTCAGATTCCCTGATAGGTTGCAGTGATCCTCCTCATATGAGGATAGGTTTACTTAGTTCTTTTGTATAGTATCCTATCCTAATGCATCGGGCTGGTTATGGCTAAGTCGTTTTCCTGATGCTGAGTGAGAGGACATCACATGGGACTTTTCGACTTATTCAAGCGTGGTGACGCCCACGCCGCTGCAAGAACGCTTGATGCACTGGAACAATCGCTGGCGGTTATCGAGTTCGATTTGCAGGGCAAGGTTTTGCGCGCAAACAAGAACTTCCTGTCGGTCATGGAATACGAACTGTCCGAGATCGTCGGCAAACCGCACGCGATCTTTGTGCCCGAAGACATCCGCAAGAGCCCGGATCACGAGACCTTCTGGTCCGATCTGCGGGCGGGGTCGTTCAAAAGTGCCGCATTCCCGCGAATCACCAAATCAGGTCGCCAGGTCTGGATCGAGGCCACCTATAACCCGGTGCGCGATCGCAAGGGCAAGGTCGTCAAGATCGTCAAATTTGCGTCCGACATCACCAAGCGTCAGGAAATGCTGGCCAGCTTTGAAGGCAAGGTAAATGCCATCAACCGCAGTCAGGCTGTCATCGAGTTCGATCTGAACGGTACGATCCTTGATGCCAATGACAATTTCCTGTCGGTTATGGGTTATCAACTGTCGGAAATTGTCGGCAAGCATCACCGTCTTTTTGTCGACCGTGATTATGCCAAGAGTCAGGAATATGTCGATTTCTGGCGCGAACTGGCCAAGGGCAATTTCTGTTCGCAGCAATTCAAGCGGTTTGCCAAGGGTGGCAAGGAAATCTGGATCGAGGCATCCTATAACCCGATCTTTGATGCCAATGGCGTGCCTTACAAGGTGGTCAAATACGCCATTGATATTACCGATCAGATCACGCTTCTGACCGATCTTAAAAAGATGATCGACAACAATTTCGGCGAAATCGATCGCAGTCTGAGCGACCTTGATCAGCGCTCCAGCGATGCCTATTCGTCCTGCGAAAAAACGTCGGCCAACGTCCAGACTGTTGCCGCCGGTGCCGAACAGCTTGCCGCATCGATTTCGGAAATCTCGCGCAGCATGGCAGAAGCCCGCGCGACCACCGATCAGGTGTTCGAGAAATCGATTGCTGCTGGTGCATCGACCGAAAAAATGAACGAAGTGGTCGCCGCCATGGGCAGCATCATCGATGTGATCCAGGACATTGCAGGTCAGATTAACCTGCTTGCGCTGAATGCGACGATTGAATCGGCCCGCGCCGGTGAAGCCGGCAAAGGTTTTGCCGTTGTCGCCAACGAGGTAAAGAGCCTTGCCAATCAGGTCGCCAAGGCAACCGAACAGATCACAAGCGAGATCGAAGGCGTGCAGAGCATTTCGGTCGAAGTATCCGATGTGCTTGGTGCAATCCGAAACGAAGTCGAAGGTGTGTTGAACAATGTGACCACCATTTCGTCAGCTGTTGAGGAGCAAAGTGCGGTGACCCAGCAGGTGTCAAGCAGCATGCAAAGCATGGCAACATCGGTCGAGCAGTTTTCAAGCAGCGTCAATTTCATCCGCGATGCATCGTCCGCAGTACAAAGCAATGTCGGACGGACCCGCGAAGCGGCCCTGGTTCTGGCGCGCTAACGGGCATATCGGCTTTGGCAATGTTGCCAGGGACCATCGATCTGAAAGGGGTCATGACGGGAAACTGTCATGGCCCATTCTTTTTTGGGATGAGGTTCAAAATCCTATCCATAGGTATGTAGTTTACTCCTCAAATGAGGATGTCTGGATAGGGGGCTGGGCGCTATATTCGCCGCAACGAATATTTGCAACGGCGCATAAAGTTGCTTCTCAGGAGATCCGGCCATGAATTCAATCATTTCCATTCTTCGCGAAAATATCGATGTCTCGGACGAGCTGATCGCTGCGATAGATGCATCATTCGCTGTGGTGGAGTTTGATCTGGATGGCACAGTGCTGAACGTCAATGAGAGCTTCATGAAGCTGACCGGCTATGAAGAGGATGAGGTTGTCGGACAGCATCATTCGATGTTCCTGCCAGAAGAAATGCTTAATGGCCCGGATTACGAAATGTGCTGGGCGGATTTGCGGGCGGGCAAGCGCAAACAGGTCGAAGTACCGTGCATCACGAAATCCGGGGACCGGATCTGGGTCGAGGAAACCTATGCCCCGGTGCGCAACAGCGATGGCGAACTGGTCAAGATTGTGCGGTTCGGGGTGAATGTCACGGAACGTCATGAAATGGTTGCAGATCTGCAAGGCAAGGTCGATGCAATCCGCCACAGCCACGCCATCGTCAAATTTGACGCCAATGGCATCATCCTGAATGCCAACCGGCATTTTCTGGCGGCGATGGGCTATGATCTTTCCGAAGTAGTCGGACAGCATCACAGCATGTTCGTTGGCGAGGAATATGCCAAAAGTTCGGCCTATCAGGCGTTCTGGCGGTCGCTTGCCAATGGCGAGTCAAAAATACGCCAGTTCAAATATTTCGGCAAAGACGGACGGGAAGTCTGGTTCGAGGCGACCTATAGCCCGGTGCTTGATGTCTATGGCGAGGTGATCAAGATCATCAATCTTGCTGTGGATATTACTGACGAGGTTAGCGAACTGATTGGCTTGAAATCAACGCTTGAGGTCAATTTCGCCGAGGTCGATGAACATATCGAAGGTGTTGATCGCAAATGCGAAACCGCCGAACAGATGTTCCGTCAGGCCCAGGCCCATCTCGAGGCCAGCAATATCGCATCGGGTGTTCTGGTCGGATGTGTTGGTGAAACGTTGGAACGCATGACCGAATTGCGGTCTGTCTCCGACCATGTTTTCGATACGGTCATCGAAGGCGATGTGGCGGCGGTCGCGCTTGAAAATGCGGTCGACAGGTTGCGTGACGGTGCCGGGGAAAATTCCGAACTGGCAGAACAGATCGATAATCTTGATGAATGTGTTACCGAAAGTTCGCGGATCCTGACGTCATTGCGTCTTGAACTGAAGGAGATGCTGAACCGGATGGCGGTGGTGTCGCTGGCGATCGAGAAACATGGCGATGTTACCGGTCAGATGACCAGTGAAATGCACGGCATTCAGACATCGCTTGATGCCGCCCAGAACGCGATTGCAACCATCGGTCAGTCGACAGAGGAAATGGCCCTTACCATCGGCCGGTCACGGGAAGTATCCGTCGTATTGGCGCGTTAGTCGGGCGAGGCAGCGCGGCAATGAGCGGGACAGGCATGATCGTGCCTGTCCCTTTTTCATGGGGGCAAGGATTGGCCTAGAACAGGCGCGCCCCATTGGGGACATCCTGATCCGGGCGGATCAGAACGATGCCCTTGTCGTCTTCGCCGTCGGGGAAGCCCAGACACAGGAATTCGGACATGAACGGGCCGACCTGTTTTTTCGGGAAATTGACCACACCGGCCACCTGGCGACCGATGAGTTTTTCCGGGCTGTAATATTTGGTGATCTGGGCGGATGTTTTCTTGGTCCCGATTTCCGGGCCGAAATCGACCCAAAGTTTCAGGGCCGGGCGGCGGGCTTCGGGGAATTCCTGAGCGTCGATGACAGTACCGACGCGAATATCGACTTTCAGAAAGTCATCAAAACTGATTTCGCTCACTGTGGGGCCTCCTTGTTTTGCGCAAGCTTAGTCGAGGCACAGACCGTAAATCAATCGGTTAAGGTGGGCGCGATATCCGGCAAAAGAAAAATGGCAGGACCAAAAGGCCCTGCCATCAAGTGGATTACGGGAAGTGTTCAGCGAAAAGCTGTTACTTCGCAGCAGCGGTCTTTTCGATCGCTGCCTTGAATTCATCAAGGGATTCGGTAAAGCGAGCCTGCAGAAGAGAAAGGGCCTCTTCCTGGGACTTGGTTACCAGACCAGAGAGTTCCTTGGCGTTCGAAAGTGCTTCTTCGTATGCAGCTTTCGCGGCTTCGGTCTGCTTGGCAGCCGTTGCCATCGGATCGTCAGCGGTAGTAGCAGCGAAATCCTTGCCCTGGGTCTGAACTTTATCCAGCAGCGTTTTGAAGATTTCGCTCTGACGCTGAGCGACAGCCTGGAACCCGTCGAAGGCCACCTTGTTGGCTTTGGTGAGGGCTTCCACGTTTTTACGCTGGAAAGCCATCATTTCGTTCACGTCAACACCCGGAATTTTGAAATCCGCAGTGTATTTGGTGAAGTCGAGGTCAAAGAACGGGTTGGTTGCCTTTTTTGCGGCGGTCATGGTTTTGCACTCCATCAACATTTGCAACAGGTGTGGAATGAGGCGCTATTGTGCGCCGCACAAATTCAACTGCAATATGCCGGAATGCATCCGATCCGTCAAGGGTTATTTTGCACTGCACAATAACTTTAAGGTTAATGTTTTGTGTCGTGATGTCCCCATAGGTTGGGTTGTCCGATTTCCTGCGTCAGATCAGAAACTTAGCCATCCGGCACGGATTGCCTGTTCTTATTGACGGGCATCGGTCGGCTGTGTGTCAGCCCGGTGGGAGGATTTTTTCGACCGGATCTGCTGGCATTTTTCAGACAGTTTGCGACACAGTCCTGTCGCCTTGCCCAGACCTTTTTCAACCTGTCCGTCCCAACCGGCGGCCTTTGACAATTCCCGATCAAGATACGCCATAGTCGGTGCAAAGTCGGTGCTGTCATCATCAAGCCAGTGGCGGAATGTTCTGGCATAGATGGCGGTAAGGCCGGCAACCCGAAGGGATCCCTGAAGGCCTGATGTACGAAAACCGGCAGCTTCAAGCATCCAGCGCATCGATCCGAAATGGCTTTTGATCGCGCGGATCGAGTCTGCGGGGCCAAGATCCCCCCGTGATTTAAGGATCGAGCGCAGGGCATCACGATGGTCGGCCAGGGCGTCAAACCGTGCCATGATCACCGCAATCAGCCGGTCATGGCCGGGTTCGGCAAAGTCATCCTCGTGAAGATCGGCCAGGACTTCGTGGTCGATCCGGGCGATGAAGCGGCGCAGGATATCGGCCTTGCCACCGACATGGGCGTGGCAATCGGCGATGGTCACGCCCGCGGTTTGGGCAATGTCAATGATGGTGACGTCATGCCAGCTTTTTTCTGTTGCCAGTTTCAGGGCGGCATCGATCAGGATATTGGGGATATCCTTTTTGGCGGGCATGACGGTCTCCAATCTTTTGGGTGTCGTTATCAATCAGCCGGCAAGTTCGACCGACCGTTTGCGTGCAGCTTCGACCGCGCGGGTCATCAGTTCGGGCAGGCCGGTTGTCTGATCCATCAGAACATCAAGGGCCGCGGCCGTGGTGCCGCCCGGACTTGTGACATTCTGACGAAGGGTGGCAGCAGTTTCTTCGCTGGCATCAAGCAGGAAACCGGCCCCGATCACGGTCTGACGGGCAAGCAGCATGGCCTGCTCTGCCGGAAGGCCGGCTGCTTCGCCAGCCTGTGCCATGGCTTCGACCATATGGAAGATATAGGCCGGGCCACTGCCCGAAAGGGCGGTAACCGCATCCATCAGGCTTTCATCTTCGACCCAGGATACCAGCCCGACCGTGGCCAGCAGGGTTTCGCACATGTCACGCTGGGCGATGCTGACATTTTCGGTCGGGCACATCACGGTCATGCCGCGCGAAACCGCCGCCGGGGTATTGGGCATGGCGCGCACGATGCGGGCAAGCTCGCCCAGATGGCGTGCGAAAAATTCGATGGTCTTGCCCGCGGCAACCGACAGGAACACGGTTTCGGCCCGGACCAGCGGTTTATAGGCGTCAATCACATCGGGAAGCACCTGTGGCTTGACGGCAAACAGAACGACCTGCGGGATAAAGTCCTGCGGCACATCGGCGACATCGGTGATGCCATTGATGCCATAGCTGGCGGCAAGTTTCTCGGCTGCTTCGGGTTGTTCGACAATATAGACATTGTCGGCCTTGAGCCCCTGGGCCAACCAGCCTTCAAGCATGGCACTTCCCATTTTGCCACAGCCGACCAGCAAAAGACGCGTATTCATGAAATCTGCTCCGCTTTATCCATCGGGTTCTGTTGAGTGTGTTGCGATCAACAGTCGTCAAGCAATGCCGTAGCGATCTTCTCAAGGTGGGTCAAGTCGCAGCGAAGGACAAGTGGTCTTGTCCCGATGCTGTTGAAAAAACAGGTTTTAGCCGCTTTGCCGATGCTTTGGCTGGCAAGTGCGGTCTTTGCCGGATTTTGTTTCGCCCGACCCCGTTCTGCCACAGCGATTACGGGCAATCTGTTGCGCGGGCAAGGCTGCGTAAAGTGGCGAAAAAAATCAACGGCCAACAAGAATGGGTGGCAATGGTGTCACGCCCCTGTCAAATCCCGACGGGGTTTCGGGGGTTTCGGGGGGTTCGGGGGTTGCGGGGCGCGGCGCGGGTTGGCTGATGGTTGAGGGTTGAGGGTTGGGGCGTCGGGATGTCGGAGTCTGGTGATATCGCGGGGCCGGGGATCCGGCACCGGGTTGGCGGGACAACGGCGATTGAGGCGTCGGGATGTGGGGGGCGTGATATCGGGTGCCGGGCTGGTCAACTGCCATGCTCCGATCTTAACCCGGGTTTCGGCTCCGGCCTCGGTCTCGGCCCCGGCATCCGCCTCAACCGCAGTCTCAGTCTCAGTCTCAGTCTCAGTCTCAGCCCAGGCTTCATGCTCAGCTTCTGCTTCAACAACGATGACAGGCGGACATCGGATGCACGCGGTTTGGTGGTTTAGTTCGGGCCGTGGCGTGCGAGGGCGGTGAGGTTGGGGGCGCGGACCTTGTGATCCGGCCGGGGCGCGGCGACCGGCGGGAGATGGGGAGGCAAACTGACTGGTGGCGGCGCCTTACCTTGCCGTGAGGCGGTGGTGGTGTTGGCGATCACGTGGACGGGGTGCTCGGGCCGGGGTGCGGCGACCGGCGGGGATGGGGAGGCAAACTGTCTGGCGCCGCCGCCTTACCTTGCCGGGA
>NZ_LPVX01000012.1:0-285512 GCF_001613785.1 Thalassospira sp. MCCC 1A02491 | reverse complement strand
TCCAGATGACCGCGACCCTCATTGCACCGATCGCAATGGACGAAGGTCTGCGTTTCGCAATCCGTGAAGGCGGTCGTACCGTCGGCGCGGGCGTTGTTGCCAAGATCATCGAGTAATTTTTTCTCTTGATCTTTGTGAAGCGGGCGGCTATGTAAGCCGCCCGCAACACTTTTGCGGCAATCGTCAACTCCAGTTGAGGGGCCGGTGTCCTTTTGAGGGCTCCGGTACATAATTACATGGATAGTCAGAACATTCGCATTCGCCTGAAGGCGTTTGACCATCGCGTGCTGGATCAGTCCACGCGCGAGATCGTCAATACGGCGAAGCGCACTGGCGCAGAGGTCCGCGGCCCGATTCCGCTGCCGACCCGCATTGAAAAATACACTGTTCTGCGGTCTCCGCACATCGATAAGAAATCGCGTGAACAGTTCGAAATCCGTACGCACAAGCGTCTTCTCGACATTGTCGACCCGACCCCGCAGACCGTCGATGCTTTGATGAAGCTCGATCTGGCTGCCGGCGTCGACGTCGAGATCAAACTTTAATCGGGAGTAAGCCGCAATGCGTAGTGGACTTATTACCCAGAAGGTTGGCATGACCCGCGTCTTCAAAGACGATGGTTCCCACCTTCCTGTAACCGTTCTGAAGGTCGAAGATCTTCAGGTTGTCGCCAACCGTACCAACGACACCGACGGCTACGTCGCTGTTCAGCTTGGTTATGGCAAAGCGAAAGTGAAAAACGTATCCAAGCCGATGCGTGGCCATTTCGCCAAAGCCAAGGTTGAGCCGAAAGCCAAACTTGCTGAATTCCGCGTTAGCGAAGAAGGCCTGATTGAAGTTGGTGCAGAACTTTCTGCCGCTCACTTCGTTGAAGGCCAGTACGTTGACGTAATCGGCACTTCCATCGGTAAAGGTTTTGCCGGTGCGATGAAGCGTCATAACTTCGGTGGTCTGCGTGCGTCGCACGGTGTGTCGATTTCCCACCGTTCGCATGGTTCCACCGGTCAGTGCCAGGATCCGGGCCGCGTCTTCAAAGGTAAGAAGATGGCTGGTCACCTCGGTGCCGCACGTGTGACTGTTCAGTCCCTTAAGGTTGTCGCTTCTGACGCCGACAAAGGCCTGATCCTGATCCACGGTGCAGTTCCGGGTCACAAGGGCGCCTACGTCCTTGTCAAGGATGCCGTGAAGCGTGCTGCACCGGAAGGTCTTCCGTTCCCGGCCGCGCTCAAGGGTGCTGCCCCGGCTGCTGAAGAAGCTGTCGCCGAGGATAAGGAATAAGCATCATGAAGCTCGACATTCTCAAACTTGACGCTTCCAAGGCAGGCAACATTGATCTCGCAGAAGAGATCTTTGGTCTGGAAGTACGTCGTGACGTCCTGCACCGCATGGTGAACTGGCAGCTGGCAAAACGCCGCGCCGGTACCCACAAGGTGAAGGAAAAGTCGGAAGTTTCCGCAACCACGAAAAAATTCGTGCGTCAGAAGGGTAGTGGCGGTGCACGTCACGGTTCCCGTAAGGCTGCACAGTTCCGTGGTGGTGGTACCGTGCACGGTCCGCGCGTTCGCGACCACGCACACGATCTGACCAAGAAGTTCCGTAAACTCGCGCTTAAAACCGCTCTGTCGGCTAAAGCAAAGGACGGCAAGCTTATCGTTCTTGATAACGCGGAATTCTCGGACGCCAAAACCAAGAATCTGGTCGCAGCTTTTGGTAAGCTCGGCTGGAAATCTGCACTGATCATCGATGGTGCGCAGGTCAACGAAGGTTTTGCACGCGCAGCGCGCAACATCCCGCAGATTGACGTGCTCCCGGAGATCGGTGCTAACGTCTATGACATCCTGCGCCGTGACACCCTGGTGCTGACCAAGGGTGCGGTCGAAGCGTTGGAGGCACGTCTCAAATGACGATCATCAGCAAAGAGCGGATGTACGAAGTCATCCGCGCCCCGCATATCACTGAAAAGTCGACGCTGATTTCTGAACACAACGCAGTTGCGTTCAAAGTTGCGATCGACGCCACCAAGCCGGAGATCAAGGCTGCTGTGGAAGGTCTGTTCGGGGTGAAGGTCAAGGCGGTCAATACCTCTGTGGTAAAAGGAAAGACCAAGCGTTTTCGCGGTGTTTCCGGTCGTCGGAGTGATTTCAAGAAAGCGATGGTAACCCTCGAAGAGGGTCAGTCCATCGACGTGACTACGGGAATCTAAGACAATGGCTTTGAAGAAGTTTAAACCAACCTCTCCTGGTCGCCGTCAGCTGGTTCTCGTGGATCGTTCCGATCTCCACAAGGGCAAGCCGATCAAAGCGTTGACCGAAGGTCTTCGCAAGAAAGGTGGCCGTAACAACACTGGTCGTATCACCGCCCGCCGTATTGGTGGTGGTCACAAACGTCGTTACCGTCTCATCGACTTCAAACGTACCAAGTTTGACGTCGTCGGTACCGTCGAGCGTTTGGAATATGATCCGAACCGTACTGCGTTCATCGCACTGGTTCGTTATTCCGACGACGAGCTGGCCTACATCCTCGCACCGCAGCGTCTCGCTGTCGGCGACAACGTTGTTGCCGCTGAACGCGTAGACATTAAGCCGGGTAACGCCGCACCGCTGAAGAACATTCCGGTCGGTACCATTGTCCATAACGTCGAACTGAAAGCCGGTAAAGGTGGTCAGATCGCACGTTCAGCAGGTGCATACGTGCAGCTCGTTGGTAAGGACCAGGGTTACGCCCAGCTTAAGCTGTCCTCCGGTGAGGTACGTTTGGTACGTGGTGAATGCATGGCAACCATCGGTGCCGTGTCCAACCCGGACCATCAGAACACTAACCTTGGTAAAGCCGGCCGTAATCGCTGGCTCGGCAAGCGTCCTTCGGTTCGTGGTGTTGCCATGAACCCGATCGATCACCCGCATGGTGGTGGTGAAGGTCGTACTTCGGGTGGTCGTCACCCGGTTACGCCGTGGGGCAAGCCTACCAAGGGCAAACGTACCCGCTCGAACAAGAAGACCGACGCGCTCATCATGCGCCGTCGTCACAAGAGCTAACGGAGGAGGCTAGACTATGGCGCGTTCCGTTTGGAAGGGTCCGTTTGTTGACGGATACCTTCTTAAGAAAGCCGATACTGTCCGTGCCTCAGGCCGGAATGAGGTAATTAAGACCTGGTCGCGGCGTTCGACGATTCTGCCGCAATTCGTAGGCCTCACCTTTGGGGTTTACAATGGCCAGAAATTCTTGCCGGTGCTGGTGACCGAAGACATGATTGGTCACAAGTTCGGTGAATTCTCGCCGACCCGTACCTACTATGGTCACGCGGCCGACAAAAAGGCGAAGAGGAAGTAACGATGGGTAAGAAAGCTGACATCCGTCGGCTGGCGGATAACGAGGCTGCGGCTTCGCTCCGGGCAGTACGCATTTCCCCGCGTAAGCTCAACCTCGTCGCCGAGTCGATCCGTGGTTTGAAGGCAGAAGCTGCTTTGGCAGAACTGACCTTCTCCAACAAACGTATTTCGCAGGACGTCAAAAAGCTGCTGGAATCGGCAATTGCTAACGCCGAAAACAACCATCAGCTCGATGTCGACCGTCTCTATGTTAAAGAGGCATCTGTTGGTAAGGCCTTCGTGATGAAACGTTGGCGCGCCCGTGCACGCGGTCGTGTTGGCAAGATCCTGAAGCCGTTCTCCAACATGCGCATCGTCGTTTGCGAACGTGAGGAGGCCGAGTAATGGGTCAGAAAGTAAATCCGATCGGTCTGCGCGTTGGCATTAACCGTACCTGGGATTCCCGCTGGTACGCCAACAAGTCCGATTTCGCTGGTCTTCTTCATGAAGATCTTGCGATCCGTAAATTCATCTTCGACCGCCTCAAGCAGGCTGGTGTTTCGAAGGTGATTATCGAACGTCCGGCGAAGAAAGCCCGCATTTCGATCCACACCGCTCGTCCGGGCGTTGTGATCGGGAAAAAAGGCCAGGACATCGAGAAGCTCAAGAACGATCTGCAGAAGCTGGCAAATGCCGAAGTGCAGGTTAACATCATCGAAATCCGCAAGCCGGAAATCGATGCCAAGCTGGTCGCTGACAACATCGCCCAGCAGCTTGAGCGCCGTGTTTCGTTCCGTCGCGCTATGAAGCGCTCGGTTCAGAACGCAATGCGTCTCGGTGCCGGTGGCATTCGTATTAATGCTGCTGGTCGTCTTGGTGGCGCAGAAATCGCCCGTACCGAATGGTATCGTGAAGGTCGCGTTCCGCTGCACACGCTGCGTGCGGACGTGGATTACGGAACTTCAGAAGCACACACCACCTATGGTGTTTGCGGTCTGAAGGTCTGGATCTTCAAGGGCGAAATCATGGCACATGATCCGCTGGCATCGGAGCGTAAAGCTCTCGAGTCGGCTGGTTCCAGCCGTAAGTAAGGAGATCCAGATATGCTTTCTCCGAAACGTACAAAGTTCCGTAAAGCCCACAAAGGCCGCCTTAAAGGTGAAGCCAAGGGTGGTACGGATCTTAATTTCGGCGCTTATGGCTTGAAAGCCTTGGAGCCTGAGCGTATAACGGCGCGTCAGATCGAAGCGGCTCGCCGCGCGATCACCCGCCACATCCGCCGTCAGGGTCGTGTGTGGATTCGCGTTTTCCCGGATCTCCCGGTCTCGCAGAAGCCTGCCGAAGTCCGTCAGGGTAAAGGTAAAGGCTCGCCTGAATATTGGGCGGCACGCGTTAAACCGGGTCGGATCATGTTTGAACTCGACGGTGTTCCGTTGGATCTTGCACGCCGCGCTTTCGAGCTGGCATCGGCAAAACTGCCGATCAAGACCAAGTTTGTCACCCGTCTTGGTGAAGGGGAGTAATTAGTGATGAAAATTGCTGATCTCCGCGCTAAAAGCGCTGACGAACTGAAACAGCTGCTGCTGGACCTGCGTAAAGAATCGTTCAACATGCGATTCCAGCAGGCTTCCGGTCAGTTTGAGAACACTGCGCGGGTCCGCCAGGTCCGTCGTGATATCGCCCGCATCAAAACCCTTCTCGGTAACGAGAAGGGTGCGACCGCGGCCTAAACTGGACACGCAGAGGAGTAAACACACATGCCGAGGCGTGTATTGCAGGGGACAGTCGTTTCGACCAAAAACGACAAGACCGTGGTGGTCCGTGTGGAACGCCAGGTCATGCACCCGCTGTATAAAAAGTACGTGCGTAAGTCGAAGAAATTCCACGCGCACGATGAAGAGAACCGCTTCAAAACGGGTGACGTAGTTCGCATTCGCGAATGCAAGCCGATCTCGAAGTTGAAGTCTTGGGAAGTAGTGGTCGAGGAGTGAGTCCTCAGCCCAATCATAGTCAAGGGGTAAACCCATGATCCAGATGCAGTCCAATCTGGACGTCGCCGACAACAGCGGCGCTCGCCGCGTCCAGTGCATCAAGGTGCTGGGCGGCTCGAAGCGCAAAACCGCTCACGTTGGTGATGTTATCGTGGTTTCCGTCAAGGAAGCCATCCCGCGCGGTCGCGTAAAGAAGGGTGCAGTTCACAAAGCTGTCATCGTTCGCACCGCAAAGGAAATCCGTCGTGCCGATGGCTCGGCGATCCGCTTTGACCGCAACGCTGCCGTTCTCATTAATGCGAACGGCGAGCCGATCGGCACGCGTATTTTTGGCCCGGTAACCCGCGAACTTCGTTCCAAAGGTTACATGAAGATCATTTCGCTCGCTCCGGAGGTGCTGTAATGGCTGCCAAGATTAAAAAGGGCGACCGCGTCATTGTTCTGACGGGTAAAGACAAAGGGAAGACCGGCGAGGTTCTCGCCGCTTTCCCGGCCGAGAACAAGGTTCTGGTATCGGGCATCAATCTGGTGAAACGTCACCAGCGCCCGACCGGTGCTGATGCCGGTGGCATCGTCGAGAAGGAAGCAAAAATTGCTGTTTCCAACATCGCGATTGTCGACCCGAAAGAAAACAAGCCGACCCGCGTCGGTTTCAAGACCCTCGATGACGGTCGCAAGGTTCGCTTCGCGAAGCTCAGCGGCGAAGTCATCGACAACTGAGGGACGGAAAAATGACGCGCCTGCGCGAACATTACAAAGAAGTGGTGCGTGACGCACTCCAGAAGGAGTTCTCCTACGAGAACACCATGGAGATTCCGCGCCTCGAAAAGATCGTGATCAACATGGGTGTCGGCGACGCCACCCAGGATCGCAAAAAGCTGGAAGGTGCTGCTGCGGATCTCGCTGCAATCACCGGTCAGAAGCCTGTCTTCACCAAAGCGAAAAAGTCGGTTGCGGCTTTCAAGCTGCGTGAAGGTATGAACATCGGTTGTAAAGTGACCCTGCGTCGCGACCGTATGTTTGAGTTCCTGGACCGCCTGGTCACCATCGCGCTTCCGCGCGTTCGTGACTTCCGCGGCCTGAACAAAAAATCCTTTGATGGTCGTGGCAACTTTGCCATGGGCTTGAAGGAACAGTTCGTCTTTCCTGAAGTAGAGTATGACAAAGTCGACTCTGTCCGCGGGATGGACATTATCATTTGTACCACGGCTAAGTCCGACGCCGAAGCTCTTGCCCTTCTTAAGGGTTTTGATCTTCCGTTCGGAAACTAACGGAGGTTGGCCCATGGCCAAGAAAAGCTCAGTAGAGCGTGAACTCAAACGTGAACGCCTGGCAAAGCGCTATGCTGCCAAGCGTGCCGCCCTCAAAGCGGTTATCGCAAATCGCGAGACGTCCCCTGAGGATCGTATCGTGGCTGTGATGAAACTCGCCCAGCTGCCGCGTAACTCGGCTCGTATCCGTCAGCGTATTCGCTGCCAGGTATCCGGTCGTCCGCGCGGTGTCTATCGCAAATTCCGCCTGTCCCGTATCGCCCTTCGTGAACTTGCTTCGCGTGGTCAGATTCCGGGCATGGTGAAGTCGAGCTGGTAAGGAGGACATCACATGTCGATGACTGATCCAGTCGGTGATATGCTCACGCGTATCCGTAACGGTCAGCGCGTTGGTAAATCCAGCGTTGTCTCGCCGGCTTCGAAACTGCGTACCGGTGTGCTGGATGTTCTCCAGCGCGAAGGTTACATCCGCGGTTATAACGTTAATGAAATTCGCAAGGGCGTCAGCGAAATCACCATCGAACTCAAATATTTTGAGGGCGATGCAGTGATCAAGCAGATCGACCGCGTCTCGACCCCGGGCCGTCGCGTATACTCGAAGATCAAAGATCTTCCGAAAGTATACAACGGTCTCGGCATCGCAGTCCTGTCCACTCCGAAAGGGGTTCTCTCGGATCAGGAAGCTCGCGAGCAGAATGTCGGCGGCGAAATCCTCTGCAAAGTATTCTAAGGGGAGCCAACGATGTCGCGAGTAGGAAAAAATCCGGTGGTCGTGCCTAGCGGCGTTACCATCACCTTGACCGAAGAGCAGATCAGTGCAAAGGGCAAGCTCGGTGAGCTTAACCTGCCTCTGACCTCGGACGTATCCGTCACCCAGGAAGATAACCAGATCTTCGTGAAACCGAACAACGATAGCAAGCGCGCCCGTGCCCTTTGGGGTACCACCCGTGCGAATATCGCCAACCTCGTCACCGGGGTTTCGGAAGGGTTCACCAAGAAACTGGAAATCACCGGTGTTGGTTACCGTGCGCAGGTACAGGGCAAGAACCTGGTTCTGCAGCTTGGCTTCTCACACGACGTTGAAATGGAGATCCCTGCGGGTCTGAACGTCGTTGCTGAAAAGCCGACCCTTATCGCCATCTCTGGCGCAGATAAACAGCTTGTCGGTCAGTTCGCTGCAAATGCACGCGGCTGGCGCGGTCCGGAGCCTTACAAAGGCAAAGGTGTCCGCTACGAAGGCGAGTATATCTTGCGCAAAGAAGGCAAGAAGAAGTAAGGACTGGCACGATGAAAAACGTGAGAAGCCTTTTCGAACGCCGCAAGCGTCGCGTTCGTTTTGCGATCCGCCAGAAAGCGGCCGGTCGCCCGCGCCTCAGCGTGCACCGTTCGAACGCTCACATCTATGCACAGATCATCGACGACGTCGCTGGTACCACCCTGGTAGCAGCTTCGACCGCCGAAAAAGATCTGAAGGCGAAAGGCAGCAATGCCGAAGCCGCTGCTCTGGTTGGCAAAGCCATTGCCGAGCGCGCAGTGAAAGCTGGTGTGAAAACGGTCGTTTTCGATCGTGGCGGGTATCTGTTCCATGGCCGGGTGAAAGCTCTGGCCGATGCCGCCCGTGAGGGCGGTCTGGACTTCTAAGGAGCACGACCATGGCACGTAACCAGAATCAACAGCAGCAGGCACCGAAAGCCCGTGAAGAAAACGAACTCGTCGACAAGCTGGTTGGTATCAACCGCGTCGCGAAAGTCGTTAAGGGCGGTCGTCGCTTTGCTTTCTCCGCAATGGTAGTTGTCGGTGACCAGCGCGGTCGCGTCGGATACGGCACGGGTAAAGCCCGTGAAGTTCCGGAAGCGATCCGCAAGGCTACCGAAGCTGCTAAACGCAACATGATCCGCGTTCCGCTTCGTGAAGGTCGTACCCTTCACCATGATACGCAGGGCCATTTCGGTGCAGGCAAGGTTATCCTTCGCTCGGCTCCGGCTGGTACCGGTATCATCGCTGGCGGTGCGATGCGTGCGGTCTTCGAAACCATGGGCGTTCAGGACGTTGTGTCCAAATGTACCGGTTCGAACAACCCGCATAACGTGATCCGCGCAACCCTTGACGCTCTGGTCAACGGTGCATCCCCGCGTCAGGTCGCTGCAAAGCGTGGCCTGAAAGTCGGTGACGTCGTTGCCCGTCGCGATAGCGGTTCGGCTGCTGCCGCCGTTCTCGAAAAGGAGTAATTCGATATGGCTGCTAAGAAAAAAGCGACCGTTCGCGTTACCCAGACGGGTTCGCCGATCGGACGTCCGGCTGATCAGCGCCAGACCCTTGTTGGTCTTGGCCTGAACAAACTGCACCGGACTCGTGAGCTGGAAGATACCCCAGCTGTTCGCGGTATGATCGCAAAGGTCAAGCACCTCGTCCGTGTGGACGAGGCTTGATTGACCCCAGATCGAAAAGGTGTTGAACGATGAAACTCAACGAACTTGCCGATAACCCGGGTGCCCGCAAGGCGCGCACCCGCGTCGGTCGCGGCATCGGTTCGGGCAAAGGCAAAACTTCTGGCGCAGGTCAGAAGGGTCAAAAGTCCCGTTCAGGTGTAGCCATCAATGGCTTCGAAGGCGGGCAGATGCCGGTCTATCGCCGTCTTCCGAAACGCGGCTTCAAAAACCCGTTCAAGAAACAGTTCGGTGTTGTGAACCTTGGTACCCTTCAGACTGCCGTTGATAACGGTGTTCTTGAAGAAGGTTCAAATGTCACCATCGCTGTTCTTGCGGAAAAAGGTCTTGCCCGTCCGCAGAAAGACGGTCTGCGCCTTCTTGCTAAAGGCGAACTGAAAGCGAAACTGAACATCGAGATCTCCGGTGCTTCCAAAGCAGCTGTCGAAGCTGTTGAGAAAGTCGGTGGCTCGGTCAAGGTTCTTGCGCCGGTCGCTGCAGATAACGCAGAATAAGCTAGAATGACTTCGTGAGGGTCCGGTTCCATTAATTTACGGGACCGGACCCTCCAGTTTATGTGTATTGGGAGATGAGTGCATGGCATCCGCCGCCGAGCAGCTTGCCGCGAACCTGAATTGGTCTGCTTTTTCAAAGTCGACCGAGCTTAAAAAGCGTATCTGGTTCACTTTGGGCGCGCTTATTGTTTACCGTCTTGGAACCTATATTCCGGTTCCTGGTGTTGACCCGTCCATTCTTGCTGACATTTTCCGTCAGAATGCGGGCGGCGTTCTGGGCATGTTTGACATGTTCGCCGGTGGTGCGCTGGGTCGTATGACGATCTTTGCGCTGAATATCATGCCGTATATCTCGGCCTCCATTATCATTCAGTTGATGACGACTGTTTCGCCGTCTCTTGAGCAGCTCAAGAAAGAAGGCGAGCAGGGTCGTAAAAAGATTAATCAATATACCCGCTATCTGACGGTGCTGATCGCAACGGTTCAGGCATGGGGCATTGCTGTTGGTCTTGAAAGCATGACCGGTTCGACCGGAGCTGCTGTTCATGATCCGGGCATGTTCTTCCGCTTTACCGCTGTTGTGACGCTGGTTGGTGGCACCATGTTCCTGATGTGGCTTGGTGAACAGATCACCCAGCGCGGCATCGGTAACGGCATTTCGCTGATCATCTTCACCGGTATTGTTGCCGGTCTGCCCAGCGCGATTGCCGGCACCCTGGAACTGGGCCGTACCGGCGCGATTTCCGCTCTGGTGATTGTTGCAATCATCATTCTGGCGGTTGCTGTTATTGCCTTCATCGTCTTTGTTGAACGTGCGCAGCGCCGTGTTCTGATCCAGTACCCGAAACGCCAGGTCGGCATGAAGGTCATGGAAGGTCAGAGCTCGCACCTGCCGCTCAAGATCAACACTGCCGGTGTTATCCCGCCGATCTTTGCAAGCTCGCTTCTGCTGATGCCGCTGTCGGTTGCGCAGTTCACCGCCGGTGGCAACGCGCCGGAATGGCTGACGACCGCGACCGCATTGCTTGGCCGTGGCCAGCCGCTCTATATCGCGCTTTATATCGGTCTGATCGTCTTCTTTGCCTTCTTCTACACCGCGGTTGTGTTCAACCCGGAAGATACGGCAGACAACCTGAAAAAACACGGTGGCTTTATTCCGGGCATCCGTCCGGGTAAAAATACCGCGAACTATCTTGATTTCATCCTGACCCGCCTGACGGTGATCGGTGCAGCGTATCTCGCATTCGTCTGTATCCTGCCGGAACTGCTGATCGCGGAATGGTCTGTGCCCTTCTACTTTGGTGGGACTAGCCTCCTGATCGTAGTCACGGTAACCATGGATACCGTTGCTCAGATCCAGTCTCATATGCTGGCGCATCAGTATGAAGGCCTGATCAAGAAATCCAAACTGCGTGGTCGCCGCCGATAAGAGCGGCCACGGAATTCAGGGGGACGACAATGAACATTATCCTTCTTGGCCCTCCCGGTGCAGGGAAAGGCACCCAGGCCAAGCGTCTCGAAACGGGACGCGGCATGATCCAGCTTTCGACTGGTGACATGCTCCGCGCGGCAGTTTCTGCCGGAACGGAACTGGGATTGAAGGCAAAGGAAGTCATGGATGCGGGGCAGCTCGTATCCGACGATCTGATGATCGGTCTGATTTCCGAACGACTTGACCAGGATGATACCAAAGGCGGTTTCATTCTGGACGGTTTCCCGCGCACGACTGCCCAGGCAGAAGCCCTGGACATCATGCTGGAAGCCAAAGGTCTGGCACTTGACTATGTGATTGAACTGCGCGTCGATGACGCAGCACTGGTGGCCCGCATTGTCGGCCGCTATACTTGTGCAAAATGCGGGCAGGGCTATCACGACGAGTTCCAGAAACCCGCTGAAGAAGGTGTCTGCGACGTATGTGGCGGCACTGAATTCAAACGCCGTGCGGATGACAACGCCGAGACGGTCACATCGCGACTGGAAGCTTATCACAAGCAAACAGCACCGATCATTCCTTACTATGAAAAGGTCGGTAAGCTGAAAACAGTTGACGGGATGGCCGAAATCGACGAAGTTACGCGCGAGATTGAAGCCATCCTGGGGTAATTTCCCGGGCAGGGCGCTTTTTGCTTGCGGGTTGGCAGTGATGCTGGCCCGCTTTTGCAACGCTCTACCCTACCGGATCTGCCCTTGGGTTTGTTAACAGGAAACAGGAGTCTCACACAGTGGCTCGTATTGCTGGCGTAAATATCCCGACCGCGAAGCGCGTCGTGATTGCGCTTACCTACATCACCGGCATTGGCCCGGCGAAAGCTAAAGAAATTTGCGAAAAGGTCGGAATCGAAGCAGCAACCCGCGTTCATCAGCTTTCTGATGACCAGGTTCTCAAGGTTCGTGAAGTCATCGACGCTGATTACACCGTTGAAGGCGACCTTCGTCGTGAAACCGCAATGAACATTAAACGTCTGATGGATCTGGGCTGCTACCGCGGTCTCCGTCATCGTCGCGGTCTCCCGGTACGCGGTCAGCGTACCCACACCAACGCTCGCACCCGTAAGGGCCCGGCTAAGCCGATTGCTGGCAAGAAGAAGTAAGGTAGGGGAACGACAATGGCGAAAGCTCCTCAGACTCGCGTCCGTCGCCGCGAGCGCAAGAACATTACGAATGGTATCGCGCACGTAAACGCGACCTTCAACAACACCATGATCACCATCACCGACGTTCAGGGTAACACCATTTCCTGGTCGACCGCTGGTGGTATGGGTTTCCGCGGTTCGCGTAAATCGACTCCGTATGCTGCACAGATGGCTGCCGAAGACGCAGGTAAAAAAGCTGCTGAACACGGCATGAAAACCCTCGAAGTACAGGTTAAAGGCCCGGGTTCGGGACGTGAATCTGCACTGCGTGCGCTTCAGGCTGTCGGTTTCACCATTACGTCGATCAAAGACGTAACGCCGATTCCGCACAACGGTTGCCGTCCGCGTAAACGTCGTCGCGTCTAATCGCGTCGATCTTTGCGGACGACCCCGCGTTTGGGCCCGGATACGCCGGGCCCCTTCGCGTTTCTCGCGAGGGCAGATTTTTGTCCTCCTTACCATAGGCTCCAGTTGCGAAGGTGGGTCTCGTGATTCAAAAGAACTGGCAGGAACTGATTAAGCCGACGAAGCTTGATGTTACTCCGGGTACAGATGCCAGCCGCATCGGTACGATCGTGGCGGAACCGCTGGAGCGCGGTTTTGGTCAGACTCTGGGTAACGCGCTGCGTCGCATTCTGCTGTCGTCGCTCCAGGGTTCGGCGGTGACTGCGATCCAGATCGACGGTGTATTGCACGAATTTTCGTCGATTCCGGGTGTGCGTGAAGATGTTACCGACATCATCCTGAACATCAAGACCATGGGCGTGCGTATGCATGCAGAAGGTCCGAAGAAAATGACCTTGAAGGCGACCGGCCCGGGTGCCGTCACCGCAGGTCAGATCGAAACCGGCGCTGATATCGAAATCCTTAACCCGGATCTCGAACTTTGCCATCTTGACGATGGTGCTACGCTCAACATCGAATTTACCGTTGATAACGGTAAAGGCTATGTCGCAGCCAGCGCACACAGCTCTTCGGATGCGCCGATCGGTCTTATTCCGATCGATGCGATCTTCAGCCCGATCCGTAAAGTGGCCTACAAGGTGGAAAACACCCGTGTTGGTCAGGATACCGATTTTGACAAGCTGTCGCTGACCGTTGAAACCAACGGCGCACTGACCCCGGAAGATTCGGTTGCACTTGCTGCCCGTATCCTTCAGGACCAGCTGTCTCTGTTCGTCAACTTCGAAGAGCCGGAAGCGGTTGTCGAAGAGAAGAAAGAAGACGAATTGCCGTTCAACCGTAACCTTCTTCGTAAGGTTGACGAGCTTGAACTGTCGGTACGTTCGGCAAACTGCCTGAAGAACGACAACATCATCTATATCGGTGATCTTGTTCAGAAGACCGAAGCAGAAATGCTGCGTACGCCGAACTTCGGCCGTAAGTCGCTGAACGAAATCAAAGACGTGCTGGCTCAGATGGGCCTGCATCTCGGTATGG
The DNA here is from genome assembly GCF_001613785.1 of Thalassospira sp. MCCC 1A02491. NCBI lineage: Bacteria > Pseudomonadati > Pseudomonadota > Alphaproteobacteria > Rhodospirillales > Thalassospiraceae > Thalassospira > Thalassospira sp. MCCC 1A02491. The sequence goes on along the minus strand of NZ_LPVX01000012.1, from coordinate 271,928 downwards.
AAGTCGGCGGTTGGCCGCCGGAAAACATCGAAGAACTTGCTCGCAAGTTCGAAGATCCGTTCTAAGAACGGGTCTTCGGCCTTCGGGCCGTTATCGGAACATCCGTGTTCCAAACCGGATAACCCAGTTGTTTGGGCATCCGGCGGGCGAGTTGCCCACACCGCACGTGCATGACCTGGCCTTTGTATAAAGTGATCAGGGTGGCGGCGCGGTTTTACAATCGGTTTCGTGAGCGAAGCCAGGCTATTTAGGAGAGTTACCATGCGTCACGGTATGCAAGGCCGTAAGCTTAATCGTACTTCGTCCCATCGTAAGGCGATGTTTGCCAACATGGCAGTTTCGCTGCTCACCCACGAGCAGATCAAAACCACTCTTCCGAAGGCCAAGGATCTTCGCCCGTATGTCGAAAAACTGATTACGCTGGGCAAGCGGGGCGACCTGCATGCACGCCGTCAGGCTATTTCGATCCTGCGTGACGATAAAGTCGTTGCCAAGCTGTTCGGCGAAATCGCTGACCGCTACAAAGAGCGTTCCGGTGGTTACACCCGCGTTCTCAAGGCTGGCTTCCGTTACGGCGATGCGGCTCCGGTGGCTGTGATCGAACTTGTCGATCGCAACGTCGAAGCAAAAGGCGCGGCTGACCGCGCTCGCCTCGAAGCAGAGGGCGAAGGCGAAGAATCAGCTGCTGAATAAGCAACGCTTCGGCCTTTAAGAAACAGAAACGGGCGATGCCATACGGTGTCGCCCGTTTTCTTTTGGCGCTTTGCAATCCCTCGATGGCCCGGTCACCGGGCAATCTCGCAAGGCTGTGACATTGTTCATATTTCTGCCAAGGTTGCGCGGCAGTCCTTGTTTTCCTAATTGAGCATTTGCTACGCGGAATGCGGTCGCATCCCCGAACTGTTTGACGAAAAAGAGAGAGTGTGTCGTGCAGGCAAGATGGATTCCCACCATTTTCACAATCGCCGTTCTGGCCCTTGGTTCGGTTGCCGGTTTGAACCCGGCACATGCCCAGAACAACATCCAGAATGACGACAGGCGCCTGCCCACCAGCCAGGCCGAGATCAAGATGTCTTTCTCGCCACTGGTCAAACAGACGGCCCCGGCAGTGGTCAATATCTACACCAAAAAGGTGGTCGAGCAGCGCCAGCGCACCCCGTTCTTCAATGATCCGTTCTTCAAGCAATTCTTTGGCGAACGGTTTGGCGGTGCTTTCGGGGCACCGCGCCAGCGGGTTGAACGTTCATTGGGGTCCGGGGTGATTGTTTCGGGCGACGGGACCATTGTGACCAACCATCATGTGATTGATGGTGCCAGCGAAATTCGTGTTGTGTTGCATGACAACCGTGAATTTGATGCCGACCTTGTCGGGTCGGATGAACGTACCGATCTGGCGGTTCTGAAATTGCGCGGGGTTGAAACCGCATTGCCAGCGATCAGTTTCGGGGATTCCGATGCGGTCGAAGTCGGTGATCTTGTTCTTGCCATCGGTAACCCGTTCGGGGTTGGACAGACGGTGACCAGCGGGATTGTCTCGGCCCTTGCACGCGCCGGTGTCACCGGACAGGATTATCAATCCTTTATCCAGACCGATGCCGCGATCAACCCGGGCAACTCGGGCGGGGCGCTGATTGATATCGATGGCAAGCTGATCGGGGTCAATTCGGCGATCTTTACCAAATCGGGCGGATCAAACGGCATCGGGTTTGCCGTGCCGGTCAATATGGTCAAGGTCGTGATGCGTGGCCTGATCAGTGGCGATTTGCGCCGTCCGTGGATTGGGGCCACCGGTCAGGCAGTGACGGCCGATCTGGCAAGTTCGCTTGAACTTGATCGTCCGCATGGTGTTTTGATCAGTGCGATCCGTGATGGCAGCCCGGCCCAGCGTGGCGGTCTGCTGGCCGGGGATGTGGTTGTGGCGGTCAATGGACTTCCGGTCGACAATCCCAATGAACTCAAATTCCGGATCGCGACACTGGAACTTGATGGCAGTGCCAAACTGACGGTGCTGCGCCGTGGCAAGGAAACCATCCTGTCGATGCCGCTCGAAGTCGCCCCGGAAGAACCGGCACGCGATGAAAGTGTGATTGAAGGCACCAACCCGTTCAGCGGCGCAAAGGTTGCCAATATGAACCCGGCACTGGCCGATGAGCTTGGCGTTGATACGCTGAGCGAAGGGGTGGTGATCCTTGGCGTTGCCCGTGACAGTCTGGCGCGGCGTGCACGGCTTCAGGCCGGCGATTATATTGTTGAAATCAATGGTCAGAAGATTGACTCGGTCGCCCGCCTGAAGGAAGTTGTCAAAGCAGGCCAGCGCGGTCGGGACTGGAAAATCGCGGTCAAACGCGATGGCAAGGTTTTGACAGGCGAGTTTACCCTGTAACCGCCACCCGTAACGAGAAGACCGTTCATGCCATCCCTGTTTGAAAGTCAGGTAACCCGGCCCTTGGCCGACAGACTGCGCCCCGCCAAGCTTGACGAGGTGGTCGGGCAGGGGCATCTGTTTGGCGATGACGGTCCGATCACGCGCATGATCAAAACCGGGCGGGTGCCCTCGGTCATTCTGTGGGGGCCGCCCGGCTGCGGTAAGACGACATTGGCGCGTCTGATGGCCGATGTTGCCGACATGGCGTTTGAACCGCTTTCGGCGATCTTTTCGGGGGTGTCGGACCTGCGCAAGGTGTTCGAACGTGCCCGTGGCCGCCGGTCAACCGGTGGCGCAACCCTGTTGTTCATCGATGAAATCCATCGTTTCAACAAGGCCCAGCAGGACAGTTTCCTGCCCTATGTCGAAGATGGCACCATCACCCTGATCGGTGCGACGACCGAAAACCCGTCATTCGAGCTGAATGCCGCCCTGTTGTCGCGCTGTCAGGTGCTTGTTCTCAAACGCCTCGATGATCAGGGGCTTGAAGAACTTCTGGTGCGGTCCGAAAAGGAAATGGGGTTTGATCTTCCGGTAACGCCCGAGGCCCGCGAAACCTTGCGTGCCATGGCCGACGGGGACGGGCGCTATTTGCTGAACCTTGCCGAAGAACTGTTTTCCATGCCGCCCAGCGACACCAGCGATGATGGCCCGCTGGGTGTGGCCGAACTGGCCCGCACCGTGCAAAAGCGCATGCCGATCTATGACAAGGGCGATGACAGTCATTACAACCTGATCAGTGCATTGCATAAATCCATTCGCGGTTCGGACCCGGATGCGGCCCTTTACTGGTTCAACCGCATGCTGGCTGGGGGCGAAGATCCCAAATTCGTCGCCCGTCGCCTGACTCGTATGGCGGTCGAGGATATCGGCCTTGCCGATCCGCAGGCCCAGCAATTTTGCATCGGTGCCTGGGAATCCTATGAACGGCTTGGCAGCCCGGAAGGCGAGCTAGCCCTGGCGCAGGCGGTGATTTATCTCGCACTGGCGCCGAAATCGAATGCCGGATATTCGGCCTATAAGAAATCGCTCAAGATTGCGCGTGAAACAGGGTCTCTGATGCCGCCGGCCCATATCCTGAATGCACCGACCAAACTGATGAAGGATATCGGGTACGGGACCGGATATGCCTATGACCATGATCAGGAAGACGGCTTTTCCGGGCAGAACTATTTCCCCGAAGGCATGCGCCGGCAGAATTTCTATGAGCCGGTCGAACGCGGTTTTGAACGCGATCTGAAAAAACGGGTCGAGTATTTCGATCGATTGCGTCAGGAACGGCAACAAAAGCGCGGCAAGAACTGATGCTGCATGGCGTCATTTTGGAAACAATCTGGTGACCAGTATCGGGATAAACACCGAACAGGGAACAGGTTAGGTTCAGGTCAACAAACGAACACGCTTTTGGAGACCTCAAATGACCAATATTCTGCACGTGAATGCATCTGTGAATGGTGAGAATTCCAACTCCCGCCAGATCGCATCCAAACTGATCGCGCGCATTGTCGCTGCTGATCCGTCCGCCAAAGTCGTTGAGCGTGATGCCAATGACGCGGAAATCACTGCACTGACCGGTGAAACCGTTGGCGCTTTCTACACCCCCGAAGAGTCCCGTTCCGACGCACAGAAGGACGTGATTGCCGTTTCCGACAAAATGGTTGCCGAAGTTCAGGCCGCCGACGTTATCGTCATCGGCGCGCCGATGTATAACTTCAGCGTGCCTTCGACCCTTAAGGCCTGGGTTGACCTGATTGCACGTGTTGGCGTGACCTTCCAATACACCGAAAACGGCCCGGTTGGCCTGCTGAGCGGCAAGAAAGCCTATCTGGTGGTTGCCACCGGTGGCGTGCCGGTCAACAGCCCGGCTGACTTCGCAACCCCGTATCTCAAGCAGGTTCTTGCTTTTGTCGGTATCTCCGATGTTGAAGTGATCGACGCGTCGGGCTTTGCGGTAAATGCCGAAGAAGCCATGGAACGTGCGATTGCCAATGTCGAAGCAGTGGCCTTGCCATCAGTTGCCTGATGTCAACGCACTGATCTGACGATCCATGCCAACCCGGTGATCGGCGAAAGCAACTTTCCCCCCCCCCGTTCGCTGATTGCCGTGTTTGCATCCTGTGATGCCCGACTGTTCCCCAGTCGGGCATTTTGATTCCGGATCAATCCGTATTATTGTGGTGCCGTGTCCGCGTGTGTTGTCTGCCGCCAACAGCACGTTAACAGACAGGTGGTGCCATTGAGACGACTGGTTATGTTTGCTGTTTGGGGTTTGATCGTCCTTGCCGGGATATTTGTGGTTATCCGCTTTACCGGCCTGATTGACCATATGTTGCCGGCTGGTGACCCGCCCAACTTCACCTTTGCACCGGAAACACCGGTGCCACAGGCCCGCAATTTCTTTATTGCCTGTCCGCCCGGACGATCCCCGCGCACCGACCGCGCGATGCCAAGCCCGTCATTTGATGCGACGGCGGCTACATTGGCCGATGTGATGATCGAAACCGCACCGGCACATGGCATGCAATTGATGAGCGGCGTTCCCGGGGGCAAACCGGGCCGGCTTTACTTCCTTGCCAGAACACCGGTCTTTCATTTCCCGGATTGGGTCGAAGTCGAATTCATCCTGCCCGAACAGGGCGGTGATATCACATTCTGCCTGTTTGCCCAGTCGGTGTACGGACTTGATGATATCCAACAAAACGAAAAACGCACCCGCGCCTGGTTGGCGGATGTTGTCGGAAGGATGGGGCCGTCCGGGTGATGCCTGAATTGTTCTGATTCTGAAAGATTGAAAATACGTGCGCTCTGGGGTCTGATGACCTTTCAGGGCGTGCTTTGTTACGGTGTGAAAAAGGGTTCAGATATTGCCATGGCCCCATGCCGTTTTCACACGTGACTTTTGATGTTTGAAAGAATAGGTTCCGCGCCATGCAATTTTCACCGTTGTTAATCGCTTCCATTGCCTTTGGGGGTGCTGTTGGTGCGGTCGCACGTCACAGTGTGTCTGTCATGATGGGCTCGATGCTGGGCAATGGATTTCCCTGGGGGACGCTTACGGTCAATATCGTGGGATCTTTCCTGATGGGGGCGCTGATCGAACTTTCGGCCCTGAAACTTTCGATGGGACCGGAAATGCGCGCGCTTCTTGTGACCGGTTTTCTGGGGGCGTTTACAACCTTTTCGACTTTTTCGCTGGATGTCGCGACCCTATATGAACGAAACAATCTTGGCCTGTCGGCCTTGTATGTCATTGTTTCGGTTGTGGTCGGTATTTCGGCATTGTTCGGCGCGATGGCGCTGGTAAGGGGTATTCTGCAATGAGTGGTGTCACTCTGCGCAAGGTCAAAGCTGACGAGGCCGATATCCGGCTTGATCGTTGGTTCAAGCGCAACTGCCCGGAATTTACATTCGGGCAGGTTCAAAAGTTTCTGCGTGGTGGCCAGATCCGTGTGGATGGCAAACGTGCCAAGGCCAACCAGCGGGTTGAGCCGGGACAGGAAATCCGCATCCCGCCGGTGCCGGTAATGTCTGGTGGCGGTTCGGAACCATGGGCCCAGGACGGTGCCTATAACCCTGCCGAAGTCCAGCAGCGCAAACAGGCCGGTCCGTCAAAATCCGATGCCAGCGAGGCAGAGCTTCAGGCCCTGCGCGATTCCGTCATTTTCTATGACGAAATGGTGCTGGCGATCAATAAACCCGCCGGTCTGGCGGTGCAGGGCGGGACCAATACCAGTCTGCATGTTGACGGGATGCTCGATGCCCTGAAACTCGACAGCAAGGAACGCCCGAAACTGGTGCATCGTCTTGACAAGGACACCAGCGGTGTTTTGCTGCTGGCCCGTTCGGCGTCTGCGGCCCATGCCCTGACCAAGGCGTTCAAGGACAAATCCACCCGCAAACTTTACTGGGCGATTGTCACCGGCGCACCGGCGGAACGCGAAGGCCTGATTGACGCACCGCTTGCCAAGCTGGCCGGCAAGGGCGGGGAAAAGATGGTTATTGACGAAAAGCTCGGCAAATCGGCGCAAAGCGTGTTCCGGCAGCTTCATCGTGCCGGGCGCAAGGCCGCCTGGCTTGCCCTGTCGCCGCTGACCGGTCGTACCCATCAGCTGCGCGTTCATTGCGAGGCAATCGAATGCCCGATCCTGGGTGACGGCAAATATGGCGGGGCCAAAGCATTCATCGATGGTCTGTCCAATCAGATGCACCTGCATGCGCGCGCGATTGATTTCCCGCATCCGGTGACCGGTCATCGTGTGGTGATCGAAGCACCGGTGCCGCCGCATTTTGCCGAAACGCTGAAAAAGCTGAATTTCGATCCGAAAACGCCGACCAAATTCCTGACCCCGGAAATTCACCGTGAAAAGGAAGAAAAGCCGAAACCCAAGGCCAAACCGTCGCGTGCGCGTAAGAAATAACGCCCGATCAAATGACCCGATAACGCGAAAAGCCGACGCAATGCGTCGGCTTTTTCGTCCCTGTCTGAAGTCAAAACCAAAAGGCGTTGAATGACATTCGAGCTTATTATCAAGCGGTATGTTAGTTTTTGCCGAAACGTTTTATGAAGGCATCATACACCCGGTTCAGATGCTGGGCATGAACCGTATTTCCCATGCGTTCGCACATTTCAGCCTGACCTTTGATCATGAACGCAATGCGCTTGCGGCCTTGCGTCGTGTGAACCATGCTCTCGCCTTCCTCGAGTGCGGTCACAATCGGGATTTGCTCACACTCGGCAATCGCGAGAATTTCTTCCTCCTTAAGGTCGCTGAAATCTATACAGTCCCGTAGCGTGAGCATCGCCTGCCTCCGCTGTCATAAAGGTCAGAACCACAGTATAGCGCGCCTTTGGGGTGATCAGAAGAAGTTCAAATTTCACCATTGGTTTCCGGTGCTTCGGGCAAAGCAAAAAATGGTTCTTGGTTGCAGATGTCAGGGACTCGATCTTTGATCGGCTTTGGATTAGGTTCTGCCTTTCCGTTAGACAGGATGAAAGACCCCACATGACCACAGATCCGCTCAGACTTGTCGTATTTGATTGTGACGGCACGCTAGTCGACAGCCAGCATGCGATCTCCCATTGCATGGACCATGCCTTTGCACAAAACGGGCTTGATTGCCCGGGGCTTGAAAATACCCGCACGATCATCGGTCTGAGTCTGCCCGAAGCCATCACCAAACTGGCCGCCCCCAACCGTATTGACGATGCCCTGATTGATGCCATCACCGTGGCCTACAAGACGGCGTTCTTTACCCTGCGCCAGACCCCTGACTTCCACGAGCCGCTGTTTCCCGGTGTGCGCGAAGTTCTGGCCGAGCTTGACCGTCGCCAGTGGCTGAGCGGCGTTGCCACCGGCAAGGCCCGTCGCGGTCTCGATGCCGTACTGGCCCGGAATGAACTTGAAGGCCGGTTCGTAACGCTTCAGACCTGTGACAATCACCCGTCAAAGCCCAATCCGGCGATGCTGATGGCTGCTCTTGAGGAAACCGGTGTGGATGCGCCCAATGCGGTCATTGTTGGCGATACCAGCTATGATATCGAAATGGGCCGTGCCGCGGGCATGATCGCGATTGGTGTCGACTGGGGCTATCATGATGTCGATACCCTTCATAAATCCGGCGCACATGCCGTGATCAGCCATTTTGATGATTTGCCTGTGGTTCTTGACAGAATATGGGAAAGTGACCGTGACGCCGCTTAAAAACCCGGATCTGGCACCGATCCGTTTTGAATTGACGATGGCAATCGATCCCGAAGATGCCTTTGATGCCTTTACCAAAGGCTTCGGGGACTGGTGGCCGACCGACAGCCATTCCATTTCCAAAAAGGATTGCCTGGCGATTGTCCTTGATCCGGCGGCCGGGGGTGAAATTGTCGAACATGTCAAAGGCAAGGACGACATTCCGTGGGGCCGGATCGATATCTGGCAGCCGGGTGAACGGATTGCCTTTACCTGGCACCCGGGATGGGATGCTGGCGATTTTACCCGGATTGATGTGCGGTTTGGCCTGAATGATTTCGGGCGTTGCGTCATTCGTCTTGAGCACGGGGCATGGGAAAATGTCGGCGATATCGCACCGGCATTGCGGGACGGATATCTGTCGGGCTGGGAATTCGTGTTTGGTGAATGTTTCGCCAATTACCTGCGAACAGCGCGCCGCTAAGCCCGAAATCAGACCATAAATCTCGGGTCTTTGGACTGAAATGCAAAAGGGCACCCTGTGGTGCCCTTTGTCATGTCGATTTGATGTGGGGTGATGTCGGGTTAAAAGACCCGGTCTTCGATCAGTTCGCGGTGCAGTTTGACCGGATCGCGGAACCAGTGGGTCATGAAGCCCATTTCGCGGGCCTGCTGGATGTTCTTTTCGCTGTCATCGATAAACAGGGTTTCGCGCGGGTTAAGTTTGAAACGCGCACAGACCAGTTCGAAAATTTGCGGGTCGGGTTTGGCAAGCTTTTCCTGCCCCGATACCAGAATACCTTCAAAGTGATTTAGGAAGTCAAACCGTGCCAGCGCATGTGGCCATGTTTCCGCCGACCAGTTGGTCAGGGCAAACAGGCGGACTTTCTTGCGTGCTTTGAGGTCTTCCAGAATGCCGACAGTACGTTCGATCGGGCCTTTCATCATTTCGGGCCAGCGTTCGTTCCATGCAGCAATTTCGTCATGATAGTGCGGATAGCGATGCTGAAGATCGGGGATCGAATTGGCAAAGCTCAGCGCGCCCTTGTCATGCAAAAAGTTCCAGTGCGGATGGCAGACTTCGGTCAGGAATTTTTCCATTTCCGCGGGGTCGTTGAAAATCTTGCGATACAGGTGACGCGGATCCCAGTCGACAAGAACCCCACCAAGATCAAACAGGACAGTTTCGATATCGCGCATGATGTTTCCCTATGTCTCCCCGGGGCAATGGATTGCGTGTTACGGGTTGGTTAAACCAGTTGGCACGCGCAATCGCAAGCTGCAGTTTCTTGAAAGATTGCAGATGCGCTATGATCTTGCCGGGGAACGGGAACGTAATAAGGGTCATTCCAGATGACCGGTGTGCCATCATGCCCCGCCAGGCGGTTGGTCTTGCCGGTCGATGACATGATTGTCATTTGCCAAAACCCGGTGCGGTTGCAAATGATAAACGTTCTGCAAAACAAGAATCAGAGGAGGCCTGAACATGTGTACGCTTGATGGATGTGGTTCTCACGAACATCTTGGTCCGCCGCCCAAGGCGACCGACGAAGACCGTCGACTGTTTCTCAAAGGTGCTGTTGCCCTGCCGCTTGCTGTAATTCTTGCCGATCCGATGCTTGCCCATGCGGCTGGGTCGACGCTTGAAAAAGTCACGATTACGACCCCCGAAGGCGACGCCATGATGGCCGAAATCGCCATGCCGGCAACGCTTCCGGCACCGACGGTCATTCTGATCCATGAATGGTGGGGGCTGAATGACCAGATCCGCGCGGTTGCTGCGGAATATGCCAAACAGGGCTATATCGCGCTTGCGGTTGATCTGTATGGCAAACCACCTGCAACCACGCCCGACGGGGCCAAGGCACTGATGGCCGGGCTTGATCCGGTTGCCGCAACCCGCAAGTTGCAGTCATCGGTCGCGTTCCTTCGAAATCACAAGGACTCAACGGGCAAGGTCGGCTCGGTCGGCTGGTGCTTTGGCGGCGGATGGTCGCTTAATACTGCCCTTGCCACCGATATCGATGCTGCTGTGGTCTATTACGGCAATGTCAAAAAGACCCCGGAACAGGTCGCAACCCTCAATGCGCCGTTGATGGGGCATTTCGGCACCCTTGATAAAAGCATCAACAAGGAAATGGTCGAAGGTTTCGAGGAATCCCTGCGCATTGCTGGCAAGTCGGACTATCAGTTCTTCTGGTATGATGCCGATCACGCCTTTGCCAATCCAAGTGGCGGCCGCTATGACAGCGAAGACGCCATGCTGGCCTGGGAACGCACCATGGCGTTCTTTGATCAGCATCTGGGATAGTCCCCGGACGCAATTGTATGATGAAAAAAAAGGCCGGGATGACCCGGCCTTTTTATTGGTCTGATGATTGGATCAGGTGGTCTGGTTGCCGCGGTTCGCCCATTTGGTCGAACGGCGTTCAATGACGTTGAATATCTCGTACATCGCAATGCCCATCACCGCGATCACCAGCAATCCGGCAAAGACCAGCGGCATGTTGAATTTCGACGATGCGGACAGCATCAGATATCCGACACCGACATTCGATGCCACGGTCTCGGAAATCACCGATCCGACAAAGGCCAGCGTGATCGCAACCTTCAGCGATGCAAAGAAATAGGGCATGGCACGCGGGAAGCCGACCTTGACCAGAATGTCGGTGCGCGTGGCACCAAGAGAGCGCAACACATCGCGCAATTCCGGTTCCAGTGTGGCAAGCCCGGTGGCGACATTGACCACGATCGGAAAGAACGAAATCAGAAACGCGGTGATGATGGCCGGCACGGTGCCGATGCCAAACCACATGACCAGTACCGGTACAAGGGCCACTTTCGGGACCGAGTTGAACCCGACCAGAAGCGGGTTGGCCGCATCATAAATCGCCCGGCTGGACCCCACCAGCGCGCCCAGGATGACCCCGAACACCACAGCAATGGCAAAGCCCGCAAGGGTCGTATAAAGCGTGTGAACCGCATGCATCCAGATCGCTTCATGGAATTGCCAGCCGACAATGATGCTTTCGGACGGGGTCGGCAGGACATAGGGCGGAATATTGAAGATCCGCACGATCAGTTCCCACAGAACAAAAAGACCGATCGCACTGAGCCACGGGGCTGCTTTGGAAAGATTGGGTTTCTTTTTCATGATAATTGCCCGCCCTTCTTAGGATTCTCGCACGTCACGGATGTGACTGCGCAGTTCATGGACAAGGTCGGTGAATGGCTGGGTAAAGGTGGCTTCCTGATCGCGCGGGCGGGGCAGGGGATTTTCACGCTCTACCAGAATTTTGCCAGGCCGCTTGGACATCACATAAATGGTGTCGGCCAAATAGGCTGCTTCGCGCAGGTCATGGGTCACCAGAATGACGGTAAAGGGACGCACCATCCAAAGGTTTTGCAAAATGTCCCAAAGCTCTTCACGGGTAAAGGCATCAAGCGCGCCAAACGGTTCATCAAGCATCAGAAGATCCGGTTCATGGATCAGGGACCGGCACAGTGATGCGCGCTGCTGCATGCCGCCGGACAATTCCCAGGGATATTTGTCTTCGTGGCCTTCAAGGCCGACACTGGCCAGAAGTTTGCGCGCGCGTTCTTCGTATTCGGCCCGGTGTTTGCGCAACCGGTTGCGATGCGGTTTGACGATTTCCATGGGCAGCAACACGTTATCAAGTGTCGTCCGCCATGGCAGAAGGGTCGGGTTCTGGAATGCCATGCCGACAATCTTAAGCGGTCCGGCGACTTCCTTGTTATCGACAATGACGGTCCCCTCGGACGGGGGCATCAGGCCGGATACAAGTTTCAGCAACGAAGATTTGCCGCAGCCCGACGGTCCGACAACAGCAATGAACTCGCCCTTGCCGATCTTCATATTGGTGGTTTCAAGTGCCAGATCATCGCCTTCGCTATAGCGCAGCCTGACGTTGTTGAGTTCGACAAAGCTCTTCGACACTGCAGTTAGTCCCCCTGCCTGGTCTTGGTCGTTCTTTTTGTGAAATCGGATGTGGTCAAAAGGAAACCGGGGCGGAAAACCGCCCCGGAATGCATTGTGACTTATTTGATTTTGCGGTCTTCGGCACCGGGCATGAAGATATCGGTAAAGACATCGCCAACGGTCGGCTTGTTTTCAAAGCCAAAAGCAAGTGCGACCTGATCAATCGCCTTTGCCATGCGGTCGGTTTTGACCAGACCCATGCCGTTTTCAAGCGTATCGGGGGTGACGACATTTTCATCAATCGCCATCTGAAGACGCTGCAATTCCAAGGCCGGGTCAATCAGCGGATCGACTTCCTTAAGGGCTTCGATTGCCGATGCCGGATCGGCAATTGCCGCACGCCAGCCTTTGACAACACCGCGCAGGAAGCCGCGCAGTTCTTCTGCATGGTTTTCCATCATGTCAGGCGACGCCAAAAGGCCGTTGCCATAAAAGTCCATGCCGAAATCCTTATACTGGAAAACGGTCAGGTCATCCTTGGTCACACCTTGTGCCTGAAGATTGAGGATGGATGTGAAGTAATGGCCGGAAATGGCATCAACATCGCCCCGCACCAGCATCGGTTCACGCAGCGGCGGATCCATGCTTTCCCAGGTCACATCATCAAGTTTAAGCCCGGTTGCCGATGCAAATGCCGGATAAAGCTTGCGCGACGCATCAAAGACCGGGGCGCCAAGGGTTTTGCCGACCAGGTCTTCGGGTTTGGTGATGCCCGATTTCTTGAGCATGAACAGCGAAAATGGCGGGCGGTCATAGACCATGAAGATCGATTTCATGGCGCGATCGGGGTTCGATGCGTTGAATTCGACCAGCGAGTTGATATCGGCAAGCGACACGTCATAGGCACCGCTGGCGACGCGGGTAATCGCGCCAACCGAACCGTTGCCTGAGTCAATCGTGACATCCAGGCCTTCTTCGTCAAAATAGCCGTTTTTCTTGGCCAGAAGGTACGGGGCTGCCGGACCTTCGAATTTCCAGTCGAGCGAAAACTTGATCGCCATTTGCGCCATTGCCGAATGCGCGCCAAAAGCAACCGCCGCCCCAAGTGCTGCACCCAAAAGTCGGTTTGTAAAAGTCGTCATTTGTTAAGAAGCCTCCTGTTTCGGGCCGATAATGCCGACCCTGCAACCGAATAATCCCCTGATGACACAGCAATTCACATGCCATGTCGCGAATGCACCCGCTTTGCCGCGGATTTGTAATCTTCACGAAACAGAGTAGAGTTGTTTATTATTTGGTCAATGGGGCAAATTGATCAAAAATTATACAGAATTTCTTGATAATCGCCCAATCAGCGTTCTGTTCACGGCCAATCGCGATTAAAAGGCCTTGCGCAGCGCGCTGCTTTTAGGCATATGGCGATCATGCTTACAAAAACGATCAATCGCTTCTACAAAAAAGCCGAAGCTGTCGCAGATGACAGCGGTTCGGGTTGGCGCGTGCATCTTGACGGGCGCGCAGTGAAATCGCCGGCAAAGGCAGAATTCCTGCTGCCGTCAGAAGTTCTGGCGCGCGAAATTGCCGCGGAATGGGATGCGCAGGGGGAAAAAGTTCAACCCGCGACCATGCCGATCATGCAGCTTGCGGCAACCGCCATCGATCGGGTGGCGCCAAATCGTGCTGCTGTGATTGCCGAGCTGACCGGGTACGGGCGGTCTGACCTGTTATGTTATCGTGCGACCTTCCCCGAAGATCTGATCGAACGTCAGGCCAAGGCATGGCAGCCGCTGCTTGACTGGGCAAAGGACGGCCTTGGTGTCACGCTTGCCGTGACCGAGGGCGTGATGCCGATCAGCCAGGATGATGCATCGCTTCTGCGGTTGCAGGATCATGTCGAAAGCTTTGATGACTATCACCTGACCGCATTGCACAGCCTGACCACGGTGTCGGGGTCGGTGATTATCGGTCTTGCCGTGATGAACCGTCAGATCGACACCCAGCGGGCCTTTGAGTGCGCCATGCTTGATGAAGAATACGCGATCGAACAATGGGGCGAAGACGCTGAAGCCGTCGCGCGCCGCGACCGTCATCAGGCGGAATTGCTGGCAACCGGCCGCTATCTTGATCTTCTTGCCGGTCGCTAGGCACCGGGCAGTGTCGCCAGCCATCTGATGGCTGGTTTGATATCCCTTGATCCGTAAATGTCGGGTTTCACATGGTCCGGGTTTCTGCTGGCGGGCCGTGTGTGGTGCGTCGTTGTCTGGGTGCGTGAGTGTGCCGTGGTTTGAGTGCCTGAATGTGTGTGGTGTCTTAGTGCATCCAGCGCGCAATCAGCTTGTGCTGAACGGCGGCCTGTGCCGCCACCCGGTAATAGGACAGCAATTCGCGCATCGGCGATGACATCCGGTCAAACCCGGATATGAACGCAACGATAATGCCGACCGACGTTGCCCCTTCAAGCACCAGATACCCCCCGACAAACAGCACGCAAATCGGTGCCAGCGCATTCAGAAAATTGATCAGCGCCTTCATACCGAATTTCAGAAAGAACAGCCGCATCCGGTTGTCAAATATGTCATCAATCCCGCGATTGATGGTGGTCAGCCGGTCACGGTTTTCCGCACCGGGTGACAGTTCGGACAATTCGTCACTGACGGATCGCATCTTGTTGACCCGATCTTCGATCAGGGCGTTGATGCGTTTCTGAATAACCGGCACCAGCGCGACTTGCGGGATCAGGGCGACCAGCCCGATCACGCCAATCACCGGCTCGACACTGATCATATAGCCCAGCCCGAATATCAGCATCCCGCTATTGACGACGGGTTGTGACAGCCCGTCACCGACAAAGCCTCCCAGCTTTTCGATTTCCGAGCCGATGATCGAGACAGCGCGTCCGTTGCCTTCATCTTCGTCACCGGTCTGATTGTCGGCATGAAGCCGCGACAGGTGCTGTCTGTTGTAACGGATGGCGCTTTCACTCAGCCAGCCTTCATACATGCGCAGCGCCAGCTTGATCAGGCCATGTACGATGATGATCGCCAGATAGATTGACGCCAGGATGGTCAGAAGTTGGTAATTCTCCTGCGTGATCGCATCATCGACAATCCGCCGTTGCAGCTCGATCGGTGCGATGCCAAGCGCAGCAACACTGACCGCCATCAGGCAAACCGCCACCTGGTGCCAGCCGCTCATGCGCCAGACATAGCGCCACAATGACGGGGCAGGGCGGTCATCGCCGGTACGTTCGGGCGCGCGCGGAGAAAAATGAAATCTGGGCATACGGCTTAACTCATATGTTTGGGCAGAATTTCCGGTGGGCGGCTTGGCTGCAAGAAGCATGTCGCCGCCAACGCCCAAGGGCAAGAACTGTCTGTAATGCCGGGCATATCCGGCCACTTGCCTAGACTTTAGTCCAGCCCATCCTGATATATCGCAATGACGTTAGGGAAATCAGGCATTTGCGGCTATTTTTGTTGTGGTTCGATCGTGTGAAAAATAATTGGCATTCCAGTACCGAATAATGCTATTTCATTTCACAGGACGCGCACATTGGGCGAAATGTGCAAAACGCCTGATCACAGCAAGGAAAACACAAATGCAAGATATCGTCGCCAAGCTCGAAGCGAAACGCGCCGAAGCCGCCATGGGCGGTGGCCAGCGCCGCATTGATAATCAGCACGCCAAAGGCAAGCTCACCGCGCGTGAACGCCTTGATGTGCTGCTTGACGAAGGTTCCTTCGAAGAATGGGATATGTTTGTCGAACATGATTGTGTGGATTTCGGCATGACCGAAAACCGCATCCCGGGCGATGGTGTTGTGACCGGGCATGGCACGATCAATGGTCGTCTTGTCTTTGTGTTTTCACAGGATTTCACCGTGTTTGGCGGGGCGCTTTCGGGCGCGCATGCGCGCAAGATCGGCAAGATCATGGATCAGGCAATGAAGGTCGGCGCGCCGGTCATCGGCCTGAATGATTCGGGCGGTGCCCGTATTCAGGAAGGGGTCGAAAGTCTTGCCGGCTATGCCGATGTGTTTCAGCGCAATGTCGAGGCATCGGGCGTCATTCCGCAGATTTCGCTGATCATGGGGCCATGCGCCGGTGGGGCGGTTTACAGCCCGGCTATGACCGACTTTATCTTCATGGTCAAGGACAGCTCCTATATGTTCGTGACCGGGCCTGATGTGGTCAAAACCGTGACCCACGAAGAAGTCACCCATGAGCAACTGGGCGGGGCATCGACCCATACCCAGATTTCCGGTGTTGCCGATCTGGCCTTTGACAATGATGTGGACCTGCTGTTGCAGACGCGTCGTTTCATGGATTTCCTGCCGCTTTGTAACAAGGAAGATCCGCCCGCCCATCTGTGCGAGGACCCGATCACGCGTGATGATTTCTCGCTTGATACGCTCGTGCCTGAAAACCCCAACATGCCCTATGACATGAAGGAGCTGATTACAAAGATCGTCGATGAAGGCGACTTCTTTGAAATTCAGCCCGACTACGCCAAAAACATCATCATTGGCATGGCACGCATGGATGGCCGCACCGTTGGCGTGGTCGCCAACCAGCCGATGGTTCTGGCCGGGTGCCTGGATATCGACAGTTCGAAAAAGGCCGCGCGCTTTGTGCGGTTCTGCGATGCCTATAACATTCCGATTGTCACCCTTGTTGATGTTCCGGGCTTCATGCCGGGCACCGCACAGGAATATGGCGGGATCATCAAGCATGGCGCCAAACTTCTTTATGCCTATGCCGAGGCAACGGTGCCCAAGGTCACCGTGATCACGCGCAAGGCCTATGGCGGGGCTTATGACGTTATGGCGTCCAAGCATCTGCGCGGTGATGTCAACTATGCCTGGCCAACCGCCGAAATCGCGGTGATGGGGCCAAAGGGTGCTGTGGAAATCATTTTCCGGTCCGACATGAACGACCCGGCCAAGATCGAAGCCCGCACCGAAGAATATCGCGAAAAATTTGCCAACCCGTTTGTCGCTGGTCGCAAAGGGTTCATTGACGATGTCATCATGCCGCACGGGACCCGTCGCCGTGTGTGCAAGGCGCTTGGCATGTTGCGCAACAAGGACATCAAGAACCCGGAAAAGAAACACGGCAACATTCCGTTGTAAGCCGCCAAGACAAATTGGGAGACAGAAAGAATGTTTAGCAAAATCCTGATTGCCAACCGCGGTGAAATTGCCTGCCGCGTGATCAAATCAGCCCGCAAAATGGGTATCAAAACCGTTGCGGTTTATTCCGATGCGGATAAGGCCGCCCTGCATGTGCAGATGGCTGACGAGGCCGTGCATATCGGACCGGCACCGAGCAACCAGTCCTATCTGATCATTGATAAGATCATCGAGGCCTGCAAATCCACCGGGGCAGAGGCCGTTCATCCGGGCTATGGCTTCCTTTCGGAAAACCAGGCCTTTGCCAAGGCGCTTGATGCCGCCGATATCGCCTTTATCGGCCCGCCGAACGGCGCGATTGCCGCCATGGGTGACAAGATTACCTCCAAGAAAATCGCTGCTGACGCCGGGGTTTCAACCGTTCCGGGCTATATGGGGGTCATCAAGGACACTGATGAAGCGATCAAGATCGCCAATGAAATCGGCTATCCGGTGATGCTCAAGGCATCGGCGGGCGGTGGCGGCAAGGGCATGCGCATTGCGCGCAATGACGCCGAATGCCGCGAAGGATTCGAACGTGCAACGTCGGAAGCCGCAAGCTCGTTTGGCGATGACCGTGTATTCGTTGAAAAATTCGTCGAAGAACCGCGCCATATCGAAATTCAGGTGCTGGCCGACAAGCACGGCAATGCGATCTATCTTGGCGAACGTGAATGTTCCATTCAGCGCCGCCATCAGAAAGTCGTCGAAGAAGCCCCGTCACCCTTTATCGATCCGGCAACCCGCAAGGCCATGGGCGAACAGGCCGTGGCCCTGGCGCGCGCAGTGGATTATTGCTCGGCCGGGACGGTGGAATTCATTGTCGATAAGGACAAGAATTTCTACTTCCTTGAAATGAACACCCGTCTTCAGGTCGAACATCCGGTGACCGAACTTGTCACCGGGCAAGACCTTGTCGAATGGATGATCAGGATCGCCGATGGTCAGGAACTCACCCTTAAACAGGATGACGTGACCTTGACCGGCTGGGCCATGGAAACCCGCGTCTATGCCGAAGACCCGTTCCGTGAATTCCTGCCCTCGACCGGGCGTCTGGTGAAATATCAGCCGCCCGCCGAAAGTGCGACGGTGCGTGTTGATACCGGCGTCTATGAAGGCGGCGAAATTTCGATGTATTACGACCCGATGGTCGCCAAGCTGATCACCTATGGCGAAAATCGTGATCAGGCGATTGGGGAAATGCGCGCAGCCCTTGATGCCTATTACATTCGCGGCATTTCGCACAATATCCCGTTCCTGGCTGCTGTCATGGCCAACAAACGCTTCCAGGATGGCAATATCACCACCAACTTCATTGCCGAAGAATATCCGGACGGCTTTTCGGCCGATGATCTTCCCAATGAAGACCCGGCAACGCTTGTTGTTGTCGCGGCATACCTTAATCAGCGTTATGCCGAACGCAATTCCGGCATCACCGGACAGGTCAGCGACCATCCGATCAAGGTCGCCGAAAGCTGGGTCGCGGTAAGTGGCGATGAACACACCCCGTTTGATATCGAGTTTGATGGTGTTAACGGCGATTACATCGTCGCCATCGGCGATCGCAGCTATGGCGTGGTGTCGGACTGGAAAATCGGTGATCCGATGTTTGTCGGTGAAATCGACGGCGCGCCGGTTTGTGTGCAGATCGATATCGAAGGTGTTGGCTTCCGACTGTCATCAAACGGGGTGCAGCGCAGCTTCAAGGTTCTTCTGCCCCGCGTGGCAGAACTTCAGAAACTGATGCCGTTCAAAGCCCCGCCGGACATGTCGAACTTCCTGCAATCACCGATGCCGGGACTTCTGGTCAAGGTCTCCGTGACCGAAGGCCAGACCGTCCAGCCGGGCGAGGAACTTTGCATCCTTGAAGCCATGAAAATGGAAAACGTGCTGAAAGCCGAAAGCAAAGGTGTGGTCAAAAAAATCCATGCCGAACAGGGCGCAAACCTGTCGGTCGATGCGATCATCATCGAGTTCGAAAAAGACGAATAAGCCACCCGATCCCTCAAGGGTGATATCCGCACAAGGCGCTGGCGATCAAATCGCTGGCGCCTTTTCTTTTAACCTGTTCAACCGCTTGCTTTTTCAACCCCTTTCGCAAGGCGATCACGCATATTAAATACAGACAACGGGGCTTTACGCCGGGTTTGCACTGCCATATGGTCGCAAATCGAGGCTGTACTTCCCGATGAATACGGCCATCCAATAACAAGAAACGAGGCGTGAATATGTACAAGCTGATTGCTTTTGATGGCGACGATACCCTGTGGCACAACGAGCCACTTTTCCGCGAAGCCCATGTGCAGCTGCGCGAAATGCTAAGCCATTATGTCCCGGCCGATCAGGTTGATGACCGGCTTTATCAGGCCGAACTGGCCAATCTTTCAATCTATGGTTATGGCGTTACCGGCTTTACCCTGTCGATGATCGAAACCGCGATCGAACTTTCCGACCGCAAGATCAGTGCCGAAGATATCCACAAGCTGGCCGAAATCGGCAAATCCATGCTGCGCGCGCCGACCCGCATCATTGATGGCGCCGAAGATGTGCTTAAACGCTATGCCCATGATCCGAAATACAAGGTGGTCCTGATCACCAAGGGGGATCTGATCGCCCAGCAGCTCAAGATCGACCGGTCCGGGTTCGAAGACCTGTTTGACGGGATCGAGATTGTCTCGGAAAAGGACCCGCTGACCTATCGCAATATCTTTGGCCGCTATGGCGTGGAGCCCGAAGACGCGATCATGATCGGCAATTCGATGAAATCCGATATTCTGCCGGTGCTTGCGTGTGGCGGGTCTGCGATCCACATTCCCTATGAAATCACCTGGGTTCATGAAATGGTCGATCAGACCGAGATTGAAAACCAGAATGTCGTGACCGCCGAAAGCATTGCTGATGTTCCGGCCATGATTGAACAACTTGAACAACATCGAACAGCGGGAAGTATGGAACATGTCTGATTGCGCCGGTTCTGAAATGTCGACGGCGGCGGTTCTGGCCAATGGCCCGGCAGCCGATCTTGATCCGCAAACCAAACTGGAACTCGAAGCCGCGGCCTTTCGCGGGCTTGTGAAGCATCTTCAGGACCGCAAGGACGTTCAGAATATCGATCTGATGAACCTTGCCGGGTTCTGCCGCAACTGCCTGTCGAAATGGTATCTTGCCGCGGCCCGCGAACGCGGTGTGGCAATGGATTATGACGGTGCGCGCGAAGTCGTCTATGGCATGACCTATGACGAATGGAAAGATAACCATCAGGCCCCGGCAACTGACGAACAGAAACAGAAATTCGTCGATACCGCCCATCTGCATGCCAAAATCCCCGGTGCAAAGTAACCTGCGTCCGGGGGAAGGAGTGCGACCATGACCGACACACGCCCCGATCCAGCCACCGGCAAAGGCAACATATCCGTTCACGCCCGGATCGAAGGCCGGGTGCAGGGGGTATGGTATCGGGCCTGGACCGTTGAAGAAGCCCGCAAGCGCGGCCTGACCGGCTGGGTGCGCAATCGCACCGATGGCACGGTCGAGGCCGTCTTTTGCGGGCCGGTGGACCGCGTGCAATCGATGATTGGGGCCTGTCACGAAGGGCCGCTTCATGCCCGCGTTGACCGCATTCACGAAGAACCTGCCCTGGAAGACGGTTTCACCGGTTTTGAAAAACGGCCAACCGCCTGACACAGCATCGACCTGCGGTCATGTGGCGCTATTGTCAAAATAACTTAATCAGCCTTTTTCGGTGCAATCGCCGAAAAAGGCTTTTTCTTTGATGCAGTGCGATGGCATTCTAGCGGCATCCTGTCTGTATGGTCAGCATCCATTTGGTCGGGAAATCAACAGGGAGAATACAAATGACCTTTATCGCGAAATCATTCGGTGTGGCTGCCATTGTTGCGACCACCGCCTTTTGCGCGGTTGGCGCGCAGGCGCAGGAACCGGCACAGAATGACGGTTTGAACGGAACGCTTTGGCTTCAGACCTCGGTCGAATACAAAACGACCGCCATGTCGGTCTATGCCGGTGCGACCCGTCTGCTGGACGCTGCTATTGGCGATCACAGCTGGACCGCCGCCCTTGAACAGGACGGCAACTATATGGCCAAACCGCCGGCCGTGATCCTTGACGTTGATGAAACGGTTCTGGACAACTCGAAATATCAGGCATGGGTTGTAACGGAAAACACCTATTACAGCTCCAAGACCTGGGCGAAATTCGTTCATGACATGGTTTCAACCCCGACCCCGGGTGCGCTGGAATTCACCAAGGCGGCTGCTGCCAAGGGTGTTGAAGTCTTCTATGTGTCAAACCGCAAGGCACCGGAAGAAGCCCCGACCATCGAAAACCTTAAGAAATACGGTTTCCCCTATGCCGATGAAAAGCACGTGATGCTGCGCGGCGAGATCGAAACCTGGGGGTCGGCCAAGGCACCGCGTCGTCAGGCAGTTGCCGATGATTATCGTGTCATCATGATGTTTGGCGACAACTTTGGTGACTTCACCGACGATATCGATGGCACCATTGATGAACGTCTTGCCGTCATGGACAAATACGCGACCTATTGGGGTGAACGCTGGTTCATGCTGCCAAATCCGAGCTACGGTTCGTGGGAATCGGCGGCCTTTGGTGGTGACTGGGGTAAATCCGGTGGCGAACGCCGTCAGGACAAGCTCAATGCCATGGATCCGTGGGCAGGCCCGGGCGAATAAGCCCATATCAGCTTGATGACGATGAAAGGGCGCCTGATCGGGCGCCCTTTTTGCATGGCCGGTTATAAGGCCGGTTGGATGGGGCGAAGAAGACCGCTCAGACGATCTTGCCGGGGTTCAGGCGATGATCCGGATCGATCGCATCCTTGATCGCATGCAACAGTTTCATTTTCTCGGCACTGGCATAGCGCGCAAGCTCGTCACGTTTAAGCTGCCCGATGCCGTGTTCGGCGCTGATCGATCCGCCAAGATCGGCAACGATGTCATGAATGACGCTGTTGAGGCTTTCCCACCGGGCCAGATAGTCGGATTTCTCCATCTGGACGGGCTGGCTGAAATTGAAATGGATATTGCCATCGCCGACATGCCCGAACGGGCAGGGGCGAATGCCCGGGATCAATGCCGATGCGGCTGCGATACCGCGATCGAGAAGATCAGGCACCTTTGACACCGGAACCGACACATCATGCTTGATAGATCCGCCTTCAAACCCCTGTGCCTCGGGGATGCCTTCGCGGATGGCCCACAGATTGGCCCGCTGCTTTTCCGACTGGGCGATGGTGGCGTCTGTTGCCAGACCGATTTCAACCGCATTGCTTAAAAGATCAACCAGAAGCGTCTGCAAATCATCATTGGGGCGCGATGACGTCAGTTCGATCAGAACATGCCAGTCGGTTTGCGTGGCAAGCGGACGTGTCAGCCCCTTAAGGTAAGTGACCGACATATCATGGGCAAAGCCGCTGATCAGCTCGAACGCGGCAATGCCGTCGCCGGTATGGCGGCGCGCCAGTGCCAAAAGATCAATCGCGCAGGCCGGTGATGGCACGGCAAGCCAGGCGGTGGCAACATGTTGCGGCTGTGCAAACAGCTTTAATGTTGCCTTGGTAATGATGCCAAGCGTGCCTTCCGCCCCGATAAACAGATCACGCAGGTCATACCCGGTATTGTCCTTGCGCAATTTGGAAAGCCCGTTCCAGATGCTGCCATCGGGCAGAACAACCTCAAGGCCAAGACACAATTCGCGCGCATTGCCATAACGGATGACATTCAAGCCACCGGCATTGGTCGCAAGGTTGCCGCCAATCTGGCAGGTGCCCTCCGCCCCAAGTGACAGCGGGAAAAGAAGATCATGTTTGGCACAGGCGTCCTGAATGGTTTGCAGGATCGCACCGGCCTCGACCGTTGCGGTGAAATCGCGATCATCAATTTCAATGATGCGGTTCATGCGTTTGAGATTAAGCAAAACCTGTCGCGGGCCGGCAACTGCCCCGCCACAGCGTCCGGTATTGCCACCCTGCGGCACAATTGCGATATCATGTGCCGCACAGATCGCAACGGCCTTTGCAACTTCTTCGGTGCTGGCCGGAAACAGGATGATTTCGGCCTTGCCTTCAAATTTGCCCCGGGCCTCGGCATTGTGGGATGCCAGAATGTCGGCGTCCGTGCTGATCCCCTTGGGACCCAGCAGGGTTTGCAATTCATCAATCACGCCGTCTGGCAGATGGGACATGGCAGCTTTCAGCTTTCCGGTCAGGGGGATGGATGGGGTGTGCGCGGGGCCGCTGCCCGTTTCATCCGGTCATTGATCGCAAGTCCAAGCCCGGTTTCGGGGATCGGCGCAATCGCAATGCCGTCAAAACGCGGCTGATCGGCTTCATGCAGTTTGGCAAACAGATTGGCCGCAGCTTCGCGGTCATCGCCGCTTTTCGAAAGCCACAAAACCGCATCAAACCCCTTGGTGTTGCAATCACCATATGCCAGCAGGATTTCATTGCCATATTTGGCGGGATTGGCGGTGGTGGCATCCAGACGCACCGGCAGGCCCGGCGCATAATGGCTGGTCAGCATGCCGGGGCTTTTGGGCGCTGTATCATCGGTTTCGGCCATCACCACGTCACAGCCAAGAATTTCCGCAACCTGTTCCCTGGTAATCCCGCCGGGACGCAACATCACCACCCGGTCTGTGGTCAGATCAATGACCGTGCTTTCAAGTCCGACCCCGCATGGCCCGCCATCAAGGATCATACCAATCGCGTTCCCCAGCGAATGGGCCACATGGCCGGCCGTGGTCGGGCTGATGCGCCCGGACCGGTTGGCAGACGGGGCGGCAATCGGGCGGCCGACCGCGCGCAACAACTGGCGTGCCATCGGGTGGGCGGGAACGCGCACCGCAATGCTGGGCAGGCCCGCCGTTACCAGCTCGCACACATCACTATCGGCCTGGCGCGGCAAAACAAGTGTCAGCGCGCCGGGCCAGAATGTTTCGGCCAGCTTGTCGGCACGCGCATCAAAGACGGCATGTTTGGCGGCGGCATCCCGGTCGGGGAAATGACTGATCAGGGGATTGAAGCTTGGCCGTTGCTTGGCGGCATAGATACCGGCAACCGCATCGGCATTGGTGGCATCGGCACCCAGCCCATAGACCGTCTCGGTCGGAAAGGCCACCAGTTCGCCCGCGCGCAGTTTCGCAGCAGCCTGGCTAAGGGCACCTTCGGAATAGGGTCGAATGGTCAGTGCGGGTGACATGCAAGTATCCGTGAAAAGACAATCTACTCAGATACCTAGCTACGATCATGGCCAATGACAAGGAAGAACGCCCCGTTACCGTGCGATGACAGCCAAAAAAGAACTGCATATCAAGGATGAATTTGGCCCCAAACTTGGCCCCAAACAGCGCAGAGCCGCCATGAAATGGCGGCTCCAATTTACGCTCTAGCCCAATTTCGCCCCGCGGTGGTGAAACTGGACCGCGTCGCCGTGATTCCGGCGGCTATTTACGTCACCTACACTCTGTGTGGCGATAAATTCTGTATACTGCGAAATGGCGCAAAAGTCAACAAAACTGCGGGACAGGGGTGGTTTTGAGCTGTTCAAAATCAAAGCGGCCTGTCACGGGTGCAATGCACAAATGACAAGCCGCTGATCATGCGAATGAATTCGCAAATATCTGTGCTGCGCAGTAAATCAGTCCTGGTATTTTACCGGTACTGACGGGCTGCGGGCGATGAAGAACGGGTTGCGAAATTCACCTTTTCCGTAAAGGAATCGGGAACCATCCATATTTTCAACAACCCCGCCGGCCGCCGCCAAAACCGCATGACCGGCACCGATATCCCATTCCATGGTCGGGCCCAGGCGCGGATAAAGATCGGCTTCGCCCGCCGCAACCAGACAAAGTTTAAGCGAACTGCCCGCCGGGCGCAGTTCCTTGACCGGAAGATCGCCCAAAAATGCCTTCATGGCTTCGGGATCGCCATGTGAACGCGAACCGACGACAACCACGCCGTCCTCGGGCATGTCGCGCACGGTGATGTCGGTCGTGACCGGAGCGGCATCACCTTGGATTAGTTTGGCGCCATCCGGGCCACCGTAATACAGCTTTTCAATCGCCGGGGCATAGACCACGCCCAGAACCGGCTGGCCCTTGGCGATCAGCGCGACATTGACGGTAAACTCGCCATTGCGTTTGATGAATTCCTTGGTGCCATCAAGCGGATCAACCAGCCAGAAAAAATCGGTCTCGCCATTCACATCGGGAACATCGCCCTTGGCCGCAGATTCTTCGGACACGATTTTGACATCCGGGGTAAGGGCGCGCAGACCCGGCAGGATCACGGCCTCGGCGGCTTCGTCGGCTTCGGTGACAGGGGATGCATCATCCTTGGAACGGACTTCGAAATCGGTTTTATAGATTTCCATCATCGCCGCACCGGCTTTGCGCGCGATCTCGATCAATCCGTTTTCAAGCGCATCTGCGCTGGCAGGCAGGGCAATGGTCATTGCTGTCTCGTTCGTTGGCGTGAAAATGATGATTGATGGGGATAGGGAATTTTACGCCCAAGGTCCAGCCCGTGTTTGGTATGGCTGGCAATTTAACCTATGTCCGGCCAAACTGTTTGGCCATCGCTGTCTTGAGCGCGCCGAGCAAATCCGTGCTCAGATCACCCGGCGCGACCAAAACCGGCGCAAGGGCGGGTGTGGGCGAAACACCGGCCATCACCCCGTTTTCCCGCCAATCGGGTACGATATGTTCAATGGCATCAATCAGGGTGATGGGCACGGGAACATGATTTGTCTGGATGCTGGCCCCCCAGCTTTGCGCATCCTCGCGACTGGCAAAGACCGGGCAGAATGTTTGCCCGTTGCTGGTATGAAGCAACCAGCCATGATGATAAAGGCCCCAGAAGCCTTCCCATTTCGCCGCAAGTTCCAGAAAGTCGTCATATCTTTGATCGCGTGCCTGGTTGCTCGACATATCAGGCATCGCACCAGAAACCGCGTGGCGTCACATCACGGCCTGCGATACCGCGCGTGATAAACCGCTGGGCTTGCATGGTGTCTGACCAGTAATCCATCGGCAATCCGGCCTTGCGTTTAAGATGGGCGACAAAGTCCCCGGGATCGGGCAACTGATCCCAAACCTGTGGCAGGAACAGGCCCCGCCGATTGCCATCCGACAGGATGATGCCGTCTTCAAATGGGGTCAGTCTGGCAATCAGATCTTCCTGGCTTTTGAACGGAAACGGGTGGGGCGGCGACAGGACCGAGATCGAAAGCTCAAGATCATCATTGATCTCGTCCTGTGTCACACCGGCAAAGCGCGGATCACGAAACGCTGCCTTGAACGCGTTTTCACACAGATCGGTGGCAAGGCCGGTATGCGCAATGATCGACCCGATGCAGCCACGCAATTGCCCGGATTTCTTCAGCGTCACAAAACACGCCCCCGGTACGGCAAGGGCCGGGGAGATTTCGACTGGTGACACATGCAATGGTGCGCCGGTTTCAAGCCCGTGCAGGATCGATTTGCGGCACAGATCAAGCATGGCCGGGCCATGGGCCTTGATCAGATCCTCTGTCGCCTTGGCGAAATTGTCTTCGGTGTTGTCTGGTGTGGTCATCGGCTGGCTGCTTTCTTCATAAAGTGCCCAGGCGCCATAGCCGACCACGCGTGATTTATCCCCCGTGACATCACCGGAATTGCGCATGCCCAATGTTTCGATCCGCATTTTGCGCATCCTTGCCGACAGCAACATCCCCGCCACCGGAAGCGCGCCACAGGCATCATCGCTTCCGATATTTTCCGCATCGAAATTCTCGATCATTTTGCGCGTATTGCCATCCATGCGCCGGGCGGTGTCATAATCATGGAAATGTGACAGGTCCGATGAAATGACAATCAGGGTTTCCGGTCCACCCCACAGCTTTTCAATCACTTCATTGACCTGGCGCGGGCTGCACCGGCTAACCAGAAGCGGCACAATCCCGATATCGGTATTTTCGCCAAACAGGCGCTGGATAAACGGCAATTCGATCTCAAGCCCGTGCTCAAGCTTGTGCGCATCATCAAGCATCTGAACCTGTGGCAGCGACAGCGCGGTTTGCAGGGCCAAAAGATCACACCGCATCGTGCCAAGCGGGGTGGCAAAACCATCGGCCTTGGCCAGTGCAATGCCCTGAAACGCCATGCGATGCGCCGGGCCAATGATCAGAATGCGCTTTATCTGCCCCTTAAGGGCGCGCACCGTGGCAAAGCCAAGGGCCGCAATCGCACCTGAAAACATCAAACCGGCATGCGGAACAATGATCGCCTTGGGAATGGCCGTATTCTGCGCGGCATCGGCATGCAGGGCCGCATCAATCAACCCGTCAATCTCGCTGCGCAGGATATCGGCATCCGCAGGATAAAAAGTTCCGGCAACGGCAGGGGGGCGAATAATGCTCATTCATGTTCCAATCGCATGAGTTCCTTTGAAAAAGATAGCGATCAGGACTAGATTTTCAAAGAGGAAGCTTTGCCAAAAGAAAGCCCGCGCCATGAACATGACCACCCCGCAGGTCGATGCCGTTCCCGCCCGCTACTGGCACCATCTGGATGATGGACGTATTCAGTGCGATGTCTGCCCGCGCTTTTGCAAGCTCAATGACGGGCAGCGGGGGCTTTGTTTTGTCCGGGCACGCGAAGGCGATCAGATGGTTCTGACCACCTGGGGCCGGTCGTCGGGCTTTTGCATTGATCCGATCGAGAAAAAGCCGCTCAATCACTTTTTGCCTGGCACCCCGATCCTGTCATTCGGTACGGCGGGCTGTAATCTGACCTGCAAGTTCTGTCAGAATTACGAGATTTCCAAAGCCCGCCAGATGGACAAGCTTTCATCGTTGGCGACCCCGGAAATGATTGCCCAAACCGCCAAGGCATATGGTTGTTCATCGGTTGCCTTTACCTATAACGACCCGGTGATTTTCCTTGAATATGCGGTGGATGTCGCCCAGGCCTGCCGGGAAATGGGATTGCGCACGGTGGCGGTGACGGCGGGCTATATCGGCGATCAGGCGCGCGAGGAATTTTTCCGCCATATGGATGCGGCCAATGTCGACCTTAAGGGCTTTACCGACCGCTTTTATCATCAGCTTTGTTCCGCCCATCTGGATGATGTTCTTGAAACGCTTAAATACCTCAAACAGGAAACCGGGGTGTGGTTTGAACTGACCAATCTGGTCATTCCCGGCGAGAATGACGGGGATGCGGAGTTCGATGAAATGACCGGCTGGGTTCAGTCTGAACTCGGCCCGGATGTGCCGATGCATTTTTCGGCCTTTCACCCGGACTGGAAAATGATGGACACGCCCCGCACCCCGCCCGAAACACTGGTGCGCGCACGCAAGATCGCCATGCAAAACGGCATTCGCTATGCCTATGTCGGCAACGTTCATGACAAATCCCATAGCAGCACCTTCTGCCATGGCTGTGGCGATATCCTGATCGGGCGGGACTGGTATCAGTTATCAGACTGGAACCTTGATGCTCACGGGGCCTGCAAGACTTGCGGCACCCATTGCGGCGGGGTATTTCAGGCCAACCCGGGAACCTGGGGGCCAAAGCGATTGCCGGTGAAACTTCTTTCAAAAACGTGATAGGCAAAAAGGCAGGAACGTCATGGATATCAAGCGCGCAGGGTCACAGGCCTCGACCACCGGATCGCCGGAATATTTCACCGGCCGGGTGCGGATCGAACCGATCATAAGTGCTGCCGATCCGGCGCGGGTGGCGGCGGCCAATGTGACGTTTGAGCCCGGTGCACGCACCACATGGCATACCCATCCGCTCGGCCAGACCATCATTGTTACGGCCGGGGTTGGCCGGGCACAGCGCGAAGGCGGCCCGGTCGAGGAAATTCGTCCCGGTGATATCGTCTGGTTCGAGCCCGGCGAAAAGCACTGGCATGGTGCCGGACCCGAAACGGCCATGACCCATATCGCCATTCAGGAAAAACTGAACGGATCGCCGATTGACTGGCTGGAGCCGGTCAGTGACGAAGATTACCTTGGCACCGGCGCCTGACAATCATGACGTTTTTAGTAGCGTAATTCGTCGGCTTGGCTAAAGTGCGCGCGGTTTTAACGCATCTGGAAGCGCTGCATGGCTGGCATCAAAATTCGAAAAGCACGTTTGGGCGATGTCGGCGCCATTTTTGCCATTCGAAGCCGTGTGCGCGAAAACCATCTTTCCGCGACCGAGCTTGCCGAACGCGGCGTCACCAAGGCGGCTTTTGGCAAATGGCTAGCTGATGGCTATGGCATCTGGATTGCCGATCTGGATGGATCAGCAGCCGGTTTTGCCATCGCCATCCCGGCGGAGGCGACGCTTTGGGCGCTGTTTGTTGATCCTGATTTCGAAGGGCGCGGCGTTGGTGCGGCTTTGCTGCGCACGGCCGAGGAATGGCTGTTTGCAAAGGGATGCAACGACATTTCACTGACCACCGGGGCGGACCCGAAAAACCGTGCGCACGGCTTTTACGAAATGCATGGCTGGCACAGCACGGGGGATATCGATAACGGCGATGTGGAATATATCAAATCCAACCCGTCGCTTTCGCTGTTTGATT
Organism: Thalassospira sp. MCCC 1A02491; assembly: GCF_001613785.1. Classification (NCBI taxonomy): domain Bacteria; kingdom Pseudomonadati; phylum Pseudomonadota; class Alphaproteobacteria; order Rhodospirillales; family Thalassospiraceae; genus Thalassospira; species Thalassospira sp. MCCC 1A02491. The sequence goes on along the minus strand of NZ_LPVX01000012.1, from coordinate 242,117 downwards.
TTTAGGGTGCGATTGTTTAGCGCACCGGAATGCCGCCTGTTTTCTTTTGCGACGGTCCCAGCAGAACCGGACCATAGCCGATCAGGAAAGCCAGCCACCCGCCAACCCACATCAAGGTCGCAATGGCAAGAATGGTGACATAATGCGCATTGCTTTGCCCGGCCACTATCCGAAACACGGTTGAAAACCAGATCAGGCCAAAGGCGGCATTAAGCATCAGGCTTGCACGCAATTCGCGGCCCGTATGGCCAAGGGCGGCCCGCCCGGCAATCGCAATGATCATGCAGGCCATCGCCCCGCCGGTAAGTCTGTGCAACGCATCACGCGATCCGATGGCATCGGGCCAGATCATCGATGCCCCCAAAAGTCCCAATCCGACCGGCACCCAGAAATAGCCAAGATGCAGCATGGCAACAATCGGTTCGCGCCAAGTGTGAACCCCACGCCAGCGCATCAGGCGCACGCCATGAAGCACGCCTGCCATCAACAACACATAACCGGGCAGGGCCGCATCGTGCGCGATGATCACGGTGATGATGGCAAGTGCGATACTTGCCAGACACACCATGTCAAACCGGCCAAACAGGACGGGCAGGGGCGCCGAAATCTGTTCGCGCTGCATCCAGTTGCGCGTAAAGGCCGGGATCACCCGCCCGCCAATCAGCGCAATCAGCAAAATGATCGTCAGGATCGCCGTTTGATAAAGCATCACCGGATCAAGGGCGATGACATCAAGGCAGGATGCAACAAAAAGCCCGTCAAACAGCGCGATGATGCCAATCACCGCCAAAACCCGCATGTTTTTAAGGGCACGCGCCGCAATCAGCTCACGCGCGCCCAACGCAATCAGAAACACAAAATAGGCCAATGCCCCGAAAATCACGGCAAGCGGCGGCAGGTTTTCGGCAAAGCCAATGACCAAACGCCCCAAAATCCATGTTGATGTAAGGGCCATTAACATCGACCCGGCAACGGGTGGTCGTCCCGTCCAGTTGGCAATCGCGGTCAATAAAAATCCGCCAATCGCCGCCCCGCCAAATCCGAATATCATTTCATGGGCGTGCCAGAAGGATGGCGTGCCAAGGCTTGGCACCGTAATTCCGTGGACATAGCCCGCCACCCACCAGACGACGGCAACAAGCGCAAGGATCCCGGCCAACAGAAAAAGCGGGCGAAACGCCCCGCTCCAGAACGGGTGGGAACGGGCGGCCGGTTCGGTGATCGAAATCGGGGCGGGCTTGGCGGGCATGATCGGCCTCCTGGATGTAATGGGGCGATCATAGCGGTGTTTGAAATGCTGTCTTTGACGTTGCGCAATTTTGACGCATGCCAAATCACGGGGGCAACAGGTTGCTCTTACGTGAAAACCCTGTGTTTTTCGATGATAAGGCTTTTCAAGCGCGTTATTCACGCTAGATTAGGGGCAGAATTTCAACGCGGCTGCTTTTGAAAGGGCCGCGCGCCCCGAAACATGACAGGAGTCCTGTTCACCATGAAGATCACGTTTTCCGATCTCGCCATTCCGTCCAGCGGTGCCGTTATTGCCTTTGCGACTGAGGGGGCTGATCTGATGCCAAGTGCGGTTGCGCTTGATGAAGCAACCGGTGGATCGATCACCAAGGCGATCAAGTCGTCGACCTTCAAGGGCAAGTCGGGGCAAAGCCTCCAGATCCTTGCACCGGCAAATGTCGATCTGTCGCGCGTGATCATTTTCGGGATTGGCAAGGAAGCCGAATTTGACGTGATCGCCGCCCAGAAGCTTGGCGGGTCGGTGACGGCGCGCGCCCTGGCGACCGGGGAAAAGGAACTTACCGTTCTGTTCGATATGGAAAACCTGGCTTGTGATTTTGCAACCGGTGCCATGCTGCGTGATTATCGCTTCGATAAATACCGCACCACCGAAACCAAGGAAGACAAGCCGGTTCTTAAGGCGTTCGATATCGCCACCCGCGACCACAAGGACGCCAAGAAACAGTTCGACAGCGCCAAAAAAGTCGTCGAAGGCGTGTTCTTCACCCGTGATCTTGTGTCTGAGCCGGCCAACGTTCTTTATCCGGAAACCTTTGCCAAGGAAGTCTCCGCACTGGAAAAGCTCGGTGTCGAAATTGACGTCCTTGATGAAAAGGAAATGAAAAAGCTCGGCATGGGCGCGCTTCTGGGCGTTGCCATGGGATCGGCCAAAAAACCGGCGATGGTGGTCATGCGCTGGAACGGTGGCAAGAAAAAAGACGCACCGATTGCCTTTGTCGGCAAGGGAGTGACCTTTGATACCGGCGGTATTTCGCTTAAACCGGCGGCTGGCATGGAAGACATGAAATGGGACATGGGCGGTGCCGGTGTCGTTTCCGGTCTGATGAAGGCCCTGGCTGGCCGCAAGGCGAAATGCAACGTGGTTGCGGTTCTGGGTCTGGTTGAAAATATGCCGTCTTCGACCGCGCAGCGTCCGGGTGATGTTGTGACCTCGATGTCGGGTCAGACCATTGAAGTCATCAATACCGATGCCGAAGGCCGTCTGGTTCTGTGTGATGCGCTGACCTATGTTCAGGAAAAATATGATCCGCGTCTGATCGTTGATCTGGCGACCCTGACCGGGGCAGTGATCATTGCCCTTGGTCATGAAAATGCCGGTCTGTTTTCCAATAATGACGATCTGGCCGCCCAGATCACAACGGCCGGTCTTGCCGTTGATGAAGGTGTGTGGCGTCTGCCGCTGTCACCGGCCTATGACAAGCAGCTTAAATCCGACATTGCCGATATGAAAAACGTTGGCGGTCGCCCGGCCGGGTCGATCACCGCGGCCCAGTTCCTCAAACGCTTTATCACCAAGGACCGCCCGTGGGCGCATCTTGATATCGCGGCAATGGCATGGTCGACCGCTGACAAGGAAGTCGTACCCAAAGGCGGTACCGGCTTTGGCGTGCGCCTGCTTGATCGCTTTGTGGCCGATAACTACGAAAACTGATCACGTTTCGTGATGCGATTTATGCGGGGCAGGGTGATGATCATCTTGCCCCGTTTTTGCTTTCGCGCTACTGAATTGGCTATGGCTGATATCTGGTTCTATCATCTCACGAGCTTGCCGCTGGAACGTGCCTTGCCGACCCTGCTGTCCAAAACATTGGAGCGGGAAAAACGTGCTGTGGTGATGACGGGCAATGAACAGCGCATTGACGCGATCAACACGCTACTGTGGACCTATGATCCGGCAAGCTGGCTCCCGCACGGGTCCAAATCCGATGGCGATCCGGAAATGCAGCCGGTCTGGCTGACGACGGATGATGAAAACCCCAATGGCGCCCAGTTCCTGTTTCTGACCGACCGGGCGATGAGCGACAAGGTTGCCGATTATGAACGCGTCATCATGCTGTTTGATGACCGTGACCACGACGCGGTGGCCGAGGCCCGCACCCGCTGGAAAGACTGGAAAGACGCCGGGCACAAGCTTTCCTACTGGCAACAGTCCCCGCAAGGTGCGTGGGAGAAGAAGGCTGAAAGCTGATTATTCTCCGGTGCTTATGGTGTCCCCGACCCTGATGTGAAATCTTCAAACAGGATTTCTACCAGCGCCTTTGTCACCTCATCCTGACTGAGTTTCCCGCCTGCCATTTCATTGATTGCCGGGAAACTGTCAGCAGACAAATCAAAAAGCTTTGTCTGGATTTCCGATGCGCGCACCGGCCAGTCCGGATCGATCTGCGCAAGTCCAAGCAACATGCTCCGCGCCATTTGATCGGCATCGCCGCTTTTTATTGCATCTTGCACTTGTGGGATTTGTCTTGCCTCTGAGACAGCAACGTCAAGCGTTGCCAAAAGGTCGGCCAGTTCTTTGGCCTGTATTTGAATATCCGTGACCGGATAGTTTTGTTCGATCTCGCGCAGCGGCGCGACGGCGGCCGATGTACCATAACTTCCCAGATACGATATTGCCCCGCCAAGCTGCCAGCTTTCCCATTTCTTCCAGACCCCGGCTTTGAGATCGTCAATCATCGGGGTGGCGATGGTGCCGCTGTATTGACGGAAAACCTGTTCGACAGACTGGGGTGACGGGCGGCCGGTTACGCGGGTGGCCTCCTGTGTTGCCAGGTCTGAGATATCCTTCAGGGCCTGTTGATAGTCGCTTTGTGCGGTCATCGGAATGCTCCTGTTTCATGGGGCATGATATCAGGCATCTACAGCCGTCCACCAGTTTGCATAGCGGGCATTGCCAAACGCCGTCTGGCCATCGTATCGATCACGAAGTTCATTGGTGCCACAGTGAATCTCACCAAGCGCAACATGGTAATCATCCCAGTCATCAATGAATTCACATGTTGGACCGCCAACAATTGCCCTGACTTTTCCGTCAAGGTCGCGCTCAAAGAGATCATAACCGTGATGTGGATTTGTATTGTCCTCAATCCACGGGCCAAACGGTTTGGGGATCATCAGTCGGTCATTGCCAACGAACATGTTTGGCATATCGCCGGTCAGTGCCCCGCACTGAAAACCGCCCTGCTTTCCGGGATAGACGTTAAACCCGTTGTCTCGCCCGATTGTCCAGCCGGACACTTTGTCGGCAAAGGTGAAATCACCGTCATTGTAACTTTCGGGGAAGAATATGACCGGCACCTTGATAATGTCGGTATCGTCAAGATCAAACGCCTGTTTCAACAGGTTAACATTGCGATTGATGATGACTTCGACGCCGTTTACATTCCAGTTTCGCAGTTGCTGATATGTGTAACGCAATCGCGCACGCACATTTCGCGGATTTAGAAGTGGGGCCTGCCCGTTTCCGAGGAAGTCATTAATTGTTGCCCCGACATCCACACCGACACGATGATATCGTGCATTCACATTATCCCATTGTGTCTCGCGGATTTGCAAACTTGCATAGTCAAAGCTGTTGGTGCCGATGTTCCAGACCGCACGGTTAAGAACGCGTGCGCCACCATGTGCTCTCTGGGCATTGGTCATCAGGCGATAGGCTTCCGCCGGGCTTGCCACCAGAAGTTTCCATTTCTTGAATGCACTGGCCGGGTTGTTGTCCGGGATGAAGGTCAACATTTCATCAACATGCCCGACTTCAAGCCAGTCCGTATCCAGAATGATCGGTGCTTGCATGTTCTGGGCAGCCATGAAGTTGCGACTGCTGGCATCAACTGTGTGATACCGGTTATGCCCATAGTAAATCCGGCCGTATCGATACGGCGTGACGGCACCATTTACCGTTTTCTGAACAGGTGGGGTTACGGCAATATTCCCGCCTGAATTGGCTGATGTAATGCCATCAGCACTTCCGGCTGCGGGATAGGAAACCCCGACATTGGCGCTGATCAGGGTCTCGTAAACCCAGTTCTGCAAATGCCGCCAGCGGTGGGTTTTCATGAAGACATCTTTGTTTTCAACACCGGCTCCGTTGCCCGGCCATGCGCAATGCCCTGACACAATGGTGTCGCGCATCCAACGGTCATCACCGGCAGGTAACACGCCGCCAAGATAGGGGGCCCAGACGTTTCCGTTCAGATAAGGTACTGCCGTCGGAGTTGCGGTGATCGGGGCGCCAACTGTAACCGGAATAACCGGATTGTCTGCAGCCGCTGCCGCACCGAGGTCGAGGCGAAACTGGGCATTGTTGGCATTGGCGACATACATTCGGGTTACTTCTTGCAAGTGATGATTGCCGATCCAGCGTGCAACGACAACGCGATCTGCATACAGATAGGTTGGATTGCCAATACCCGTGACTTCCGGCTGGATTACATGCAGGGCAATGCGAATTTGTCCGGATGTAAATCCGTTTCCGGCAAACCGGACGGCTTCGAGCGCGTAAAGCTTGCTCGCGCCAATCGAGGCAGTTGCGATTGGTACATTATCGGTCGTTTCGGGGCCGATGATTTCGGTGCTGTTATTGAGAATGCCGTTGAAAATACGCAAATGTTGCCTGGCCGGGTTTTCACCAAGGGTGCCGATCACAGTGAGTAATAAACTCCAGCCCACCGGAACGACGGGGGCAACAGCATTCGGGCCAAGGGCATTGCGTCGGATTTCAAGGCGGGATGTGCCGGTGACAAGATCATTGTTCCCGTTAACCCGCTGGTCTTGGTTGTCTGCATATCCGCGGGCAGTATTGTTACCGTCACGATTGCAGTTGACCGGAATGATTGCACCGATACCGGCGGTGCCATAGGTGATCGCCGCTGGTGTGACCTGATTAAGAAGGCCAGCATCATCCAGAATACCGTCGCGATTGCGGTCTGTGTGAAGCGTATACCAGACTACATCAAGATTCTTGGGATTAAGGGCATTACCATTTACCACAATATTCGGTTCGTTGACGGGCACGAAACCCGCGCCTGAAATTTCGAGGTCCCATGTGCCGTTTGCAATATCGAATACATGTGAAACTGCAACATTCGGCGTCAGGATCATATTCTGAATTTGTTGGGGTTGACCCGCGCAGGTCAGCGAGACACGTACCGTGTTAAACGGATAAACGCCGGCAGGGGCGGTAAGCTGGACGGTGTAATTTGCCATGGCATCCTCAGCGGCTGACAGGTTCGTGGGATGGGCTTTCATTCATCGCGTCGGCAATCAGTTGCCGCGCCAAAAGCGCGTTGTTCAAAACCGCAATCCGGTCATCAATGGTGCCAAGTGCGGTATCTTTCAGGATCGCGGTGGCCCAGGATTGACCAAAGACATCCGGGCCACCTGTGAATTGCGCTGTTGCGTAATCAATGATTCCGGCGGGCGTTTTCGCGCCAAGCTTGATTGCGGCATCACCGGCCGTTTTGCAGGCATCTGCCAGGCTGACGGCATCGTAACCAGCAACGGAATCTGGAATGGTAATCTGCAAATAACCGGGCAGGGATGCGATGACGTCCTGTAATGACGGTATTGGTGAAGGTGTGGGCGTCGGTTCCGGCTTTGGTGTCGGTTGTGGGGTTGGTTGCGGCTGGGGTTTTGGATCGGGCTGCGGTGAGGGAGCTGGCTTGGTGCCACTTTCCAATTTCGCGACCGCCTGTGCTTCCTGGGTCAACAGGCTGTTGACTTCATCGGCAAAGCGTTTCTCCGCCTGATAGCGTGATGTGGCGCTGGCATCGAATTTCTGTTTGCTGAAGATGCTCATGGATTTCAGGCGTTCTGCATCCTGTGCGCCAAAGGCAGACAGGGTGGCGGTGATTTGACCGGCGCCGGATTGCAGGCGCGATGACAGGTTGGCGGCATCCGGGCATTTTCCACTGGCAAGAGCAGCGTCTCCTTCGGCGGCAAGTTTTTGCAGCGACGCTGTTTCCGAGGAGAGTGTTGAAAGCTGTGCCTTGGTGCGTACATCAACCTTGTTGCCCGTTACCGTTACCACGGTCGGGTATTGGGCAAGTGTTCTGGCAAGGTCGCTGATCCGGTCGGCATAGGCCATCTGTCCAATCCCGCATTGATGTTGACCAAAACTAGACGGAGAGAGCGGGCATTTGTGACGCTGTGGCGGTGGGGAGTTTAAACAAAATTTTAGTGTTGTATATTTGCCGATCATAAAAGCCATGCGTAAAATGCATGATCATTGCCATTGATGAACTGCGTTCAGTGGGGTACACAGGTTATATCGAACGCGCCGATTTGCTCCTCAGCTTGCGGGCGCGATAAAAATGCGGCTAAAGCGAGAGGGCGTATATGCTCCGTATGTACGACCGCCTCGGTGAAGCCGCGGCGGTTTTTTTGTATCTACGGAAAGGTTGAGGTCCATGATCAGGCTCTCGAACGTCCAGAAGACTTATCCTGCACGACGTGGCAGTGACGAACATACGGCGCTGCGCGGTATCGATCTTGATATCGCAGCCGGCGAGATTGTTGGTGTCATTGGCCGTTCCGGTGCCGGGAAATCCACCCTGATCCGTTGCATCAACCTGCTTGAAACGCCGACTTCGGGTTCGGTGATTGTGGATGGCACCGACGTTACCAAGCTTTCCAACCGTGACCTGCCGCTGTTTCGGCGTCAGCTGGGCATGGTGTTTCAGCACTTCAATCTTCTGTCGTCGCGCACGGTCTATGACAATATCGCATTGCCGCTTGAACTGGCCGGTGCCAGCAAGACCGAGATTGCCGCCGCCGTCGATCCGTTGTTGCCGCTGGTCGGGCTTGAGGAAAAGCGTGACCGTTATCCAGCCGAACTGTCCGGTGGCCAGAAACAGCGCGTCGGCATTGCACGTGCGCTGTCATCAAGCCCGAAGGTTTTGCTGTGTGACGAGGTCACCTCGGCCCTGGATCCGGAAACCACCCGTCAGATCCTTAATCTGCTTAAAGACATCAACAAGCGCCTTGGTCTGACCATGGTGGTGATCACCCATGAAATGGCGGTGGTCAAGGCGCTCTGTGATCGTGTGGCGGTGATGGATGGCGGGGTGATTGTCGAAGAAGGACAGGTTGACGGCATCTTTGCCAACCCGGTCCATGACACCACCAAATCGCTTCTGGCCGATGAATTCGTCGAATTTCGCGCCGGTCAGGATAGTGCGCAATCCCGGGACCAATCCAGCGGGCAGGAGGGTTAATCATGTTTTCAACACTCGCACCGATCTTGCTTCAGGCAACCGGCGAAACCCTTTATATGGTGGCGGCTGCCTTGGCGCTTGGCACCTCGATGGGGTTGCCGCTTGGCGTGCTTCTGGCGACGTCCGGCCGGGGGGAGCTGTTTGAAGCCCTTTGGTTCCAGCGCATCTTTGGCCCGATCGTCAATGCGACCCGTTCCGTGCCCTTCATCATTCTGGCCGTTGCGATCATTCCGTTCACCCGGTTTGTCGTCGGCACCTCGATCGGCACATCTGCGGCGATTGTCCCGCTGACCGTGGCGGCGATCCCGTTCATCGCGCGCATCATAGAAGGCGCCATTCGCGAAGTCGATAGCGGCCTGATCGAAGCTGCCCAGGCCATGGGCGCCCGCCCGGTTCAGGTCGTGACCAAGGTGCTTCTGCCCGAAGCCTTGCCCGGCATTATTCATGGTCTGACCCTGACTGCCGTCACCCTGATCGGCTATTCGGCGATGGTCGGGGCAGTTGGTGCCGGTGGTCTTGGTGATCTTGGCATTCGGTACGGCTATCAGCGGTTCCGCCCCGATGTGATGGCGGCTGTGGTGATTACCCTGATTGTGGTTGTGCAGGCGGTCCAAAGCTCCGGCGACTGGATGGCGCGCAAAGCCGACAAACGGAATATATGAGCAACCCTCATATTTTGAAATTCCCGCAAAAAACAGCGAAAACAAGGAGTTTTTACAATGCGGTTTCTGCTTAAACTGACGGCTGCGGCCGTTCTGGCATCGGCCCTGACCGGTCAGGCACTTGCCAACGAAAAAATCAAAATCGGCGTTACCCCGGGTGCGCATGAAGAAGTCATGGAAGAAGTCGTCAAGGTTGCGGCGACCAAAGGCCTTGATATCGAAATCGTCAGCTTCTCGGATTATGTCATTCCGAACCAGGCGCTTGATGATGGTGACCTTCAGGCCAACAGCTTCCAGCACAAGCCGTATCTGGACAACCAGATCAAGGATCGTGGCTATGACCTGGCCGTTGTCGGTTACAACATCCTGACCCCGATGGGCATTTATTCCGACAAGATCAAAAGCCTGGACGAGCTTGAAGACGGTGCCGAAATCGGTATCCCGAACGACCCGACCAATGGCGGTCGTGCGCTTCTGGTGCTTCAGGCACAGGGCCTGATCAAGGTTGATCCGTCTGTCGGTCTGGTTGTCAGCCCGCTTGACGTGATTGAAAACCCGAAAAACATTCGCTTTGTCGAACTCGACGCTGCACAGCTGCCGCGTTCGCTGGCGGATCTTGATGCCTCGGCGATCAACACCAACTACGCGCTTGAAGCCGGTCTGAACCCGATCAAGGATTCGATCGCGATCGAAGGCAATGACAGCCCGTATGCCAACGTGATCGTCACCCGCACCCAGGACAAGGACGCACCGTGGGTCAAAACCCTGGTTGAATCCTATCACGATGATGCGATCCGTCAGTTCATCGAAACCAAATACGAAGGTTCGGTGCTTCCGGTCTTTAAAATTTCCGAATAATCGGCTTGATTATTAAATCTGGCTGAATAGTCAAAACACCCGCGGGCCAATCCGGTTCGCGGGTGTTTTACGTTCTAGCCATCCGCGTGATCCGGACCGGATCGCGTCGTCCGGTCTGTATGTCATTTGACATCATCCTGTCTTATCTCTGATCGGGATGACTTACGACAGATTACGGCTGGATCGGTCGGGGCAGGGCAGGGAAGGGACGGCGATTTGGAGTGCGGCGTCAGGGGGACGGCCAGTTTGGGGTATTTATATCCATTTCTGCCCATTTAAGCGTGCTTCTGCTCTCTTCAGCCCGATCCCAGCCTGACCCGCACTCGGACACGGACTCGGATGGGCCCCGATGCCTTTCAGTTCAGCCTGCAAGCTTGGGATGTCCGGACCGGCACGGCTTGGTTCAGTCCAGTCCGGTTGAGTTCAGCCCAGCCCAGCCCAGCCCAGCCCAGCCTAGTTCAGTTCAGTTCAGTTCAGTTCAGGGTCATTGCCCCTTGCCAGGCGGTCAGAAGGGCGACGCCGATAAATAATGCCCCGGCGGCGCGACCGATAAAGATGGTTGCGGTCGGGTTGCCGGTGATCAGGGTGCGGCTTGTTCCCGCCGCAAGTGCGAGTGCGCCATAGACCGCAAGCTGGACCGCCGCTGTCATGATCCCCATCACCAGCGCCTGTGACCAAAGTGGTCCATATTGCGGACGGATGAATTGCGGGTAGACGGCGAAAATAAACAAATAGGCCTTGGGATTGAGCATGCAGGTAATCATGCCCTGGCGAAAGGCGATCCAGAGTGAAGACGGTCTGGCTGCCCGGATGGCCCCGACCGTGATCGCACTTTTGATCAGGGTCACACCAATCCAGATCATGTAGGCCGCACCGGCAAACAGCATGACATTCAAAAGCCAAGGCGCAATTGCCAGAAGGGCGCTAATGCCAATCGCGCCAAGCAGGGTGTGATAAACACCGCCCAGCATGATGCCGGCGGTCGCCGAAAGCCCAGCACGCCGCCCACCGGTCAGGGCATTGGCAATGACAAAAAACATGTCCATGCCAGGCACGATAATGATGCCCGACAGCAGAACGAAAAAGAGCCAGAGGTTTTCAACGTAAGTCATGGGTGTCGTGAGTGTCATGAGTGTCATGGGGAGGGGACCTTGCCAGATGAATAACGGTTGTGATGCGGGCAAGGTAGCAGGGGGCTGCTGACAGGATCATGTCAGGATGATTGGCCAATGCGCGGCATCGTCATTGCGCGATTGTGGCGTCAGGGTGCCGGGGCATGGAGACAATATCGCGTGATCAGCCCGACAAGCGGTATGCGAATGCCGGTTGATGCGTTATGATTTGTTGAAATCATTGTTATGAATAGGGTTTCCTTAACGGTGCCGGCCAGAAACGGCTTGGAACATGGTTCATCAAACAGCGGGAAAGCGATGATCAGATTCGGTCATGTGAAGTCATTTCTGGTGTGTTTCGCACCGCTGAGTGCCGTGTTCCTGGCTGTGGTCGGGTTGCTGTCATGGGAAGGCAGTGCCGTGCGCGAAAAGGTCATTTCCGATGACCAGCGTTATGCACTGGAAAAATCGATATCGGTATTGCGCGAACGCATCGATATTGTGGTTTCCGATCTTTTGATCCTGTCCGAAAGCCAGCAGATCGATGCGGTGATCGCCGGAACGGCCAGTCTTGATCAGGTGGCTGACGAGTTTGCGGTCTTTTCGCTGCGGCGGGGGATTTATGACCAGATCAGGCTGCTTGACAATGATGGCATGGAAATCGTGCGCGTCAATTACGGCAGCGGCATTCCGTTTTCCGTGCCCAGACGCGAACTTCAGAACAAAAGCGAGCGACCCTATTTCCAGCTGGCCCGCAATGCGCCGCGCGGGACGATCTATATATCGGGTGTCGATCTGAACGAGGAGTTTGGCCAGATCGAAAAGCCGATCAAGCCGGTTATCCGGCTGTCGGCGCCGGTCTTTGACCGGTTCGGGGAACGCCATGGCGTTGTGGTCTTGAACCTTCGGGCGGCATCGACACTAGAAGAAGTGGTCAAGTCGCTGAAACTTGACGGGGCAGAGCCGTTTGTTCTGGATGGCGATGGCGGCTGGATGCTGGGCGGCAAGCCGGGCGAAAATTGGTCCGAGGAACTGACCGGTATGCCCGCGGTGATCGGTGACCGTTACCCGAAAGCCTGGGAAAGCATGCAACTGGGATTGCAAAGTTTCAGGGTTGATAGCGGTTTCTATTCGGTCCAGCGGCTTGATGTTTCCGATCTTCTTCTGGCGCGCAATTCCAATCGGTCCCTCTCGGTGATCTTTGGCAGTGATCAGGAAAAAAGCAGCCGGTTGAACCTGTATGTCGGGGCGCGGTTGCCCAATGATGTGCTTGAACAGTTGCTGTCGCCCGAACGTGACACGTTGACGATTGTTTCGACCGCGTTCATTTTCCTGATTGCGATCGGCAGTGCGGCCTATGCCTGGACCCGTCAGAACCAGATCGTTGCAAGCTTTGACGCGCGCTTATCTGAACAGGTTTTGCGGGCATCAAAAAACAGTGTGGTTGTCGCCGATGACACGGGCACGATCCTTAAGGTCAATCCGGGCTTTACCGCGATGACCGGATATTTGCCAAACGAAGCAATCGGAAAGCCGTTATCATTCCTGCGTGCCCAGCGCGAAAATGCCGAGGCACTCGACGAGATACTGATGGCGGCGCGTGCCAATGGCACCTGGGAAGGCGAAGTGCGCAACCGCCGCAAAAGCGGGGATTTCTTTTATTCCAATGTCGTGGTCAGCGCGATTACCGATCCGACAACATCGGATGTCAATTTCGTCGAGATGGGTTTTGACATTTCACGCCACATGGAAAACGCACAGGAATTGTGGCGTCAGGCCAATCATGATGCCCTGACCGGGTTGCCCAACCGGTTGCTGTTTGAAGACCGGCTTGAAGTTGCTTGTGGTCATGCGGAAAACGAAGGCCATTCGATCGGGCTTCTTTATATTGATCTGGATGGTTTCAAACCGGTCAATGACCGTTATGGTCACGAAATCGGCGATCAGGTCCTGCGCAAGGTCGGTGAACGCATCAAGAATACCGTGCGTCAGGGCGATACGGTTGCCCGACTGGGCGGGGATGAATTTGCGGTGATTGCCGATGCGGTGAACGGACGCGATGAAGCCGAATGGGTGGCCCAGAAAATCGCGGCATCGATCCAGCGCCCGATTGAGATTGATGCCCTTAGCATCACGGTCGGGGCCAGCATCGGGATTGCTGTCTATCCCGGGGATTGCAATGAAACGATCGCGCTGATCGGGTTTGCCGATGAAAAAATGTATCAGCAAAAGCGCGTGCGCAAGGCAAAGGGCAGTGACGCGGCAAGAGCACTGCATTAAGCCATCAGCAGACAATGCCGGGATTAAACAAAAAGACAGGCTGATAGAGCCTGTCTTTTTGGTTTGGCATGGGATGTGAGGGTGACGTGCAAAGGTTACGCCACAAGCGTTTCGTATTCTTCCTGCTTTTCCATCCACTGCATTTCGATGTCGCCAAGCTGGCTTTCGATCTTGCCCAGTTCCATTTGAAGGTCGCCGAGCTTCTGGCCATTGGCGGCCTCATAAAGTTTGGGGTCGGCCATTTCGGTTTCGATTGCGGCCTTGCGCGCGGACAATTTTTCCATCTGGGATTCGAGCTTTTCGATCGCGCGTTTGACCGGGGCGGCGGCCTTGCGTTTTTCGGCGGCCTGCTGGCGTTCGGCTTTGCGGTCGCGTTTGGCGTCCTTGCCATTGGCATCGTCTTCGCCGGCCTTGTTGGCCCGGCGTTCGGCACGCGCACGATCGAGAAGATACTGGCGATATTCCGATACGTCGCCGTCAAAGGCGGTTACCGTACCATCGGCCACCAGAACCAGACGATCGGCACAGGCTTCGATCAGATAGGGATCGTGGCTGATGATGATCACGGCACCTTCATAGGCGTTAAGCGCATGGTTCAGCGCATCGCGGCTGTCGATATCAAGATGGTTGGTCGGTTCATCGAGGATCAGCATATGCGGTGCATCAAGGGTCATCAGCGCAAACAGCAAACGTGCCTTTTCGCCACCCGAAAGGTCTTTGACCTTGGTGTCGCCCTTGTCCCCTTCGAAGGCAAAGCGGCCAAGTTGTGCGCGCACCTTGCTTTCGATCGCATCGGGCATCAGGGCCGCCATATGCTGATAGGGGGTCTGTTCACCGATCAGTTCGTCGGTCTGATGCTGGGCAAAATAGCCGATGCGCAGTTTGCTTGAGGCGGTCTTTTCACCGGCCATCAGTTCAAGCCGGTCCGAGAGCAATTTCGCCAGGGTCGATTTACCGTTGCCGTTGGCACCAAGCAGGGCAATGCGGTCGTCCATATCAATGCGCAGGCTGATATTGCGCAATACCGGTTTGCCCGGTTCATAGCCGACTTCGCCATTGTGGATATTGATCAGGGGCGGTGGCAGTTCCTTGGGGCTTGGGAAGTCAAAGGTAATGCTGCGGTCTTCGACGACCGGGATCGCAGGCCCCATTTTTTCAAGCATCTTGACACGGCTTTGCGCCTGTTTGGCCTTGCTGGCCTTCGCGCGGAAGCGGTCGATGAAGGATTGCAGATGTTTTTGCTGGGCGATCTGCTTTTCATATTGTTTGGAAGCCAGTTCCATCTGTTCGCGCCGGGTCTTGGCAAACTTGTCATAGTTGCCGCCATACAGCGTGACGGTGCCGTCATGCAGATGGGCAATCGATTTGACCGCGCGGTTCAAAAGATCACGATCATGGCTGATCAGGATGATCGTGCCGGGATAGTTGATCAGATAGTTTTCAAGCCAGATGGTGGCTTCGAGATCAAGGTGGTTGGTCGGTTCATCCAGCAGCAGCAGATCCGGGCGCAGGAACAGGGTCGCGGCAAGTGCGACACGCATCCGCCAGCCGCCGGAAAAATCATCGCACGGGCGTTGCTGGGCATCGGCATCAAAGCCCAGCCCCGAAAGGATCGATGCTGCCCGTGCCTCGGCGGTGTGGGCATCAATATCGGCAAGGCGGGTGTGGACTTCGGCAATGCGATGGGGATCGGTGGTTGTTTCGGCTTCTTCAAGCAGGCTGGCGCGTTCGGTATCCGCAGCCAGAACAGTTTCAATCAGCGAACGGCTGCCTGCCGGGGCTTCCTGGGAGACAACCCCCATGCGCGCCCGCTTGGACAGGCGAATGTCGCCGCCATCGGTGGCCAGTTCACCGGAAATCAGTTTCAAAAGGGTGGATTTACCCGCCCCGTTGCGGCCAATCAGGCCGACCTTGTGGCCATCGGGAATGGTTAGGGAAACCTGGTCAAGAATGACACGGCCACCAATACGATAGGTGAGATCGGTAATTTGCAGCATTTTATCGGTCGTTCTCTTGATCGTGGGTATCGGGTTTCCCGGTCTTTCCCGCCATGATCCGGGGGAATCGCAAGGATTTCTGTGCTTTCAATAGGGCAGAGTACGATTTGAAGCAAGGTTTCTTGAAACTGTAACCGGCGGAAATTGGCGGCCGGGGGGGGACAAAGTAACCGTCGGGAAAATCGCAGTTTTATGCGTTTTTGCGCATTTTCGTGATGGTTTTGAGGTCAATGCAGCTACTGCAAGTCTGTATTGCGCGGGTAGAACTATCTGTTGCGTTGCGCTTCAACCCCGTTTATATAGCGCCAACCTTTGGGTCTGTGGATGATAAGGGAGTGCTTATGTATGGCTCCTTTATGTTCCGCAGGCCCTTTTGGAGGCCCTCTTGGGGGGTAACGAAATTTTTAAAGTAGCTAGGTGAAACCAATGGCTGTCGAACGCACTCTTTCGATCATCAAGCCGGACGCAACGCGCCGCAACCTGACCGGCAAAATCAACGCCGTCATCGAAGAAGCTGGCCTGCGCATTGTCGCACAGAAGCGCGTCGCTCTGACCCGCGCTCAGGCTGAAGGTTTCTATGCAGTTCACAAAGAACGTTCGTTCTTCGGTGAACTGGTAGACTTCATGGTCTCCGGCCCGGTCGTCGTCCAGGTTCTGGAAGGCGAAAACGCTGTCGCGACCTACCGCGAAGTTATGGGTGCAACCAACCCGGCAAACGCCGAGGAAGGCACCATCCGTAAGCAGTTTGCAGAATCCATCGAAGCGAACTCGGTCCATGGTTCGGACTCGCTCGAAAACGCTGCAATCGAAATTGCTTACTTCTTCGCTCAGACCGAAATCGTCGGCTAAGCTTAGAATACAGAATTCCGGTTCATCCGGCATCAAAACGCCCCGCAGATTGCGGGGCGTTTTTTTGTGTCTGTGTGACAGAACGGCGCGGTTAATCGATCAGGAAAGCTGCCATTAACAGCAGCAAAACAGAGATGGAGATAATGCTCCACAAAACGAACTTGGTCCAATGGTGCCAGCCTGCTTCGTGGATTTTGACCAGTTCGACGTCGTAGTCGCTTCCTTGCATTGTTTCCTCCCCAATTGCGGGTCCGATTGTTTCGGATTTCAGGGTTGTGGTGCTGTGGGCGTTTGAATCGCCCTTTGCATCCGGTGCGGTCCGGATCCGTATCAGGACAACAGATTGATCTTACCGATATTTAACCTATGGGTGAATAAGTTTTGTATTAATGTCTTTTTGTGCGACGCAGCGTGCTGGACAGCATTGGGTGACCATGCCATGATCAGGCCATGGAAAACGTCGTAACCAGTTCTGCACGAATTTTTACCGCCATTCACAGGATGGCGGGGTTGTGACATTTTGACCAAATGAAACCACCCGCCGCGTGAGGCGGGTTTTTTGTGTCTGTCTCCCGGCATTTCCAACAGGGAGATCGCAATGTCATTATCCACATCAGATCAAGATCGAATGTCACCGGACCATGCCTTGGCCCATGCATTGGCCCATGCATTGGCCCATGGATTGGTAGGGCAACCGGTGCTGCATATGTTATGCGGGAAAATTGCATCGGGGAAATCGACGCTTGCCGCCGAACTGGCGCGCAAACCGGGAACGGTTCTGATTGCCGAAGATGAATGGTTATCCGTTCTTTTTGGCGATCAGATGCACACAGTATCGGATTATGTTCGTGCGTCGCGAAAACTGCGTGACGTCATGGGGCCGCATGTCAGCATGTTGCTGATGTCAGGTCTTTCGGTCGTGCTGGATTTCCCGGCCAACACGCGCGCGTTACGTGGCTGGATGCGCGGCATTTATGAAGAGGTCGGGGCAGGGCACAAATTGCACTTCCTTGATCTGGAAGAAGACATCTGCAAACAGCGCCTGCATGCCCGCAATCAGGCGGGCGAACATCAATTTGCTGCCAGTGATGCTCAGTTCCATCAAATCTGTGCGGCGTTTCAGCCACCAATTGCGGCAGAGGGATTTGACGTCATCACCTATAACACCGATACTATTTAAGCGCCTTAACAAACAAAAAAGCTGCCGGTCAACGGCAGCTTTTTACATTTCCGGTTCTGCCATTTGGCAGATCACAGCAGGAAGATCGCCATCAGGATCAGAATGGCAATAACCGAAATGGTCGACCATTTGACAAAGCTGGTGAAGCCTTCATAGATGGCAACATGGGTTTCGGTCAGTTCGTAATCGTTACCCTGCAAATCTACCTCCTGGGTTTTGGGATTTTTCAAATGTATATCCGCAAGGTAGAGCGCGGGCAAGGGTAAGATTAACCGGGGATATCATCCCTTTGGCCAAGGGTGTGGACAGGATCACATTGTCCTGTCTGCGTCCTATCTGCCGGTTTCCTTGCAGGCAAAGGGCAGAAACGACCCGGTGGCCCCTTCGTTCATCATCACGACAGACATCAGATTGGCATATTCCAGTTCGGCCCGGTTTTGCGGGCAGACATAGGCGCGTGCCGTGCAGCCCGATGCGACAAATTCGTCTTCCTGATCGTCAAAGGCAGTGCTGGTGGCGTTTGCGGGCATTTGTGCCCGGATATCATCCCGATGGGTTTGATAAAGTGCGCATTTGGTTGCACGCCAGTTTGCGTTCTGGGCGTGGCTTTCAGTGATCGCCAGACCGATTGGCGCGATAAAGGTTGCAAGCATGACGCCAAGGACGATGTTGCGGATGGTTTTGTTCATGATGGGCCTTTGGACCAGGGGAAACGGATGGAAAACCGTTTGCGTAATCTGGTCTGAAACCGGTCGGGCGCAAGATGCCACCATGAAAAAAGGGCGGATCAAACCGCCCTTAAATCAGCCTGCGTAATCTGCGCCAAAGGTTCTTTCAAGCCGGTTCAATCGCCGGATTGATTTCCGCAAACTCGGCAGGTTTGGCATCGGCAACCGTTACGATGCCCTTGTCATCAACCGAAACGCGGCCTTCGGCGATCCAGCGGATGACCTGCGGATAGATGCGGTGTTCCTGTTTGAGGATACGCTGGGCCAGCTTACCTGCATCATCCCCCGGAAGGACCGGGACAACGGCCTGGGCAATGATCGGGCCGCTATCGACTTCGGGGACGACATAATGCACGGTGCAACCGGCAAATTTGACCCCGGCATCCAGGGCAGCCTGATGCACATGCAGGCCCTTGAAGCTTGGCAGAAGCGACGGGTGAATATTGATCAGCCTGTCTTTCCAGCGGGTGACAAAGCTTTCACTGACCAGTCGCAGGTAGCCTGCCAGAACCACAAGATCCGCACCGCTTTCTTCGATCAGGGCACTGACGGCGGTGTCATAGGCTTCGCGTCCGCCCGGATAGCCTTTGTGCGAGATGGCCTCGGACCGGATATCGGCCTTGCGCCCGCGTTCCAGCCCGCCTGCATCAAGCTGGTTTGAGAAAACCAGAACGATTTCGGCCGGGTAGTCGGGCGTATTGCAGGCATCAATGATGGCTTGCAGGTTGGACCCGCCGCCTGAGACCAGAACGGCGAGTTTCAATTTGCTTACTTTTCCCATGCAGGGCCCATGTTCTTGATGACGACCTGCGGGCCATCACCGGCGCGCGGGCCGATAACACCGATCTGACTGACGGTTTCACCATGTTCACGCAGCAATGCTTCGGCCGCATCCGCCTTGTCAGCCGGAACCACGACGCACATGCCAATGCCACAGTTAAAGGTCCGCGCCATTTCGACGGCGGGAATGCCGCCCTCGGCTGCGAGCCATTTGAAGATCGGCAGGAATTCCCAGGTGCTGGCATCAAAGACAGCGGTCAGGTTTTCGGGAAGAACACGCGGAACGTTTTCGGTCAGGCCGCCACCGGTAATGTGGGCAAGGGCCTTGACCATCCCGGCCTTGTGCGCTGCCAGGCAGCTTTTGACATAAATTTTGGTCGGTTCAAGCAGGGCCTCGCCAACGGTTTTGCCCGGTGCGAACGGGGCTTCGTCGGAATAGCCAAGGCCTGCCTTGTCGACAACCTTGCGGACCAGCGAATAACCGTTGGAATGAACACCGCTTGATGCCAGACCAAGGATCACGTCGCCTTCGGCAACGTTGCTGCCATCAAGAAGTTCGCCACGTTCGGCAGCCCCGACGGCAAAACCGGCAAGGTCATATTCGCCATCCGAATACATGCCCGGCATTTCGGCGGTTTCCCCGCCAATCAGCGCACAGCCAGCCTGTTTGCAGCCCTCGGCAATGCCGGCAACCACATCGGCGGCATTGTCGACCGACAGTTTGCCGGTTGCAAAGTAATCGAGGAACAGAAGCGGCTCGGCACCCTGAACGACCAGGTCATTGACGCTCATGGCGACCAGATCGATGCCAACCGTGTCATGTTTGTCGGCGAGGAAGGCGACCTTAAGCTTGGTGCCGACACCATCGGTGCAGGAAACCAGAACCGGATCGTTGTAGCCGGCCGCTTTGAGGTCAAAAAGGGCACCAAAACCGCCAAGCCCGCCGGAAACACCGGACCGCGAGGTTGCTTTTGCAAGCGGTTTGATTCGATCGACAAGGGCATTTCCGGCATCAATATCGACACCGGAGTCCTTATAGGTAAGGCCTTTGGAGGCGGTCATTTTGGTGATCCTTGGCTTCGCGCATGCATGAAAAAACAGCGGGGCAACCCGCGTTTTTCATCAATACGTACCGACTTCCAAGCGACGTTCACTGGGCATTTGCGGGCCGGGCCGCAGCAAATATGCTGCTGTTTGACCAATCCGCCTTACTGACGCCTTTAATCAGTTGCAGGAATGTCCGCCAGTCCTACTGATAAAAAACGCGGGCTTGATAATTTCCGCTGGGGCGAAAATACTCAAACGCGGACAATATGCAATGATCACCTGCGCATGACAGAGTTTTCTTTCCAGAATGCGTGCAACATGCCACAAGGGCGATTGCAAAATAATTCGACAAGACACGATTAGGGCAACGAGGCATACGTGCTTACTTCATTGAAAAACATCAAGATGTTGGCTGGCGCTGTTACGGTTTCTGCGCTGATGGCTTTTCCGGCTTTTGCGCAGGACATTTTCACCGTGACCGGTGTTCACGTTGATGAAAGTGCGGAAACAGCCGCCGCCGCCCGTGAAAAGGCACTCGAGATCGGCCAGCGCAAGGCATTCGAAGAAGTGATTGCGCGTTTGACCCTGCCGGAAGATCGCGCCGGATTGCAGATGCCGGCGGGCTCGGAAATTACCAATATGGTGCGCGATTTCGGGGTGTCGAATGAAAAGACGTCATCGGTTCGCTATATCGCGGACATGACCGTGCGGTTCAAGGATGACGAGTTGCGGCGCTTTTTGCGGTTCCGCGACATTTCCTTTGCCGAACTGCAATCCAAGCCGGTGATGATTGTGCCGGTTTACCGGACATCGGGCTATGTCACCTTGTGGGATGATCCCAACCCGTGGCGCGATGTCTGGGCACGCAATGTTGCCACATCCGGTCTGGTGCCGATCAAGGCACCGATTGGTGATCTGACCGATATCGGGACCGTTTCCGCCGAACAGGCCGAAAACGGATCAATGGAACGTCTGGCGGCATTGGCCAAACGTTATGGTGCGGATGTTGCCGTTGTCGCCAGTGCCGATGTCAGTGGGGCGACGGGGGCGGAAACCGTTGATGTGACGGTTACCCGCTATGATCCCAATAGCGGCCCGCAGGTATTTGGTGTTCAGGAAAACACGCTGCCTGACGAGACGCTTAATGAAACGCTGGTCCGTGCGGCCAAGGCGGTTCAGGATCAGCTTGCCGATGGCTGGAAACGGGCCAACCTGATCAATTACAGCACGGGCGGCAGTCTGATGGTGTTTATTCCGATTACCGGGCTTCAGGACTGGGCCAAGATCGAAGACAAACTGATCGGTCTTCCGGTGGTGCGCAATTCGCGCGTTGTCGCGATGTCGCGCCGTGAAGTGCAACTGTCACTCGACTTTGTCGGGTCAACCAGTCAGCTTCAGACAGCACTTAACCAGCAGAACCTGAACCTGACGCGGATGGGTGAATTGTGGTTCATCCAGCCGACCGGATCGGACCGCTTGCAGGGCTTGTCGATCGGCGGCTAGGTCATAAACCCGTGACACCGGCCAGTCCGCGATAATGACTGTCTGCGAATTGGCGGTCCGCGATATTGATCGTCAGTGGCCGGTTCGGGCGTCTTATCGGCGTCCTTCGGGAGTCTGGCAACAAAGGGGAACCCGGACATGACATTACGGCAACAGGCACGTTTCTGGCTTATTTTCATTGTCGGATTCTTCTTTCTGGTGTGGCTGTTTTCAAGCATCCTTTTGCCGTTTGTTGCCGGGATGGCGATTGCCTATTTCCTGGATCCGCTGGCAGACAAGCTTGAGGCGCGCGGTGCCAGCCGCACGGTCGCGACCAGCATCATCACGGTGCTGTTTTTCCTGGTTTTCATTCTGGTGCTGTTGCTGATTGTTCCGATGATCGGAAGCCAGCTTGCCGGGTTCCTTGAACGGTTGCCGGGCTATGTCGATGCGTTGCGCACCAATGTTGCGCCCTACCTTCAGCATGTGCTGGACCGGGTGGCCCCCGAGACCCTGCAAAGTGTGTCTGATGCGGTCAAGGGACAAAGTGCCAATGCGCTGAAATGGATCGGCAATGTGCTGACCAATGTGCTGTCGGGCGGGCTGGCGCTTTTGAACTTTATCAGTTTGCTGTTCATCACACCGGTTGTGTCGTTCTATTTGCTGCGGGACTGGGACAAGATTGTTGCCAAGGTCGACAGTTATCTGCCCCGGCATTCCGCCACCGATATCCGCCAGTGCGCGCGTGAAATTGATGACACGCTGGCGGGCTTTGTGCGCGGGCAGGCATCGGTTTGTGTATTGCTGGGACTGTTTTACGGGCTTGGCCTGACGCTGGTCGGGCTTGAATTCGGCTTTGTCATCGGGTTGATGACCGGTCTTGTTTCCTTTGTGCCCTATTTCGGGATGTTCGCCGGGTTTGCGGTTGGCATGGGGGTGGCGATTGCCCAGTTCGGGTTCGGTCTTGATCTTGGTCTGGTGGCGCTGGTGTTCGGGATCGGCCAGATTCTTGAAGGCAATTTCCTGACACCGAAGCTTGTCGGTGACAAGGTCGGGCTGCATGCGGTCTGGGTGATGTTTGCCTTGCTGGCCGGTGGTGCGGTGTTCGGGTTGCTTGGCGTGATGCTGGCCGTTCCGGTGGCTGCGGTGATCGGCGTACTTGTGCGTTACGGTTTAAGGCAGTATCTCAGTAGTCGTTTATATGATCATGGACCGGATCACCCGCGTGGTGATGCGATCGAAGACGGCGAGAATTGAGACCACAGTGACCCCGGCGAAACACAATCCGGCCCATCACACGGACAAACCGGTGCCCGAGGCAGAGCTTACGGCCGAGCGCGACAGTGTCGCGCCCGATGTCGGCCCGCAGCAATTGCCCCTTGCACTTGAATTGCGTCCGGCTTTGGGGCGCGATGATTTCATGGTCGCGCAATGCAACCGCGATGCGGTGGCCTGGATTGATCTGTGGCCGAAATGGCCGGTGCCGGCATTGTGTCTTTATGGGCCCAGGGGCTGTGGCAAAAGCCATCTGGCAGAGGTCTGGCGCGCCCGGTCTGCTGCACTGAGTGTTGCCGCAATCGATCTTGCCGGTTGTGATCCCGACGCGCTGCTGGGCGATGCCAGGGGGCTTGTGATCGAAGATGCCGATGGCGGCATTGATGAAACCGCCTGTTTCCATCTTTATAACATGCTCAAGGAACGGGACGGGCATTTGTTGCTTACTGCGACACAGCCGCCGGCGCGCTGGAATGTCGGGCTGCCCGATCTCAAATCCCGTCTTGGTGCGGCCTTGGTCTGCGAAATTTCCCCGCCCGATGACGATTTGATGGTCGGTCTTCTTCTTAAACTGTTTGCCGATCGGCAAATTCAGGCCGGGCCGCAAACCGTGAGCTATATTTTGCCCCGGATCGAGCGGTCCTTTGTGGCACTGACCGATCTGGTCGCCGCGATTGATCGCCGTGCCCTTGCCGAAAAGCGGGCGGTGACCTTGCCGCTTGTACGCAGTGTGATGGAAGAAATGCAGGTGGCATCGGGAACCGATCGCGCCGACTAATTTCGCCCGCACTGTTAAAATCATAGGCCGATCAGCCTTTTGCAGGCTATATTCAAGGCACTTTCAATTACCGGATTGTGCATGTGAGCCCACAACGACTTAAAGCAAAACCGTCATTCAAATCCCATACCGATGCCCTGGTGGCGGGGGGGCATGTTCTTGGCTGGCGTGAATGGATCGGACTTCCTGATCTTGACGTTCCGCTGATCAAGGCCAAGGTTGATACAGGGGCGCGGACATCGTCGCTTCATGCACTTAATCCCAAACAGGTAACCCGGGACGGACAGGATTACGTCCAGTTCGTGTTGCCCCATTATCGCGGAGACGGGCATGGACGCATTCAATGCCTGGCCCCGCTGGTCGAGCTTCGCGAGATTCGTTCTTCGAACGGAAATGCCGAAGAACGGTTCATTGTATCGACCCATATCGTTGTCGGGCATCACAGATTGAAAGTTGAAGTGTCGCTCGCCAACCGGTCAATCATGGGGTTTCCCATGCTTTTGGGGCGTACAGCGATGAAGGCAGGAAGATTTTTGGTGCAACCATCGAAATCTTATCTTGCAGGGAAGCCCGAACAGAGTTAGATGCGCAGAAGAACGATCATGTGGCGGAACAAATTCCCGACAGGATCGTTTTTTCTTTCTGACAATATTCCAAGACCGGGCATGCGACATCTGATCGTCTGCACGGCCATTGTGACCGACCACGGGAGTTCATTTTATGAAAATCGCGATGCTTGCGCGTAACCCAAATCTTTACTCCCACAAACGGTTGGTCGAGGCTGCCGAAGCGCGTGGGCACGAGATTGAAATCATCAACACCTTGCGGGTGACGATGAACATTACCTCGCTCAAGCCGGAAATCTATTACGGCGGCAAGAAACTTCTGGGCTATGACGCGGTCATTCCGCGTATCGGTGTGTCGGTGACGTCATTCGGTCTGGCGGTATTGCGCCAGTTCGAAATGATGGGGGTTTATCCACTTAATGAGTCGGTTGCGATCGGTCGTTCGCGCGACAAGTTGCGGTCGCTTCAGATTCTGTCGCGTCGCGGTGTCGGCCTTCCGGTGACGGCCTTTGCCCATGATCCGAAGAAAACCGACGAGGTTTTGCAGATCGTGGGTGGCGCGCCCGTGGTGATCAAGCTTCTGGAAGGAACCCAGGGCATTGGTGTGGTTCTGGGTGAGACCGAGAAATCCGCCAAATCGGTCATCGAGGCATTCCGTGGCGCCAGCGTTGATATCATGGTTCAGGAATTCATCAAGGAAGCCGGCAATACCGACATCCGCTGTTTCGTGATCGGC
This sequence comes from Thalassospira sp. MCCC 1A02491, assembly GCF_001613785.1. Taxonomy (NCBI): domain Bacteria; kingdom Pseudomonadati; phylum Pseudomonadota; class Alphaproteobacteria; order Rhodospirillales; family Thalassospiraceae; genus Thalassospira; species Thalassospira sp. MCCC 1A02491. Next base: position 217,262 of record NZ_LPVX01000012.1, on the reverse strand, counting down.
GGCAAGGTCATCGCCAGCATGGAACGCAAAGGTGCCGAAGGCGATTTCCGGTCAAACATCCATCGCGGTGGATCGGCCCGTTCGGTCCGTATTACCCCCCAGGAACGTGCAACGGCAGTTGAAGCCGCCAAGGCAATGGGGCTAAATGTTTGTGGTGTCGATATTTTGCGCTCCAACCACGGGCCGGTTGTGATGGAAGTCAATTCATCGCCGGGGCTTGAAGGCATCGAAGGCGCAACCGGCAAGGATATCGCCGGGATGATTATCGAATTCCTTGAAAAAGATTACCGTCCGGGAAAAGTCCGGACCAAAGGCAAAGGATAACGGCATGAGCGAAACCGGATCGACCAAGGGAAAAGAAAAAACTCCCAAGGCCCCCAAAACACCTGATTTTGAAATTGGCGGGAAAAAGGTTGCTCCGGGGACGCGCAAGATTGTCGATATTCCGATCTCGCTTCTGTCCAACCACACGCCGGTCAATCTGACCGTCAATGTCGTGCATGGCAAACGGCCGGGGCCGGTTCTGTTTGTCAGCGGGGCTGTGCATGGTGACGAGATTGTCGGGGTCGAAGTGATCCGCCGTGTCTTGAAATCCCCGGCATTGAAGGGGATGCGCGGCACGTTGCTTGCCGTGCCGCTGGTCAATGCGTTCGGCTTTTTGAACCACACCCGTTATCTGCCCGACCGTCGCGATCTTAACCGTAGTTTCCCGGGCCATGCGCGCGGATCGCTTGCCGCGCAGCTGGCGCATCTTTTTCTGCACGAAATTGTCGAACGGTCCGATTTCGGGATTGATTTGCATTCGGCCGCGGTTAACCGCGTTAACTTGCCCCAGATCAGGGTCAATGAAGACGACCCGGAGATCATGGAATATGCCGAGGCCTTTGGCGCGCCGATCATTCTGACCAGTCCGCTGCGTGAAGGATCACTGCGCCAGGCCGCGCGCGAAATCGGGGTGCCGATCCTGCTTTATGAAGCAGGCGAGGGACTTCGTTTTGATGAAATGTCGATCCGGGCTGGTGTGTCAGGTGTGCTGCGTGTGATGCGCAAACTTGGCATGACATCGGAACGCACCGTGCGAACACCGCGCGTGCCATCGTTCAAATCGTCCAACAGTCACTGGCTGCGTGCGCCGGTTGGCGGGATTTTGCGGACCTTCAAGCTGGCAGGTGAATTCGTGCATGCCGGTGATGTTGTCGCCGCGGTGGCCGATCCGTTCGGGCAAACCGACGAAGAAGTTCTGGCGCGCGAGGATGGCCTGATTATCGGGAGGACCAATTTGCCGATCGTCAATCAGGGCGATGCGCTGTTTCATGTCGCATCAATCAAACGTCCGGCAGAAGTCCAGGAACGCATGGACGCCATCGAAACCCACCTGCAATCCGATCCGCTGCTTGATGAAGATGAAATCATCTAGGGCGGGGCTTTTGGCGATCAGCCATTCCGTCAATGCGGTGGTCTGACCTGCGTCTAAGCCACTGGCGAATTGTTCCGGGCAATGTTATAGCAATCGACATGGAACCTATTACAACTACAGAAGAACTGCGAAGCTTGTGCGATAGCTTGCGCAAGTTCGATTACGTTACAGTCGATACCGAATTCATGCGGGACTCGACATATTGGCCGCAACTGTGTCTTGTGCAGCTTGCGAGTCCGGAACATTCGGACAACGGTGCGGCGGTTGACCCGCTTGCCGAAGGCATTGACCTGTCGCCGCTGTTTGAGCTGATGCAGGATGAAAGCGTGATCAAGGTGTTTCACGCGGCCCGTCAGGATATCGAAATTTTCGTACATTTGTCGGGCAAGGTGCCCCATCCGGTGTTTGATACCCAGGTGGCGGCCATGGTGCTTGGCTATGGTGACCAGGTCGGATACGAGACACTGGTCAACAAGGTCGCGCGCAAAAGCATCGACAAATCCATGCGGTTCACCGACTGGTCACGTCGTCCGTTATCTTCGAAACAGATCAATTATGCGCTTTCGGATGTGACGCATCTGCGCGTGATCTATGAAGATTTCCACGAACGGCTTGAGGCCAATGGCCGGGCGGTCTGGCTTTTCGAAGAAATGGAACGTCTGACCGATCCGTCGATCTATTCGATTGATCCGGCGGATGCCTGGTTGCGTCTCAAGACCCGGTCAAACAGCCCGAAGTTTCTGGCCGTTGCCCGCGCGCTTGGCGAATGGCGCGAGACAGAGGCCCAGCGCAAGAACCTGCCGCGCAATCGCATTTTGCGTGATGACACGCTGCTTGATATCGCCGCGCGTCAGCCAATGACCGAAGCCGATCTGGACAAGACCCGCGGTGTTGGCCGCAATTTCGGAAGCTCCAAGCCCGGTCAGGCAATCATCGAAGCAATCAAGGCAGCTTTGGCCTTGCCACAGGATCAGTGGCCCAAACCAAAGCAGCGCATTGAATTGCCAGCCGGCATCGGCCCGACGGTCGAGCTTCTCAAGGTGTTGCTCAAGCTATGCGCCGAGGAAAAGGGCGTGGCCCAGCGATTGGTGGCATCCGGCGATGATTTGCAAAATATTGCCGCAGACGACAATGCCGATGTTCCGGCCATGCATGGTTGGCGTCGCGAATTGTTCGGGCAGTATGCCTTGCGTCTCAAACACGGTCAGCTTGGACTCAAGCTGAAAAACGGTGAAGTCGTTCTGGTCGATCTTGACGCCTGACGACTTACGCATTGCCGATCAAAAAGACGGAGCCGGATGGCTCCGTTTTTTGTTGGCCGCACGGATCAAGGCAACAGGCTGCCTTATGCCGGTATGGTCGCATCCAGAAGGTCGGTGGCAATTGATTTGGCAATCTGGGCCGCATCAGACAGGCCGCGCACCTGAGCGGTTACAATCGCCCCTTCCTTAAGCAGGGCAAGCTGTTCGGCAAGTCCGACCGGATCAGTTGCACCCGCCGCGCTGCAAAGTTCGACAAGATAGTCGAGGATCTTTTTCTTGTGATCGGCGGCAATGCGGTGGGCAGGGTGGTCGAGTTTTGAAAATTCGCCCGATGCATTGATAAACGCACAGCCGGCAAAACCGAGTCCCTTGAATGCGCGCCCGGTAAACCAGATTTCAAGCGCATCATACATGGCAAGCAATTTGGCGCGCGGTTCGGACGATGCCTTTTCCATTTCACCGGTCAGCCAGTCCCTGAACTGTTCATCGCGACGTTCAAGGGCGGCAACAATCAGTTCGTCCTTTGATTTGAAATGTTTGTACATCGTCATTTTGGCGACGCCGGACTCGGCAAGAATTTTGTCAATGCCGGTGGCGTTGAAGCCCTGTGTGTAGAACAGGCGCAGCGCCGTATCGATCAGATCGTCGCGTTTTGATCTCAATTTTTTTCTCCAATAGTCAGACCGGTCTGTCTTCTTGTGGCGCGAAGGGCGCAGAAATGCAAGCATTGCACGTTTCAGAACGACCGGTCCAAAAAATATTTGACAGGTAGACAGACCTGTCTGTATATATCGTTCATCAGCTGATGACGCAAAATCTTTTAAGGAGAAAGTCCATGACGCGAATTACGCTTCCTGCATCCATTGATGCCGCACCGGAAAATGCCCAACCGCTTCTTGAAGGCGTGAAAAAACTGCTCGGATCGGTGCCGAACCTGTTTCGTTTGACGGCCAACAGCCCGGCAGCCCTTGAAGGCTATCTTGGCCTCAACGGTGCCTTGGCCAAAGGCGCGCTTGATCCCCAGACCCGTGAACGCATCGCCCTTGCGGTTGCCCAGCTTAATGGCTGTGACTATTGCCTGTCGGCGCATACCTATCTTGGCAAGAACCTTGCGAAACTTGACGATGCGGAAATTGCCGCCAATCGCAACGGGGCGTCGACCGACCCGAAGGCCAATGCCGCCGTGCGCTTTGCCGTGGCACTGGTTCATAACCGTGGCCAGGTTTCCGCTGCTGATGTTTCGGCTGTCAAGGAAGCCGGGTTTAGCGAGGCCGAACTGGTCGAGATCGTGGCACATGTCGCGCTGAATACCCTGACCAATTACCTGAACGAGGCGTTCGATACGCCGATTGATTTCCCGGTCGTGACGGCATCTGCCGCCTAAGGGCAGGCCTGCTTCCGGCAAAGCCCCGGTCGGTGGTCCCCCCTCCGCATATCGCTCCGAACCGACCGGGGTTCCTTTTTCAAACCAGCACCAAAGGACAAGATCGATGTCACGGCCGCCGCTTCCTCCCTTTAATATCGAGACCGCCAAACAGAAAGTCCGCCTGGCGGAAGACGGCTGGAACAGCCGTGATCCGCAAAAGGTTTCCCCGGCCTACACGCCAGACAGCCAGTGGCGAAACCGTTCGGAAATGTTTGCCGGTCGCGAAAACATTGTCGCTTTTCTGACCCGTAAATGGGCCAGGGAGATGGAATACCGCCTGATCAAGGAGCTGTGGGCGTTTCATGAAAACCGGATCGCCGTGCGCTTTGCCTATGAATATCGCGATGACAGCGGCAACTGGTTCCGTGCCTATGGCAACGAGAATTGGGAATTTGATGAAGATGGCCTGATGCGTCATCGCGTTGCATCGATCAATGACAAACCGATCACGGAACAGGAACGATTGTTCCATTGGCCGCAAGGACGCCGTCCCGATGATCATCCCGGATTGTCCGATCTTGGGCTTTGACGCCTGACCGCCATGTTCCGTATCGCGACGCGGACAGGAAATTCCGGCGGAAAACATTCGTCTCCCGGCAGGCAAGATGGCACGTCCCCGGTGCTGTCTTGTCTGTCACCCCCGCCAGCAAAGGACCCTGAACATGATTGTCAAATATGTTGTCTTTTCGATCACATCGACCGCCGTGCTTTTCGTTTCGACGTTGCTGAGTTTTGCACCGTAAAGCAGGAAGACGAGATCACCGGAATTGCCCCTTGTTCCGATGCCTCCCTGAAACTTGCCGGGCCCCGTTTGGGGTCCGTTTTTTTTTGGCGCTGATCTGTTGTGCATGTTGGAAATAAGAACAGCCGCCCGGAATGCGGGGCGGCTGTTTTTTGTTCGGGGCAGGGCGGGGGCTTCAGGCCGCAAGCGCCTTGCGAATGAAACCTTCGACAGATTGCGGCTTGCGGTCAACCAGCGTTTCGAAATCATCACTGACGGTTTCGTAATCGCCCTTTTTCGCGCCGACATAAAGACCTGCAAGGGCTTCGACCAGATGGCCCGGAAGGCCGATGCTGTTAAGGATCCCGACGTGGACGTCACCCGGCAGGTCGGCAAAGGTAATGTCCTTGCCAGTCGCCTTGGCAATGTAGCTGGCAATTTCGGTATGGGTCACGGCTTTCGCACCGGTCAGATCATAGGTCGCATTGATGTGGTTTTTGGGATTGGCAAGAACCACTGCGGCGACCTCGGCCAAATCATTGCGCGGGATATAGGTGATTTTGGCATCGCCCGCCGGTGCGCCATAAGCCCCGGTTTCAAGTGCATGGGGAACACCGGCAAGCAGAAGGTCGGCATAGAAACTGTTGCGCAGGAAGGTGTAATTCAGGCCGCTTTCCTTGATGTAATTTTCGGTATCAAGGTGAATGGCGGAATAGGTGAAATCGGCATCAGCGCGCGGGTCAATGATACTGGTGTAAACCAGATGTCTGACGCCCGCGGCCTTGGCGGCATCAACCGCTGTGCGGTGCTGGGCAATGCGGGTTGCATTGTCGGCTTCTGCTGAAATGATCAGGGCGGTTTCGATGTCCTTGAAGGCAGTGGTCATCAGGGCAAGGTCATCAAAATCACCATGCCGAACATCAACGCCAAGTGATGCAAGATTTTCGGCCTTGGCCGGGGTGCGGACACTTACCGCAATTTCGCTGGCCGGAAGGCGATCAAGCAGGTGTTTCACAACGAGGGTGCCGAGCTGGCCGGTTGCGCCGGTAATCAGTGTTTTCATTTCAATTCTCCAGTTTGGGGCAGGCATCGCCTGTTCATGACGGAGAATGTGATCTTTAAAACCTATAGGGTCAATTCGATGGGTATGATAATAAGTATGCATGAATGTCGATGAATTTGATCTTGATTATCGGTTGTTGCGTTTGTTCCTGACCATCTATGACGAAGGATCGGTGACGGCTGCGGCACATCGCCTTGGTGTTGGCCAGCCCACCGTCAGTCACGGGCTTGACCGGTTGCGCCAGATTATCGGCGATCCGCTTTTTGTACGGTCGGGGCGTTCGGTTGCGCCAACCGCGCATGCCGATGAAATCGCGCCGCAGATCCGGGCTTTGCTACAAGGGATGCGGGATCTGACCAGGGTTGTGACGTTTGACCCGGATGACCCGTCTCACGGCGCGCATTTTACGATTGGGTGTAATGACTATGAAGTCAGCGTCGTCTTGCCGGCATTGATGCAACGATTGCAGTCCTGCAAGGCAGATATTCGCCTCAAGGTCTTGTCGATCAGCGGCGAGGATCATTTTGTCGGCTTGCTGCGCAGTGGCAAGATTGACCATGCCATCAGCATCCAGTCGGCGGGCAAGCATGCCGATATCGCAATGCAGGCGCTGTTTCGTGAACAGATGCGCTGCTTTTACGATCCGGCATTTCATGACGCAGCACCCGATACCCTTGATCGGTACTGTGCGGCCGATCATGCGCGTGTGATCATCGGGGCGAATGATGTGTCGGCGATTGACGATTTGCTGCGTGCAGTTGGCCGCACCCGCCGTACAGCGTTGCAAGTTTCAACCTTTGCCAGCATTCCAAACCTGATCCGCGGCACCAAGGTCATCGCGACCTTGCCGTCGCGATTGGCGGAAAACGTGATGGGAGGCTTTGCGACCTGTGACTTTCCGCTGGAATTTCCCGAATATGGTTTCGCCCAATACTGGCACGTCCGGAACGCCGCAAACGCAGCCCATAAATGGCTGCGCAGCGAGATTTTCAGGATTGCAAAGCTGTTAACTTGAATGACCTTGCAGCAGGTTCTAATCAAATTGTTCGTGAGTAATTTTTGTTGCACGGCAACCAAATATCGAACTTACCGTTCCGCAGAACCGGGCGAGGTCCCGCCAGCTTTTCTTTCGGTTTCCGATCAAAATATATGCAATAGCTCGTAGGCCGAATTTGGCTCCAAGTTTTGACCCGATACAAAGTGCAGCTAATTGACCTTTGTATTTGCGTTCGAAATAGACACGTGACCAAGCAAAGTGCCAAAATTTACGCCAATAATAAGCACGGTTTGGACGCACCGAGCCGCCGTTAAGATGGGTAACCACCGAAGTTGGTACCAGAACCACATTATAGCCAGCTGCACGCAGACGCAGACAAAGGTCGTCGTCTTCGAAATACAAATAGATGTTTGGATCGAAATAGCCGATTTTTCGTGCCGCCGTTTTGCGAATTAGATTGACGGCACCGGAAAGAAACTCGACACAAATCGGACCTTCGGCGATCTGTGTGAATTTTGGTCTTTTCGTGTTGTTGCGGTGCCAGATATCTACGTTATAGCTAAGCTCAATCTTTTGGTTGTCGTCAAGGTGGATCGGCCCAAACATGCCAGCATCCGGGTAGGTGTCTGCTGCCTGTTCAAGAGCAGATATTGCTTCCTTGCTTACAAGTGAGTCCGGGTTTGCAATCAGAGCAAATTCTGTCGCAACTTTTTTAAGGCCACGGCTCGCCGCATTGCCGTAACCAAGGCCGATTTCGTTGTAGATGATTTGTGCATCAGGACGGAGTTCACTTGCTAACTCGAGAGTGTTATCCGTCGAGGCATTATCGATAATAATCAGTGGGAGTTCTTTGGGAATTGTGCTGAGAAAATTCCGAAAAACCAAGCCGCTGTTATAGGTGACTGTGACGATTGTCGTTCTTGGTTGCATTAAAGATTCTAACTTGGATTTTGTGAGAAACGTCAGAGAATTTATGGGATTTTGATGCGATTTACTAGTACTGAGACCAAGTAAGTAACGAAGGCACTATAATCATGGTCCGAATAGTCTATAGGGCCTCACTTCGATCCCGCCGACCCAGCGGGTGGTGGTGAAATTGTCGAGGAAGTTTTGGTTGCCTGCCAATGTGTCTGAGCCAGTAGCGGTTATGGTCAGGATGCGGGTTGGCCAGTGCTGGTCCGGATTGTCAGACAGGGTAAATAGCGGCGATTTGCAGTGCATCATGGTCTGGATTTCTGACCAGAACATCAGGTCAGCCAGATAGGGGAGCGGATCGTAGCTTCGCATGAGATGGGCATAGATTTTGCCAACCGGAAGCGGGCCGTGATCGCGTGCGATCTGAAGGACAAGTTTCTGGGTCAGGCCAAGCCCAGATTGCGGGTCCGGCAATTCGGCGATATGGCGTTCAAGGGCCGGGATCAGATGGGGCAGGGCGCTGGTTCCGGTTTGGATGAATTTTTCCAGTGCGTCGGGCGTTGCGGAGCGAATGGCCTTCCATGCCGTGCGACCGGTTTCAAGCATGGCGTCAGTCACCGCTACCCGATGATTTTCCCAGCACCAGATCAGCAGTTCCGGGGACAATTGCCCAAGACCGATAAAACGCTCCACACCGGGGATTGCACCGACCGATATCAATTCGATCCTTGTCGCGGGTCGTGCGGTGGCGATGAAGTCCATCAGGAAGGCCAGAATAAGCTGGTCGTAGCCGTCATGTTCGAACCATAAAACCACATGATCATATTGATCCAGGCGGTTCAGCGCAGCATATTCGCGTTTGCTTCTGGCCAATGCATCCTTTGGGGTGATGTGATAACCGCTTGCGATGAAATTGGCGCGAACAGAAATGAATTCATCAAGCGGCAGATCCGGCACCGGCCCCTGACAGAACGGATCGGCAAATTCCAGAAAATCACCGACAAAGCCGGCAATGCCAAGTCCGTTCCGGATGTCTGATCCGCAACGCAGATGCAGGGTGCGTTTGGTATCAAGCACGGGTGGATTTCCGCTGGAAATCTGACGGTTCTGTTCGGTGATGCGGTCGATATGGTTTTTCAGTTTGGGCCAACTGGCAAAGCCGTTTTCCCGTGCAATCACCAACTGGGCGTCAGCAAGCCGGATATCGGCAAATCCCGCAGCCCCGATCGGATGATTTGCATCGACAAAGCGTTGTTGCGCGGTTTGGTTCCCGGCACGCAGGGCGCGCAAAAGATCCTTGGCGCGTTTTCGTTGCTGTTCAAGGTTCAGGCGCCCGTCAAAGAAGATACGGTTTGGGCGCGAAGATTTGGCTTTGTCGGATTTCGTTGTGCGTGATGCAGACATACGATTCCCCTGATCATAACGCCTGTGTCCGCCAGACAGGCAAGGAAACCGTGTGTTTCATATGTGTTAAACCGGGCGCAGCCCTTTCCGCGGACGGGGTGCTTGGAAGCATCCCCAACATAGCGGCTTTCGGTGCGAAAGCAAACCGTTCCTGATTTACACCAGACGGACTTCACTTTCGCGGTTCATGAGCTTGGCCAGTTTGGAAAGCCTTTGTTCGACCACTTCGCCGTAAAGTGCGGCGACCTGCTTGTCGAATTCGAGGATCAATTTATCGGCTTCGAGGACGAGACGGGTTTTGGGCAATATCCCCTCAACCCCGCCTGAAAGCGTGTGGCCAAGACGGATGGCATGACCAAACAGTCGACCGGTCAGGCGGTCATCCTCGTCAAGGATGCGTTCGCTTGACTCATCACCCTTGAAGTTGCCGGTATAGCGCGACCCGATGGTATAGGCGAGAAACACCCGGTCATGGTGATTGAGATCAAGATAGGGGTGGCGCAAAATCCGGTTATAGCTTTGGATGGCCCGGTAGTCGGGGTGCTCGTTCCATCCGATATCGCCGATAATGCAGGCCGCCAGACGCAGCCGTTCGATATTGACCGGAAGTGCGGTAAAGATCGGGGCGCACCAGTGGGCAAGTTCTTCGCCATGCTGGTGGAAGCGTTCGCCGTCTTCGGCGAAGCTCAGACAGGCATCAAGTACCGGATCGCGCTGACGCAAGTCTTCGGGCAGGACTTCATACATCCAGCCTTCGCGCAATCCGTGTCCGGAAAAGACCACTTCGCTTGGGCGCATGCGGGCCATCAACATATTCATGACAAGGGCGGCATGGGGCAGGCTGTCGATACGGCGTTTTGAAACACCGCCAACCTTTTCAAGCGAGATGCGACTTTGCTGGGAAATGATATGGGTCAGTTCATCCATTTCCGAACGCGGCATTGCCAGGTTATGGACAACCGAAATCGGATAGTTTTCCTGCGCAATGAACAGTTTTGCGATCGAGCGCCATGACCCGCCAACCGCAAAAAGTTGCTGCCCGGCGGCCTCTGCCAGCCAGTCGACACTGTCGAGATGGCGGGTGATTTCACTGGTCAGGCGGGCGCGATCGGACCCGAATACCGCATGAAGGCGCATTGCCCCCAATGGCAGGCTGACACGTTTTTTGATTTCGCCCTGATCAAGAAGAACCAGTTCGAGCGACCCGCCACCAATATCGCCCATGATGCCGGTCGCAACCGGATCGCCGGAAATAATGCCAAGTGCCGAAAGCCTTGCTTCTTCAAGGCCGTCAATCACCTTGACGGTCAATCCGGTTTCGTTGGCGATGCGATCGCAAAACAGCTGACCGTCACTGGCCGCACGGACCGCCGCGGTCGCAAGCACATCGACATGGGTAACTTTCATCGCCCGCAGAAGCGTTGCAAACCGGTGCATGGCGACCACGGCAAGCTCGACCCCTTCGGGATTGAGCTTGCCGGTATCTTCCGGATCACGCCCCAGTCCGCACATGACTTTCTCGTTGAAAATCGGGATCGGGGCACGCGTCATGCCGTCGAAAATCACAAGGCGCACAGAGTTGGAGCCAACATCAATGATCGCGATGCGGTTGGAAGCCCGTTGGTCAGTTAGCATACTGTTGGTGGCACCTGTTGGTCGTGTGTCTGCATTTTGACGGCATCAGTCATCAAGTTGCAGAACGGGGACATTCGGGTCCTCTTCATTCAGGGCGCTGCCGCGACCTGACAGGGACGGGTTGGTCATGAAATACTGATGAGATGAAAATGCCTTTTGATCAGCTTCACAACGTTCGTAAGAGCCATCTGGCTGAAGATACCAGGCCTGTGCAGTGTCCTTGAGATTGGCAATCATGATCTGTTCAACAATCTGGCGCTGACAGGTCGGGTTTTCAACCGGAACAAGGGTTTCAACACGGCGGTTCAAATTGCGTGGCATCCAGTCGGCAGAGGATATGAATGCCTTGGCCTTGCGCGACGGAAGTTTGGCCCCGTTGGCAAAGACCACAATGCGCGAATGTTCAAGGAACCGGCCGACAATCGATTTGACGCGAATGTTTTCCGAAAGCCCCGGCACACCCGGGCGCAAACAGCAAATCCCGCGCACCACCAGTTCGACATGAACGCCCGCCTGGCTTGCTCGATAAAGTGCATCGATTACCACCGGATCGACAAGACTGTTCATCTTGGCCCAGATGCCGGACGGCTTGCCGGCCTTGCAGTTTTCGATTTCCTGATCGATGTGGGTCAGAAGGGTCGGGCGCAGGGTATGCGGGGCAATCGCGATTTTTTCCAAAGAACGCGGCGTGGCATAGCCGGTCATGAAATTAAAGATGCTTGCCGCATCACGCCCCAGTGCCGGATCGCACGAGAAGAAGGAAATATCGGTATAGAATTTGGCCGTGATCGGATGATAGTTGCCGGTCCCGAAATGGACATAGGTTTTAAGGCCGTGGGTTTCACGGCGCACAACCAGCGACACCTTGGCGTGGGTTTTCCAGTCAAGGAAGCCATAGACCACCTGACAACCCGCACGTTCAAGGTCGGCCGCCCAGCGCAGGTTGGCTTCTTCGTCAAAGCGGGCTTTGAGTTCGACCATGGCGGTAACGGATTTTCCGGCCTCGGCCGCGGCGATCAGGGCTTTGACGATCGGGCTGTTTTCCGATGTACGGTAAAGCGTCTGTTTGATGGTGACGACATCGGGATCGCGTGCCGCCTGAAGCAGGAACTGCACCACCACGTCGAAATCTTCGAACGGGTGGTGAACCACAAGGTCCTTTTTGCTGATCGCGGCAAAGCAATCGCCACCAAAGTCGCGTACCCGTTCCGGATATCGCGCGGCATAGGGCGCAAACAGCAAATCATGATGCAGATCGGAATCGATCAGCTGCTTGACATCGACAACACCCAAAAGACCATCAACCTTGACGACTTCTTCGAGTGCGACATCAAGTTCGTCGATCACAAAGTCCAGAAGGTCTTCGGGCATGCCGGCATTGACCTTAAGGCGGATGATGCTGCCACGACGGCGGCGTTTAAGCGCGGTTTTGAAAACGCGCACGAGGTCTTCTGCTTCTTCTTCGATCTCGACATCCGAGTCACGGATGACGCGGAAGAAACCATGTTCGATCATATCGAAGCCCGGGAACAGCTTGCCGAGATACAGCAAGATCGCCTGTTCGACCGGAAGATAGCGTTCGGTCCGGCCGGGCAGGCGCAGGAACCGGCCGATCTTTTGCGGGACCGGGATCAGACCGCGCATATTGTGACCATCCGCCGGGTCAAACAGCTGCATCACAATGGCAAAGCCAAGGTTGGGAATGAATGGGAACGGGTGTGACGGGTCAATCGCAAGCGGGGTCAGGGTCGGGAAGATTTCCCGCATGAAATAGCCATCAAGCCATTTGCGATCGGTCTGGGTCAGATCGGACTGATCAATGACCGAGATGCCCTGTTGTTCCATTTCACGGCTGAGCTGACGCCAGATGCGCTGCTGATCCTGCATCAACTGGTTGGCATCAAAGGTAATGGCGCGCAGCTGTTCAGACGGGCTCATGCCATCCTGGCTGACTTTGGTCATGCCGGCACGAAGTTGCCCGACAAGGCCGGCGACGCGCACCATGTAGAATTCATCAAGGTTGCTGGCCGAGATCGACAGAAAGCGCAAACGTTCAAGCAGCGGGTGCCCGCTGTTCTGGGCTTCTTCAAGAACACGATTGTTGAAAGCCAGCCACGAAAGTTCGCGATTGATAAAGCGGCTTTCCGAATCAATGGTGATCGCGCTTGATTGAACTGCAGCGGCGTGAGTCACGCTATGCCTCCTGCGGATTGAGGGAATGTCTTTGAATTTATGCGACAGGTCCCGGTTGCAAATGGAGTATAGGATAACTGTTTGCGCCCGTGCAATTTTCTTAAATTTATGTGTCAGTTTTTCTGATGGCATCACGGGCGTTGATATGGCATGGAAGAACACCGTTTGATCATCCTTCATGGCCGTAAAGACCAAAGACATGAAAACGTTGCTGTTGCTCAGACATGCCAAATCAAGCTGGGCCGATCCCGGTCGGGCCGACCATGATCGGGAATTGAACCGCCGTGGCGAGAAGGCAGCCCCCTTTATGGGGCGTTATTTGCGCGAGCAGGCCCTGATCCCTGATCTGGTGTGGTGTTCGACAGCCGCCCGCGCGGTTCAGACGCTTGGCCTTCTTGGGCGTGATTTTGCCAGCAATGCCGACGTTATCTATAGCGAAGATCTTTATATGGCGGGGGAAAGGGTGCTGCTTGAAAGTTTGCATCACACCCATGAGGACGCAAATTCCGTGATGTTCATCGGCCATAATCCGGGGATGGAACAATTCGCCCAGGCGCTGTTTGGCGGCGGGGACGAGGTCGCGCGCGACGCGATGGCGCGAAAATTCCCGACATGTGCGTTGGCGCATTTTGAATTTGATGTTGAAAACTGGACCGATATTGCATTTGGCACCGGCAGGCTGATCGGCTTTACCAAGGTCAAGGAATTGCAGGCTGTCAAAATCGGATCGGAGTGATTTGACTGTCTCTGGTGACAGCACTTGACGCGCAGCCCCCGAGAGCGTTTTATACCGCTGAAATTTTGACGCCGCGTCTGAACGGCAACCGACACATCACAGCAAAACGTCCCGAATTGTTCGGGCCGGGCACGTTGTGGTGCGTTTTTTGTTTGACAGCGCGGGTCTGGCATGCACCTTTGCGGCCAAATTTGCGGCCCAAAATATAAAGCAACCTGGAATGACAATGCATCCTTATCGCTCACACAATTGTAATGCGCTGCGCGCGACTGACGCAGATGCGGAAGTTCGTCTGTCTGGCTGGATTCACCGTAAGCGTGACCACGGCAACCTTCTGTTTGTTGACCTGCGCGACCATTACGGCATCACCCAGGTCGTGATCGACATTTCCAGCCCGCTGTTTGAAACGCTTGATAAAGCGCGCGCCGAAAGCGTGATCACGGTGGATGGCAAGGTTGTCAAACGTACCGCAGAAACCATCAACCCGAATCTGCCGACCGGCGAGATCGAAGTTTACGCATCGAATGTCGAAGTTCAGTCTTCGGCCGAAGTGTTGCCGATGCCGGTCTTTGGCGATGTCGAATATGGCGAGGAAATCCGCCTGCGTCACCGTTATCTCGACCTGCGTCGTGAAAGCGTGCATTCCAACATCGTTCTGCGTTCCAAAGTCATTTCGGCGATGCGCCAGAAAATGACCGCACAGGGCTTCCTGGAAATCCAGACCCCGATCCTGACGGCAAGTTCGCCGGAAGGCGCGCGTGACTTCCTGGTGCCGTCGCGCATGCATCCGGGCAAGTTCTATGCCCTGCCGCAGGCCCCGCAGCAGTTCAAACAGCTTCTGATGGTTTCGGGCTTTGACCGTTACTTCCAGATCGCACCTTGCTTCCGTGATGAAGACGCCCGTGCCGACCGTTCGCCGGGCGAGTTTTATCAGCTCGACTTCGAGATGGCCTTTGCCACCCAGGAAGACGTGTTTGCCGCGATTGAGCCGGTTCTGTACGAAATCTTTGTCGAGTTCGGCGGTGGTCGCGATGTGACCCCGTTCCCGTTCCCGCGTATTCCGTTTGATGAATCGATGGCGAAATACGGTTCGGACAAGCCGGACCTGCGCAACCCGCTGATCATTTCCGATGTGACCGAGCCGTTCCGTGGTTCGAGCTTTGGCATCTTTGCGTCGAACATTGAAAAAGGTTCGGTCGTTCGTGCCATTCCGGCAACCGGTGCCGCAGCACGTCCGCGCAGCTTCTTTGACAAGCTCAATTCCTGGGCGCGTGATGAAGGTGCGGCTGGTCTTGGCTACATCGTTTATGGCGAAGACGGCGAAGCAAAAGGCCCGATTGCCAAGAACCTTGATGCCGATCGTATCGCCCAGATCAAGGAAATCACCGGTGTTGCCAATGGCGACGCGGTCTTCTTTGTTTGTGACAAGGCACTGGCAGCCGCGAAATTCGCCGGCAAGGTCCGTGACAAGGTCTGTGACGAACTTGAGCTGCGTGAAGAAGGCATGTTCAAATTCTGCTGGATCGTTGATTTCCCGATGTATGAGGAAGACGACGACGGCAAGATCGAATTCAGCCACAACCCGTTCTCGATGCCGCAGGGTGGTCTTGAAGCACTTGAGACCATGAACCCGCTCGATATCAAGGCGTGGCAGTATGACATCGTCTGTAACGGTATCGAACTGTCGTCGGGTGCCATTCGTAACCATCGCCCGGACATCATGTATCGTGCGTTCGAAATCGCCGGTTACGGCAAGGATGTTGTCGAAGAACAGTTCGGTGGCATGCTTAACGCATTCAAATTCGGCGCCCCGCCGCACGGTGGTTCCGCACCGGGTGTTGACCGTATCGTTATGCTGCTGGCAGACGAGCCGAACATTCGTGAAGTCATTGCCTTCCCGCTGAACCAGCAGGCGCAGGACCTTATGATGAATGCGCCGTCGCATGTCGAAGACAAGCAGCTCAAGGAATTGCATCTGCGTGTCCAGATGCCGCCGAAAGCGAAAAAAGACTGATTGAAAGACCGGTCATCCGCCCCGGATTTCAAACGTAAAGAGCGGCCCGGTTTTCCGGGCCGTTTTTCGTTGAACTTGTGCCCAACCGGATGATGCGGGCAGGTTTTGGTTACCTAATATTAACCGCCAATGCGTCAAAGTGCCCGCAAGAGAACAAATTTGATCCTGCGGGGGACGGGCTGTGAAAAAGATACTTGTTGTGGCGGCACCTTTGGCGCTGGGCGCATGTGGCGGGCCGATCGAACTTACCGTCGCCAAACTGGCAGGTGACCTGATCAGTTATGTCACAACCGGCAAAAGCACCACCGATCACGCCGTTTCAATCGTCGCCGCGCAGGATTGCGCCTTGCACCGTCCGCTGTTTGATCAGGATGTTTGCAAGGATGAGGACACCATCCTTGAGGAAGAGGCCGCCGCCCTTGCAGTGATGGGCGAGCCCGAAATCAAACGTGAAATTCGCGCCGCCCGCCCGGAAATCTATGCGGTCAATGCACCGGCTGAAAACTGGTCGCGCCCGGCCGACATGACGGCCACCCCGATGATCAAAACCGATCTTCCGCCGCGCGCAAGCGTGACAGAAGTCGCACTTGATGCACCTGTCGCACCGGTCGATGAAGTGGCAACCAATGACGGGCTTGGCGATGCACAGCCGGTTGAAGTCGCATCTGCGAGCGAGCACCTCGATCTTGGTGATGTGAATTCATATGGCCGCGAGGGGAATGTGCTTGATCCCCAGGCCGAAGCCGATGCGGCAATTGCCGGATATGTCCCCGATGCAAAACCGGCCGAGCCGGCCCTGAGCGGAACCGTGACGGCGGCCCTGATCGATACCACCGTTATGACCGATGATGGCACAACGGTTTCCGCGCCGATTGATGTGACCAAAGACGGCCAGGGATTGGCCGGTGATGTACTTGCAGCGCCGCTGCCCGGTGATTATGTCATTCTGGCAAGTTTTACCGACAAGCTGCGTGCGCAGAAGGCGCTTGAGATTTATCACGAATATCAGCCGCGACTTTTGAATGCACTTGTCAGTGGCCGCACCTATATGCGGGTCGCTGTCGGGCCGCTTTCGGCAGAACATGCAAATGATTTACGCCTTCTTGCTGCCAAAAAGGGTGTTAAAGATCCCTGGATTGTCGGGATTGGCGCCACCGGAGAGTGATTTTGTCGGTTTTGTTTTCGAAGTTTGAAGTCAATCGGCGTTCCTTTGCAGGAACGCTGATCTTGTGTTCGGGCCTTGCCGGATGTGCCGCACAGGCGGGGAATATTTCCGCCATGGAAAGCACGATGGTGCCCCATGTTGCAGAATATCATTTCAAGATGACCCGGTCCGAGCAGGGCAGTTCGGTGGTCGATGCGTCCGGTGTTCTGGGCTATCGCTTTGAAAAAATGTGCGATGGCTGGGTCACAGAAATGCAGCAGATCATGATCCTGCAAGGGGCCGAGGGGGCGTCAATCAATTCCGCCTATTCGATGACCCAGTGGGAAAACTTCGCCGGGACACAATACCGGTTCAGAATGCGGGATTATCTGGATGGCACCAAGGTCGACGAAATCGTTGGCAAGGCCGTGCGTGAAAGCGACGGTGTGACGGTCACCTATGAAATCCCGGTCGAAGTTACCGAAGAACTTCCGGCTGATACCATGTTCCCGACCCAGCATTCGGTGGAACTGTTAAAGCGGGCGGCTGCCGGCGAGAAATTTGGCAATGATCTGGTCTTTGATGGCAGCGGTGAAACCCCGACCAACCGGATTGCGGTGGTGATTTCCGGTGAAAAGAAACCGGAACACAAGGCCGATGATCCCGACGGGATCGCCGATACGCCGTTTCACCGCATGAGCCTGGCATTCTATCCGCTGGGCGAGGCGGAAAACGGACCTTCGACCGAGATGGCGGTTGATTTCGGGGAAAATGGTGTGGCCCATGCCATGCGGTTTGATTATGGCGAGTTCGAAGTGTTCGGCACTTTGGACAAGGTATCGAAGTTGCCGCAACCCGATTGCGGATGAGGTCTGTGAATGTGTCGGGTGATGCGTGCATCAACCCACAAAAAAAGCCTGCCACATTGGCAGGCTTTTTTTGTGGGGGAGTACCCTGGTCATCTTCACGCAGCAGCGGCATTGCTACTGGTATCGCAGTAAAGCCCATAGAGTGTTTTGATAACACGCAGTGCTTCATCACCATGCAACGAATAGAAGATGGTCTGTGCTTCGCGACGCGTTTTTACAAGTTTGTCACGACGCAGGCGTGCAAGATGCTGCGACAGGGCGGACTGGCTGAGCCCGACGATACGTTCGAGTTCGCCAACGGACTTTTCGCCTTCGTTAAGTTGGCAAAGGATTAGCAGTCTGCTCTGATTGCTCATGGCCTTCAACAGGGTGCTCGCCTGCTGGGCCTTTTGTTCTAGATGGTTTAGTTCCATTTGGCTTCCTTATAAGCCTGACCGCAAGCGGCCATTGTCCCAATGAAAATCCGTATTTTTTTGTCATTTGATTCCGACAATTTTGACGGGATCATGTGACCGGATTTTCCATTCCTTTTACAACCTTTGAGGCTGTTGCTCTTGAACCAGCCAAACACTAATGTTTGGTTCGTTCTTATTCTCAAGTATATGCAGTTTCTGTCAAGATGGTGTTTGTTCTCAACAGTGCCTCTGCGGGATGTGAATCGGTTGGAAAACTTCGTGTCACTCCGGATTTTCGCCCAAATATCAGAAATTTATCCGATAAGCTCATGTTCAAATTACCCTGACTTGTCGCAGGGTTTAAAGGCAAAATTGCGCCGATTTACGGGCAATTTGTCATCGAACCTCGATTGTTATTCTGTGCACAACAATGGATCCGATTTCAAGAATATAACACTAAAAAAAGGGCAAAACTGTGAACGCTTTTACAGGTTTGGCACTGTTATATAACCAAAGAGTCCGGAATCCGGGACCAAAGGACTTGCAGCGCCCATGCCCGATATGCTGATTTAGAACAAAGCGGGACGTCACGTATCGCGATTATAATATCAAAATCATGCATAAAAGCGGGACATGTCGGCCATGAACCCGCAAGACCGATCAGACAACTGATCCAATCAGGAAGGCGACCCAGACAGATGGCGACTTTGTTCGTTACCCATCACGATTGCATTGAACATGATACCGGCCCCGGACATCCAGAGTCCGCGGATCGGCTGCGCGTGATCCAGCGCGTATTCGAGGCCGAGGAATTCATGTTCTTGCACCGCGAGGAAGCCCCGCTTGCCGATATCGATCTGATCAAGGCGGTGCACGATCCGGCCTATGTCGACAAGGTAATGGCAACGATTCCCGAAACCGGGATCAGGTCGCTTGACGGGGATACCTATGTTTCGGCGAAGTCGGGCAAGGCAGCCTTGCGCGCTGCAGGCGGCGCATGCGTTGCGGTTGATGCGGTGGTTGACGGGCATGAAAGCAACGCCTTTGTCGCAACCCGTCCCCCCGGGCATCATGCGGAATATGACCGGGCAATGGGATTCTGTTTGTTCAATAATGCGGCGGTTGCCGCCCATCACGCGCGGAAACGCTATGGGCTTAAACGCATCGCGGTGATGGATTTCGATGTGCATCACGGCAACGGCACCCAGGATCTTTTTTATAATGATCCGGACCTGTTTTACTGTTCGACCCATCAGTGGCCGCTTTATCCCGGAACCGGGGCAGAGACCGAACGGGGCTGTGCCAATAATATCCTGAATGTCGGATTGACCGCCGGGGCGGGTACTGCGGAAATGCAGGCTGCTTTTAACCAGACCGTCTTGCCCGGAATTTCCGCCTTCAAGCCGGAACTTCTGATCATCTCGGCGGGGTTCGATGCCCACAAGAATGATCCGCTTGCCGGGCTGTGTTTCGAGACGGACGATTTTGTCTGGATGACGCGGCAATTGATGGCGCTTGCCGATGCGCAATGTCAGGGACGGCTGGTCTCGTTGCTGGAGGGCGGATATGATTTGCCGTCCCTTGCCGATAGTGTTTTGCAACATGTCCGGACCCTGATGACCGGATAGGGCGATCTGTGTTGCACAGGAATATTTCGGCGTGACGAAATTCCATTCTGTCTGGTTGCCCTGATCCGGACTTGCGCGTAAACTCCGCGCCAATCAAAGAAATGGAGCTTACATGTCCGAGGCTACTTCATCTTCCGCCATTCCCGAGGATATCGCAAAACTCAGCTTCGAAGAGGCGCTGGGCCAGCTTGAGACTCTTGTTCGTCAGCTCGAACAGGGACAGGTCGGGCTTGATGACGCAATCGCATCCTATGAGCGTGGTGCGGCCCTGAAACGGCATTGTGCGGACAAATTGCGTGCCGCCGAAGAACGCATCGAAAAAATTACCCTGAATGCGGATGGCCGCCCGTCGGCAACCCCGACTGAAATCGAGTAATCGGAGGCCATGGTGAGTTACGACCTGCTTGCCGGACTGAGTGCTGCGTCTGCTGATCTTGGCGAGACGCTGGATAATATTTTGCCGCGTGCCAATGGCCAGATCGAGCAACGCCTGTTTCAGGCGATGCGTTATTCCACCTTGGGCGAAGGCAAACGTCTGCGGCCGTTTCTGGTGTTGAGTTCTGCGTCATTGTTCAAGGTATCGCGCCAGTCCGCCCTTCGGGTTGCGGCGGCGGTCGAGATGGTCCACAGCTATTCGCTGATCCATGATGATTTGCCCGCGATGGATGACGATGATCTACGTCGCGGCAAGCCGAGCTGCCACAAGCAGTTTGACGAGGCAACCGCGATCCTTGCCGGCGATGCGCTTTTGACCCAGGCGTTTGAAGTTCTGGCCGACGAAGATACCCATCCCGATCCGCGCGTTTGCACCGATCTTGTCCGGGCGCTGGCCCGTGCGGCTGGTCCGCATGGCATGGTTGGCGGGCAGATGATTGATCTGGCGGGCGAAGGCCAGTCCTTTGATCAGGCACAGGTCACGCATCTTCATTTGCTTAAAACCGGACGCATGTTTGCCTTTGCCTGCGAAGCTGGGGCGATCCTTGGCAAGGCGCCCAAAAGCATTCGCATGGCGCTGCGGTCCTATGCCCATGACATGGGACTGGCGTTCCAGATCAAGGATGATCTGCTTGATGTCGAAGCAAGTTCCGAGGAGCTTGGCAAGACAGCGGGCAAGGACCTTGATCAGGACAAGTCGACCTTTGTCAAATTGCTGGGCCTTGATCAGGCCCGTGATCAGGCCGCCATGCTGTGTGATCAGGCAATCAACCATCTGAGCTGCTTTGACGGCGAGGCCGAACCGCTGCGCGCGGTGGCGCGTTTCGTTGTCGAACGCGGCCGTTAAGCCCGATATCGTCAAAGCGCCCCACAATGACTGAACAGCCCAAATACACAGCCGGTTTTCGTGACCGGCTGTTTGACAAGGATCCGTTTCCGCTGGCGATCTGGTATCCCGCATCCGCGCCGGAAAGTTCGGTGCGTCATATGGGCGTGGCATCAAGTGCCGCGCGCAATGCGGCCTTTGCCACGGATGGCCCGTTTCCGATCGTGATGTTTTCGCACGGTTCGGAAGGCCATCGTTTCAATCAGTTCTGGCTGGCGGAATATCTGGCACGGCGGGGCTATATTGTTGCAGCCCCGCAGCATGAAGGTGACAACTACCTTGATGCATCCGATGCCCGCCAGATCACGATCATTGAACGTCGTCCGCGTGAAATGCGGCTGGCGCTTGATCTGTTGCTTGATCACGATGACATCGCCGAGCAGATTGATCATGACAGGATCTATGCGCTTGGCCATTCGGCGGGCGGTGCCACGGTGCTTAAACTGGCAGGGTGGGATTTTGATGCCCGGGCCTGGCAAAGTTACTGCACCGTGAATGGCGAAACCGACAAGGTCATTTGCCAGCATGCCCCGACAGATGATCATATTGATCGTCTGCATCAAACTTATGGCGGGCCGGTGGTTTCGGAATACGATCCCCGGATATCGGCCATTGTTGCGGTAACCCCGGCCTTTGGGGTGGCGGCAACCGATGACGGGCTTGCCGATGTGAAGGTGCCGATGTTGTTTGTCGAGGCCGATACAGACGAAATTCTGCATGACCATGTTAATGCCGCCCACTTTCGTAATCTGTTGCGCGGCCGGGCGAAATTCATCAAGGTCAAAGGGGCGGGACATTATTCATTTCTGCCGAAATGTACGCCCTATATTGCTGAAAACTTTAGCTATTTGTGCCGTGATTTCGGTCAGGATCGCGACACCATTCACCGCACTGTCGAACAGGTTGTTCACCGTTTCTTCGAGAAGGTGCAAAGCGGTGAAATTCAGGGTCGCTAAATCGGTTGAACCCCGCTATTTTACGCAGCTTGCAACATCGACCCGGAAACGTCACTCTGTTGTAATCTACGCCATATAAAAAATTGAAAATCGAGATCGGTATGAGCACGACCTCCAAGACACCGCTATTGGATACGATTAACACCCCAGACGAGCTGCGCAAATTGCAGCCTGCCCAGATGAAGCAGGTCGCAGATGAATTGCGCGCCGAGGTGATTGATGCGGTATCTGTCACAGGCGGGCATCTTGGTGCCGGTCTTGGTGTGGTCGAACTGACCGTTGCGATCCATTACCTGTTTGATACGCCTTATGACCGGGTGATCTGGGATGTCGGGCATCAGTGCTATCCTCATAAAATCCTGACCGGGCGTCGGGATCGTATCCGCACGCTCCGTCAGGGCGGCGGGCTTTCGGGGTTCACCAAACGGTCTGAATCCGAATATGACCCGTTCGGGGCCGGGCACAGTTCGACCTCGATCTCGGCCGGGCTTGGGATGGCGGTTGCCAACCAGCTTTCCAATGACAAGCGCAAGAACGTGATTGCGGTCATTGGCGACGGTTCGATGAGTGCGGGCATGGCCTATGAAGCCATGAACAATGCCGCGGCCACCGATCAGCGTTTGATTGTGATTCTGAATGATAATGACATGTCGATCGCCCCGCCGGTGGGCTCTATGTCGGGGTATCTGTCACGTCTGATTTCGGGCAAAGGGTATCAGGGCCTGCGCAATGCGGCCAAAGGGCTGACCAAACATCTGCCGCGCCAGATCGAAGAAGCGGCCCGCAAGCTTGAAGAATATACCCGTGGCATGGTCACGGGCGGCACCCTGTTTGAAGAAATGGGCTTTTTCTATGTCGGGCCGATTGATGGCCACAACATGGATCATCTGTTGCCGGTTCTCAAAAATGTCCGCGATGCCGATGTCGATGGACCGATCCTGATCCATGCAGTGACCCAAAAGGGCAAGGGTTATGGCCCGGCGGAAAATGCCGCTGACAAATATCACGGCGTTGCGAAGTTTGACGTTGTGACCGGCAAACAGGCCAAGCCGACCCCGAATGCGCCGAGTTATACCAAGGTGTATGGCGAAACGCTGGTCAAGATTGCCGAGAAGGACGAAAAGGTCACGGCGATTACGGCTGCCATGCCATCGGGCACGGGGGTAAACATCTTTGCCGATCGTTTCCCGGACCGTGCGTTTGACGTCGGTATTGCCGAACAGCATGCGGTGACCTTTGCCGCCGGTATGGCGTGCGAAGGCTACAAACCGTTTTGCACGCTTTATTCGACCTTCCTTCAGCGTGGTTATGACCAGGTTGTTCATGATGTGGCGATCCAGAACCTTCCGGTGCGTTTCGCCATGGACCGTGCTGGTCTGGTGGGCGCGGACGGGGCAACCCATGCCGGGGCCTATGATATTGCCTATCTTGGCTGCCTTCCGAACTTTGTCCTGATGGCGGCTGCCGATGAGGCGGAGCTGGTCCATATGACCACGACGGCCTGGGCGATTGATGACCGGCCCAGCGCATTCCGCTATCCGCGGGGCGAGGGCGTTGGTGTTGAAATGCCGACCGAAGGACAGGTTCTTGAAATCGGCAAGGGCCGTATCCTGCGCGAAGGAAGCAAGATCGCCATTCTGTCTTATGGCACCCGTTTGGCCGAGGCGCTTTTGGCCGCAGAAGACCTTGCCGCACGCGGCCTTCCGGCAACGGTTGCCGATGCCCGCTTTGCCAAGCCGCTTGATCATCAGTTGATTGCCGACCTTGCGCGCAATCACGAAGTGCTGATCACCATCGAAGAAGGGTCGATCAATGGCTTTGGCGCCATGGTTCTTCAGCATATGGCCGGGCAGGGATTGCTCGATAACGGGCTCAAGATCCGCACCATGGCATTGCCCGATGCACTGATTGACCATGACAAGCCGGAAATCCAGTATCAGAAAGCCGGTCTTGATGCGCAAAGCATCGTCAAGACGGCCCTTGGTGCCCTTGGCCTTAGCGAAAGCAAGGCGCGCGCCTGATCGGATTTGGCCGAAATACCAGCCCGCAGTATTAAAACAAAACGCCGCCCCCCGGGGCGGCGTTTTGCATTGTCAGTTGTCGGTCAGTCGGTGTCAGTCGGCATAAATCATCTTGTGGGTCATCCCGCCGTCAATGCGAATGGTTTCCCCGGTCATGAAGCCGGATTTGGTGCGGTCCAGAAGGAAGCTTACCGCCTGTGCGATGTCTTCTGGTGTGCCGACACGCCCGACCGGATGTTGCGATTTGTCGATGTCACTATGGGATGGTGTGGTGCGCTTGTCCGATTTCTGCCAGTCACCGACTTCGATCCAGCCCGGGGCAATTGCATTGACCCGCACATCACCGCCAAGACTGACCGCAAGCGCATGGGTAAGTGCAACAATGCCCCCCTTTGACGCGGCATAGGATTCTGTGTTGGCTTCTGATTGAAACGCGCGGGTCGAGGCGATATTGACAATCGCACCTTTGACCGGGCGCAGATGCTGAACCGCGTGTTTGGCCGCAAGGAAAGCACCGCCAAGATTGACATTGATCACCCGCTGCCAGCGAACCCATTCAAGGTCTTCGATACTGCCCGAATGGGGATCGGCAATGCCGGCATTATTGACCAGACCATCAATCCGGCCAAACCGGTCAACGGTTTGCTGAATGGCAAGTTTGACGTCGGCTTCATTGGCGACGTCACCGGCAATAAATAGCGCGCGATCCTGATGGGCGGGGGAAAGGCCATCGAATGCTTCCTGCCCGGCGTCGGCGTCCTGATCAAACAAGGTGACCCGCCAACCCGCATCAAGAAGGTGTTTTGAAATGCCAAGACCCAAACCCTGTGCGGCACCGGTTACAAAAGCAACCGGTTGATCAGACGCGTTGTTCATATTTGCCCCGTATCTGTTGGATGAATTCAGGTGGCCGGATGGACCGGAACGCGGAAAATGGGCATATTTTTCGTCAATTGCAATGCCATGCCCGCCGGACTGATCGATTGATCGATTGATCGATTGATCAGCGTGCTATTTACGTTGCGGCCGGGGACAGCTGATCAAGCAGGGCATGGACAAAGCCCTTCTGGCGCGGGTTCAGGTTGCGCCGGGCCGCTGCCTGTTGCAGGGCGTCGGTTGCTTCGATATGCAAACGGTAATGGCCCGGGTCCTGATCAATGGTGGTGGTGCGTTCTTCAGGTGTTCCGAACACCATCCTGTGGCATTTGCGCGCATCCGAGGATGTAAAGGCCCGACATGAAAGCGGGCGGATTTCATAAATCGTGCAGCGATTGTCATCCCCCAGAAGCGGGCAACGCACCCGTACTTCGGCCGTTGTGGTTGATTGTTCAATGGTTGCGGCAGCGATTGCCAGCCGTTGCAAAAGATCAGCCTGTTGTTCGGGGGTGAATGTTTTGCGGATATGGTCGGCAATCAGGCTGGTGACGCCGGGCGGGACGCTGACAAACAGGTTGCAGCAGGCGCTGCATTGATCGCAGCAATCGCGATGTTGGGGATTGGGGAAGTTTGACTGGATGGCACGTGATGCGGTGTCAACCATCGACATTGCAACGCGCGCGGCATCCGTCATGGTTGGCTGCGCATCAAGGGCATCTTCAAGCACGCGACGAAATGTCTGGAACATCTCGTCATAGCGGCGCGATGCTTCAAATGTCAGCGCGCCGGTCTGGGCGATGCTGTCTGCTATTGTGTCTATGGCCTCATCAAGTTCTGCCATTGATCCCAGCGACTTCCTGATTGGCACATGAAAACGTGCCAGCATTTTGGTTGTTGTTTGTTTGTCTAATTTAGCATCTTTGCGGTCCAATTCCTAACAAGCTGATAACAAAAGGAAACGATCAACCATGGATAGGGGCCCGAGCGGGCCCAGGCGGGGTGGGGCTAATTGCATTCAGGCAAAAAAATTCCGGCCAGATCGGCTCTGACCGGAAGGAAGGTTGGGTCAAAGACCCTTTGGGTGCTGCCCGTCAGGACAGCGGGAGATACAGACTACATCGCATCATGCAGCTGGGGAGGTAAAGGTATCGGCATATTGCTTGCGCAGCTGGGCTTTCTGGATTTTGCCCATGGTGTTGCGCGGCAGTTCCTTGATCACCCAGATGCGCTTGGGAACCTTGAATTTTGCAAGCTTGTCCTGGGTGCGTTTGATGATTTCGTCGGTGTCGGCCTGACTGCCATTTGCCGCCACGATGACACCGGCAACGGCTTCGCCAAAGTCGGGATGGGGCAGGCCGAAGATTGCGACTTCCTCGACTTCGTCATATTCGGCGATGACTTCTTCGACTTCCTTCGGATAGACGTTGAAGCCGCCCGAAATGATCAGGTCCTTGTCGCGACCAACAATGGTGACATAGCCATCTTCGCCAATGGTGGCGAGGTCACCGGTGATAAAGAAGCCATCGGTGCGGAATTCGGATGCGGTTTTTTCCGGCATCTGCCAGTAGCCCTTGAACACATTCGGACCACGTACTTCAAGAACGCCGATTTCACCGGCGCCAAGGACATTGCCATCCTTGTCGCACACACGGGCTTCGATCCCCGGCAGGGTCGGGCCAACCGCCCCCGGACGACGTTCGCCATCCAGCGGGTTCGACGTGTTCATGCAGGTTTCGGTCATGCCGTAACGTTCAAGGATTTTGTGCCCGGTACGTTCAAAGAACGCGTCATGGGTTTCGGCCAGAAGCGGTGCGGAACCCGACACAAACAACCGCATGTTAGCGGTAACATCCTTGTCAAACTGCGGATGTGACAGAAGACGGGTATAGAAGGTCGGAACCCCCATCAGAACGGTTGATTGCGGCAAACGTTCGATCACATCATCGGCATCGAATTTCGGAAGCAGGATCACCTTGCCACCATTCATCAGCATGATGTTGATGGCAACGAACAGACCATGGGTATGGAACAGCGGCAAAGCATGCAGCAGCGTATCACCGGGCTTGAAGCCCCATGCCGCGTGCAGGGTTTTGGCATTCGATCCCAGATTGTTGTGCGTCAGCATCGCGCCCTTGGACCGGCCGGTCGTGCCCGAGGTATAAAGGATTGCTGCAACATCATCCTTGTCGGCACGGACAATATCGGTGATCGGGGTGGCTGTTGCTGCCTCGTCATTCAGGCTGCCGTCACCGTTGGCACCAAGCGACAGAACCGCGCCGACATTGTTTTGCGCACCAAGGGTCTGGGCCGCATCAATATGTGCCGGGCGGCAGACAAAGACGCGCGGTGCGGCATCGCCAAGGAAATAGGCGATCTCGTCACCGGTATAGGCGGTATTGAGCGGCAGGTGAATGGCACCAAGTTGCAGACAAGCAAGATAAAGCGCGATCACGTCTGATGATTTGTCGACCTGTGCGGCAACGCGGTCACCCTTGACCACGCCGTGGGATGCCAGCACGGCGGCATAACGACCGGTGCGGTCCAGCAGCCAGGCGAAACTGCGTTCGGTGCCATCGCGTTCGATCAGGAACGTACGCGATTTGTCTGCCGGGAAACGGTCGAGAAAGGTTTGAAAAAGATTATCGGACATGGTCATACCTACTTAAATGCCGGCAAGCTGTGCGACGGATTTCGATGTTGCGATTTTTCCGTCATTCATCAGCGCTTCGTGATTTTTCTCAATATCGTCAAGGTGGTAGGCATAATTGACCATCATGCCGCCCGCCTGGCGCAGGCCCTTGATTGATGTGTCGCCCAACCAGTTAAGCCGTTCGAGCTGTGCGCCATTGCCAAGATGGAACCGTGCGGTGGGATCAAGTGGCGATTTACCGCGTTTGCAGGTCGCAAGATAGGTCGCACACAGCGCAACAGTCGGTTTGCGAAGGGCTTCGACCTTTTCCGGATCGTCGATCCAGCCATCCTGACTAAGGCCTTCAAGAACCTGACCGGCAAGATCAGCATCGTCGGCCTTGCTTTTCTGGCGCGTCCGCAACCAGCCCATGAAGCCCGGAATGGGCGACAGGGTGGCAAATTGCTTGAGCTGCGGGAATTCACGTTTCAGTTCTTCGACAACCTGTTTGATCAGGAAGTTGCCAAATGAAATCCCCTTGAGCCCCGCCTGACAGTTGCTGATCGAATAGAAGATCGCGGTCTTGGCGGTTTCGGGCGCCTTTTCATCGATTTCCGGCGCCAGAAGAGCCTGAACACTGTCGGCCAGACCATGGACAAGGGCGACCTCGACAAAGATCAGCGGATCATCGGGGATCGCCGGATGGAAGAAAGCAAAGCATTTGCGATCGGTTGCCAGACGACGACGCAGATCATCCCAGCCCTGAATTTCATGTACCGCTTCGTAACGGATCAGTTTTTCAAGGATGGCGGCCGATGTATCCCAATCAATATGACGCAGTTCAAGGAAGCCGCGGTTAAACCAACTGGTCAGCAGGTGCTGCATATCGGCATTCAGCGGTTCCAGATCGCGGTTGGTTTTCAAAAGACCGATCAGGGTTTCACGCATATCGACAATGGCGCGGGTGCCCCCCGGTGCCATATTGATGCGGCGCAGAAGTTCCTGACGTGCGGGTTCCGATGCCTGGGTCAGGGCTGCCAGATTGGTTTCTGACGGGTCCTTGGCAAAGGCGTCGGCCGCTTTTGAAACTTTGGTGCGGTCTGCGCTGAAGTCGTTCTGCATCATCTGGAAAAAGCGCAGATGATCTTCTTCTGGCAGGTTTTCCCAAAGCCGGACCACTTCGCGCGCAACGGCCGTGCCACGTGCTTCGCCCTTTTGCGAAACGAGGTCTTTGCACATGGCACCGAGTTGCGAGAAGGAATCCTGCGGGGTGGAAATTGGCAGATCAAGCAGTTCACGCCCACGGTCGGCGATGCTTGAAATCCAGCTTCTGACAGAGATGCCTGACATTAGCGTCCTCCGATTATCGTTTCTGGAAGCCAGGTGGCGATTTCAGGGAAGAAGCAAAGAATGATAATGGCCACGATCATGCACATCACATAAGGGAAGGCGCCCTTAAGAATGCTTTGCAGGCGGATGTCGGGTGCAATGCCGTTAATGACATACAGGTTCAGTCCGACCGGCGGGGTGATCAGGCCGATTTCCATGTTGATCGTAAGAATGACGGCGAACCAGTACGGGTCAAAACCGGCATTGATGATCACAGGCAGCAGGATCGGGGCGCTCATCAGGATCACGGCAACCGGCGGCAGGAAGAAACCGCTGATCAGCAGGAACAGGTTGATGAAGCCCATCAGAACCCAGCGGTTGACCTCAAGTGCGGAAATCCACTGTGCAATCGACTGGGTAATGAACAGGGATGACAGCATATAGCTGAACAGACCCGCCGCCCCGATGATCAGAAGGATCATCACCGATTCTTTGGTGGTGTCGCGGAAGACATTCCAAAGCTGGCCGGGTTTCCACATCTTGTAAATGATCATCGCGGTGATCAGGCAGAACAATGCCCCGACACCAGCCGTTTCGGACGGGGTCGCAACACCGCCATACAGCGCAAACAGAACCGCACCGATGATCACAAGGAAGGGCAGAACACGCGGAAGGATTTCAAACTTTTCTTTCCAGCTGTATTTGACGACACCAAGTGCAGCCTGGGCATTGCCCTGACGCCAGGTCGAATAAAGCGACCAAGCCATGAACAAGGCAGTGACCAGAAGACCCGGCAAAAGACCGGCAAGGAAAAGACGACCAATCGAGGTTTCGGTCGAAATACCATACACGATCATGGTGACACTTGGCGGGATCAGAATGCCAAGCGTACCACCCGCAGCAATCGATCCGGCGGCAACCGTGTCAGGAAAGCCGCGTTCGCGCATTGCCGGAATGCCCATTTTGCCGATCGCAGCACAGGTTGCCGGGGAAGACCCCGACAGTGCAGAGAAAATCGCACATGCCCCCAGGTTGGAAATAACCAAACCCCCCGGCACACGCGTCAACCAGCGATCAAGAACGGAATAAAGGTCACCCCCGGCGCGTGAGGACGCAACAACCGCCCCCATCAGGATGAACATCGGGATGGCAAGAACTTCAAAGCTTTCAAGTTTGCCAAACAGGATTTCCGGCAAAAGCGGCAGCGAACCGGTGCCATCAAAGATGATGATGAAGCCGACACTGACCAGAAGCAGGCCGATACCAACCGGAATACCGGAGAAAAGAACAACTGTGGTTGCGATGCCAACGATGGCCGCAAGAAGCAACGGATCCATGATGCGGCCTCCTTAAAGGGCGTCGTCACGCAGGTCGAACGGCGTCGACCGGCGGGTGATAAGGGTCAGGAAGTCGGCCAGGAACTGCAGGAACAGAAGACCGAAACCGATCGGCAATGCCGAATAGGGTTTCCACAGCGGAACCGCCCAGATGGTTTCAGACAGCCAGCCGCCGTCATAGGCTTCAAGCACGAGCTCAAGGCCATAGAAGCCAAACAGCGCACTGATCGCCATGCCACACAACAAGGTCAAAACTGCAAGCGTCATGCGCGCGCCGCTTTTAAGATAGAGCGGCAGCAAATCCACATTCACGTGCCCGCGCAGCAACTGCACATAAGGCAGGCCGATCAGGGTTGCGCCAATCATCAGGAAAATGACCGCCTCGGTCTGCCAGACAGTGGAGTCATTAAGCGCATAACGAATGAACACCAGCTGGCAAATGATCAGCATGGCAACGCCGAACATGGTTGCCGATGCGATGCCGCAGATCCGAGATGCGGTGTGAATCACGGCAACAAAGGCATCAAGCGGCCCCTTGGGCGGCATCGGGTGGCGGGCTGCCTTTGCGTGGTGGTCGTCGATCGGCTCGACATCAGGCGGGGGCGGCATATCGGACTTAACGGAATGCGACGCACTTTGGGTCTGCGCGAAATCATCGGGCAGATCAATCGGAAGTGGGTGCGGGGACATGGCGTTGGACACGCGCGTACTCCTCTGACGGAACCGTATTGTTCTGTTTATTTGTATTCTTTGGGAAATGGGGTGGTGCCGAACTTGTCGGCACCACCAGCACATCAGGTATGGATCACTTTACAGCAAGTGCCATATCCAGAAGTTCCTGACCATTCGGGGTCTCTTCGACGAACTTCTTGTAGGAAGTTTCCATGGCCAGTTTCTGCCATGCTGCGAAATCTTCATCGCTGAGTTCGGCGATTTCAACACCGGCATCCTTGAAGACCTGGATGCTGTCCGAATCCTGCTTGCGGCCTTCGGTGGTGTAGTATTCTTCTGCTTTCTTCGCAGCAGCAGCCAGGGCTGCTTTCTGCGCGTCATTCAGCTTGTCATAGCTTTTCTTCGACATCAGAACCGGCTGATACATGAACCACAGCGCATTGCCGGCAGCCGGGGTGTAGCATTTGACCTGTTCGTAGATACGATAGGAAACGAAGCTCGACGAGCTGGTGTTGGTTGCGTCAAGAACGCCGGTCTGCATGGCCGGATAGATTTCCGAGCTCGGCATTGCAGCGATCGAGGCACCGGCACCTTCAAGCATCTGCTCGAACGATTTACCGGCAGCGCGGATCTGAAGGCCTTTTACGTCTTCAGGCTTGTGAATGCAGCCTTTGGTCGATGCAAAGCCGCCAGCAAGCCAGCCCTTGGCAACGGTGACAACACCGTCCTCGTTCAGGAGCTCTTCGATTTTAGCCATGAACGGGGATTCGTTGATGCGGTTTGCATGGTCATGGTTTTTGACCAGTGCCGGCATCAGGGTAAGGTTGGTTGCCGGAACACGACCACCGGCATACGCCAGCGGGTAAACAATCATGTCAAGCTGCCCGCGGGTCATAGGGGTCCACTGTTCCTTCGCCTTGAACAGGGAGCCGGACGGGAAGATCTGGATTTCCAGATCGACATTGGCCGCTTTGACTTCGTCGGCAACAATCTGTGCAACCTTGTGACGGATGTCGCTGGTCGACCACTGGTGCGACAGTTTCAGGGTTTCCGCATCAGCAGATGCGGACATGCCAAAAGCGGCAACAGACATGGTGATGGCGGCGACAGACGCCGAAAGGGTCTTTTTAAAAATCTTCATCTTTTCCTCCCGGATGAAGCATGCGTTTTTGGATGCATTGTGACGGCTTTTGCGCGTCTTTTTATTGATGCGGTTTTCGCATTGGAGGAAAGCGTTACAGATTTCTGGCATCCTGTCTATGCAATTTTGTATACCAGAGATGCGTTTTGCAGTGCCACAAACCCGCCTGTGAGTGTTTGCTTGAAAATCGCGGAAATTTCCCATTCAACTTTTGCAATGCAATATGAAAACCCTGCGCAGCAGCACAGAAAAGGCTTTGATTAGTACCATTTTATGTGTTCTGGTATACCAGTGGCCGATTGTAGAAAAGGGCGTTTTATGGCGCAAAACGGTAAGCTTGCCACCGATCTGGTGCAGAAACTTGAACGCGATATTGTGACCGGTGTTCTTAAGCCCGGTGACAAGCTTGACGAACGTTCCCTGAGCGAACGGTTCGGTGTTTCACGCACCCCGGTTCGCGAAGCGCTCCAGACTTTGGCCGGATCCGGGCTTGTTGCCACCATGCCCCGTCGCGGAACCATTGTTGCCTCGATCACGGTTGCCGAACTGATTGAAATGTTCGAAGTCATGGCAGAACTCGAAGCCATGTGTGCCCGCCTTGCCGCGCGTCGTATGCCACGTGTCGATATCGATAACCTGATCGCACTGGCCGATGAATGCAGTGCGCTTCAGGAACATGCCGATGCTGATGCCTATTACGAGGCCAATGTGCGTTTCCACGAAGCGATTTATGCCGGGTGCCGCAACAGTTTCCTTGAACGCCAGACCAAGAATGTCCGCAACCGGCTGGCGCCGTATCGCCGTTTGCAGCTTCATCGCCCGGGGCGCGTTAAAAAATCCAACAACGAACATGCCGATATCCTGAGCGCCATTTCAAATGGCGAGGCCGATATTGCCGGCAAGCTGATGCAACAGCATGTTGCGGTTCAGGGCGAGGCCCTGAACGATCTTCTGGCGATCGTCCCGCGCGGATATCTCGAACCGCTGGCGAGCTGACGTCTTATTCACGACTTTCAAAAACTGTTGGTCCGGCGGGCAAACTTGCCTGTGATTGGGCGTGACCTTTTTGTCCGGTTGCGCTAAAACGCAGCCATGGCAAAGAAACGTTTAGATCAGTTGCTTGTGGAACGCGGATTGGTGGAAAGCCGGTCCAAGGCGCAGGCATTTATCATGGCAGGCAATGTCTTTAGCGGCGAGCAGCGGCTTGATAAGCCGGGCATGCAGTGCAAGGAAGACATGGCGATCACGCTGCGCGGG
Organism: Thalassospira sp. MCCC 1A02491; assembly: GCF_001613785.1. Lineage (NCBI taxonomy): Bacteria > Pseudomonadati > Pseudomonadota > Alphaproteobacteria > Rhodospirillales > Thalassospiraceae > Thalassospira > Thalassospira sp. MCCC 1A02491. Next base: position 183,904 of record NZ_LPVX01000012.1, on the reverse strand, counting down.
CAACCTCATCCGTGGGTTTCACGCGGCGGGCTCAAGCTTGAAAAAGGCTTGGACGAATTCGGGATTGATGTGACCGGTTTTATCGGCATTGATGTTGGGGCATCAACCGGTGGCTTTACCGATGTCTTGCTGCAAAACGGTGCGGCAAAGGTTTATGCTGTCGATGTCGGGCAGGGGCAGCTTGACTGGAAACTGCGCAATGACGATCGTGTCGTGGTCATGGAAAAGACCAATGCCCGTCATCTTACCGATGAACAAATTCCCGATCTTGTTGATATCGTGGTGTGCGATGCCAGCTTCATCGGGTTGCGTACCGTGCTTCCGGCAAGTATGGAACGCCTGAAACCCGGCGGTCATCTGATTGCGCTGATCAAACCGCAATTTGAAGTCGGCAAGGAACGCGTCGGCAAAAAAGGCGTCGTCCGCGAACCAGAACTGCATCAGGAAGTCTGTGACACCATTTCCGACTGGCTGGCAAACTTGCCGGGCTGGGAAGTGCTGGGCATCACCAAAAGCCCGATCACCGGGCCGGAAGGCAATGTCGAGTTTTTGATTTGCGGGCGGAAATCGGCCTGAAGTCAGGCCAATTTCCAACCTGTGACCGTGTCGTTATTTGCCGATTTTCTTCATGAAGAAATCAATGCCGGCCTGTGCGCAATCCTGATCCTGGGGCGGGGTGCCGGAACTGACGCCGATGCCGCCAACGCATTCACCATCGACAAATACCGGAAGACCACCGGCAACAATCGACAGGCGACCGCCAATTTCACTGTCAATGCCATAGGCCGGTTTGCCCGGCTGTGCGGCGGCGGCATATTCATGCGTGCCTTTGCGTGCGCCCGATGCTGTGAATGATTTGTCCTGTGCGATGGTGGTGCTGGTGACCTTGCCGCCATCCATGCGTTCAAAAGCAATAAGGACGCCGGATTCATCGGTGATGGCAATGCACATCGGAACGCCGATTTCGTTGGCGCGGTTGCGTGCACCTTCAATCAGGATATAGGCGTCTTCGATTGACAGGCGTTTGATGGTCAGCATGGAACGTCTCCGGGGATTTGAAATAAGCTGGCGCATCTTATGTGGTGGTGCAAAAGCCGATCAATCACATAAAACGTCTTTTCACATGGTGGAAGATTGCCCGGCTAATCAGCCCGGAACCGTTTCAATGGCAATGTCATCAGGCAACAAAGCCGCAATCGCGCCAAGGTCCAATTCGTGCCGCGCAGGATTGGCACGGTCACGCCCCATCAGGCAGATGTCAACCGATGGCGGGGCGGTAATGCCGTGTCGGGCGGGTGATGAAGCCCGGCATGTGGCGCCATACGGCGCGGCATGGCGCAAATGGCGTGGCCGTCGGTGATGACGGTAACAATCATGGTGCTGGCGTCACCGCTCTGACGGATGCGATGGGCAATACCCTTAAAATGCCAGCATCTTGGCTCTGCCTAGCGGTAAATCATGAAATACAGGGTTGCCAGTGGCAAGATAACGGCAATCAGCCCGATGATATTCCAAAGTTTGCGGCATTTTTCATAGGCCGGTGGCATGTTTTGATCGCCCGCCTGTACGGTCCGGCTGGCGATCTTTGACATGTAGATTTGCAAGGGGACCAACCCCGTCACCCACAGCATTGCGGCCATGCCAAACAGGCTGATGCCGATTGTTAGATGGGGCGCGTCCGAAATCGCAATTCCGGTCGCATGAAAAAGCCCGATCCCGCCAATGGTGATCAAGGCACCGCCCAATGCGGTAAAGGCCAGATCCGTCATATTCACCAGCCGACAGGCAAAGGCAATGATCACAGGATTGCCGGTTTTGTCGGCCTGTGTCTTCCACAGTGCCGATACAATGATGTTGCCAAGAAACAGCACAACGCCAAGAACATGAATGAATTTAACGGTGAAATATTCCATCGGTTGATCCGGTTTGATGGCGGTTGAAAAAGGCAGCGTTACAGATCGGTCGGGGCGGTCAGGTCTTCTGCAAGAAGGCCAAGAACAAAATCGCCAAGTTCCTGATCGGCGGGTGGCACGATCATGCCGTCAATCACCAGCATGGCAATGCCATGCGCACGGCTCCAAGCGGCAAGCGCACGGTTATAAGCCGTTGCGGCCTCGGTCAGGGTCATTTCGGCCTTGCGATCGACCGAGGTCACCGCGCGTTGCAACACATCAAAGGCATTATCCGCGGCATCACGCAATTCGGGATATTGATCAAGTGGCGGACGTTCGCGGCCAAAGATCAGTCGGAAATGTTGCGGATTTTCCACGGCAAAGCCGACATATGCCGCACCAAGCTTCATGATGCGTTCTTCGTGATGCGCAACACTTGCCGCCACAGATTCAAGCTGTTCGGCAAAGCGTTCAAACGCGGCAATTGCAACTGCCGCCAAAATGCCATCCTTTCCGTCAAAATGACGATAGGGTGCGGCTTCTGATACACCGGTCATGCGGGCCAGACGGCGCAATGACAGCCCGGTCGGGCCTTCTTCTGTCAGGATGGTTTCGGCTTTTTGCAAAAGAACATTACGGACGTCACCGTGATGGTATTTCCCCATTAGCTCGTATCTCGATTTTCTTATGTTAACTAAGTTAACATTAACGGGTGAAGACCCGCATTTCAAGGGAAAATCGACCTTTGATCGGTGAAAAAGGTGGCGGATTTCCGGGTTTCCCAGATCGCTGCCAAAACAAAAGCACCGTCCAAATCGGGACGGTGCAGTTTATACAGGGATATGTCGCAGGAACGTCAGACGGGGTTGGGCGTTTGTTCCGTGCTGTCCGCCGTTGGGGCGGTTTTGGTATCGGGGGATACATCGGGATTGGTGGATCCATCTTGTGATGTATCGGGGGTATCTGTTGCAGGTTGCGGGGGGACTTCCGGGGTGCTCGTTGTGTCCGGTGTTGCTGGTGTATCCGTGCCGGTTTGTGTGTTGTTGTCGTCGGCGCTGGTTGCTGTGTCGGCCGACCGGGGTTCCTGGCTTTGTTTGTTGGTGCCGGGTGTAGCGGGTGCACCGGATGCATCAGGTATACTGTCCTGCTGTGCTGCCGGTGACTGCTGTGCTTCTGGTGTCGCTGCCGTATCCGGTGTTGGCGTTACGGATGCTGGCTGAGTATCGGGCGTGGGCGTCTCCGTAGTCGGGGACGCTGCCGTAGTCGAGGTCGGGGTTGCATCCGCTGTTGCGCCTGGCGTTGCCGGTTGCTGTGTGGCGTCGGGGGCTGGTTGAGGCGTTGGCGTGCTGTCGGTGCTGTCGCTTGATGGGGCAGGTACGGCAGGCGTTGCTGGTGTCGCCGGTGTGGTCGGCGCGGCACTGTCCTTGGCCGCAGGTGCGGGGCTTTCGACCGGTTTTTGCGGATTGAGATCGACTGACGGGGTTGCGACTTTCCTGTCTTTTTCGGTTCTGTCCGGACGGATCAGGAATTTGTCAGCCAGGGTGTCCTGTCCGATCAGCAATGGCTGTTCAAGGCCGCCCATTTCCAACAGGCCGATTTCAACATCGCGCATGATGCCGCCAATTTTCATCCGGGTGTGAATGACCGGGGCGCGTACACTTGCGCTGTTGCTGCTGGTCTGGATGTCGCGATATCCGGCAACCGGAAGGGCAAGCTTCCAGACAATGGTACAGGATTTCAGATTGCTTTCAGGTGCAGGATTGCATTTGAGCGTCAGGCTGAAAGAAACGATTTCGCCGGCGTCCTTGTCCTGATCATCGCTGCTGTCGTTTGTCGTTGATGCATTGTCGCCAGATGCCGTGTCGCTGCTATGGGCATCGTCACTGGCGCCTGATATGTGCAGATCACTGACAAACAGACAGGTCTGCGGTGCCGCACCAAGGACCATGCCGGGCATTCCGGCAATTCCCCATTCGGGCAGGTCCAATGCCTCGTCCGGATAGAGGATCGTGCGGCCACGCAGTTGTGCATCATCACCAAGGGATCCGCTCTTGGCGGGCTTGTTGTTGGATGCAGCAAGTGAGATCAGGGTTTTGAGCAATACTGGGTTCATGCCATCAAGACGTGGCATCAACCCGGTTGTGACAGGAAACCTTGGGCAAAGACCCTAATTGTCAGCTGGGGAAATGTTTGTTGGTGTTCCAGCCTTCGCATTGCGCGCGGTGGCGCAGAAGGTGATCGGCAAGTACGATGGCCGCCATGGCTTCGCCAACCGGAACGCCGCGAATGCCAACACACGGGTCATGGCGACCCTTGGTGACGACATCAACTTCCTTGCCATAGATGTCGATGCTTTTGCGCGGGGTCAGGATCGAACTGGTCGGTTTGACCGCAAAACGCACGACGATGTCCTGCCCGGATGAGATCCCGCCCAGAATTCCGCCTGCGTGGTTGGAGCCGAAAACCGGTTTGCCATCATTGCCAAGGCGCATTTCATCGGCATTTTCAATGCCGGTCAGTTCGGCAGCTTCGAAACCGTTGCCGATTTCAACACCCTTGACCGCGTTGATCGTCATCATCGCCTTGGCCAGATCGGCATCAAGCTTGTCATAAACCGGATCACCAAGTCCGACCGGAACGCCGGAACAAACGACTTCGATCACCGCGCCGACCGATGATCCGTCCTTGCGCAGGCCATCAAGATATTCTTCGAATACCGGAACGGCTTCGGGATCGGGACAGAAGAACGGGTTGTTATCAACTTCGTTCCAGTTCCAGTTGTCGCGATTGATTTCCTTGGTACCCATTTTGACCAATGCAGCGCGGATCTGGATATCATCGCCAAGTACCTTGCGTGCAATCGCACCGGCAGCAACACGCATCGCCGTTTCGCGAGCCGAAGAACGGCCGCCGCCACGATAATCACGCGTGCCGTATTTTTCCCAATAGGTGTAATCGGCATGGCCCGGGCGGAACTGGTTTTTGATTTCGCCGTAATCCTTGGAGCGCTGATCAACGTTCTCAATCAGAAGCCCGATCGGGGTTCCGGTGGTTTTGCCTTCGAACACACCCGAAAGGATTTTGACCTGATCAGGTTCGCGACGCTGTGTGGTAAAGCGCGACTGACCGGGTTTGCGTTTTTCAAGGAATTCCTGAATGTCGGCTTCGGAAAGTTCCAGAAGGGGGGGCACACCATCAACGACACAGCCAATTGCCGGGCCGTGGCTTTCGCCAAAGGTGGTGAACCGAAAAAGAGTTCCAAAACTGTTGCCAGCCATATCCGAATTCCAGAATGCAAGGGTCAGAGACAAATCGGGCCGCCCGATCTTTAAAGGATTTTGGGCGGCCCGGAAATAAGCGTTTTTGCTGATCAGCCTTTAACAACCGAGATGTCAGGCGCATCAACCTGTTTCATGCCGACCGTGTGATAACCACAATCGACATGGTGGGTTTCGCCGGTAACACCGGTCGACAGATCAGACAGGAAGTACAGGCCGGACCCGCCAACATCATCAAGGGTGACGTTGCGACGCATCGGCGAATTGTATTCATTCCATTTCAGGATATAGCGGAAATCGCCAATACCCGAAGCCGCAAGGGTCTTCATCGGGCCGGCCGAAATCGCATTCACACGAATGCCATCCGGACCCAGGTCATTGGCAAGATATTTTACGCTGGCTTCAAGGGCCGCCTTGGCAACGCCCATGACGTTGTAATGCGGCATGACTTTTTCTGCCCCGTAATAGGACAGGGTCAGAAGCGACCCACCCGCAGACATCAGTTTTTCGGCACGCTGGGCAACAGCAGTGAACGAATAAACCGAGATATTCATCGACATGGCGAAGTTTTCAGGCGAGGTGTCGACATAGCGACCACGCAATTCGTTCTTGTCGGAATAGCCGATGGCGTGGACGACGAAGTCCAGCTTGCCCCATTTTTCCTTGAGCGTGTCAAAAACAGCGTCAATGCTGGCCGCGTCCGACACGTCACATGGCAAGACAATGTCGCTGCCGACAGATTCAGCAAGCGGACGAACACGTTTTTCGAGGGCCTCACCCTGGAAGGTAAAAGCAATTTCGGCACCGGCGGCGGCGGCGGCACGTGCAATGCCCCAAGCGATGGATTTATCGTTGGCGACGCCCATAATCAGGCCACGCTTACCGGCCATCAGGCCCGAAATGTTTTCGGTGGACAGGCTCATTTTTCCTCTCGTTCCCACGATCTCTCTCTGGCAGGTGGAGGCATTCAATCAAAGCCGCGACCGGCACAGGAGGCATTAGACATTCGGCGCATCCTACACAAAGCTGGCTCAAGGTCAATCTGGCCTGTCCTAACGTGTGCGGGCACGCTATCTTGTTGATCACGTGCAGTATAACCGGAAAATGCGTAGGGATAAGCGTTTAATGGTCGAAATTCAGAAAATGATCGCGGATCGGACCGCATTCTGGCGCTACGCCGCCATGCGTTTTGTCCATGACAAATCGGTGCAGCGCGCAGCGGGCCTGTCTTACACGACGCTTCTGGCAATGGTTCCGTTTCTTGCCGTGGCGCTGACGGTTCTTTCGGCATTTCCGGTTTTTGATCAGTTCAAAGATCAGATCATGGACGTTGTTCTGAATAACTTTCTGCCTGAAACCGGCGAACAGGTCAGCGGGTATCTGGGAAGCTTCCTTCAGAATACCGGTCAGATGACCGCTGTTGGTACCATTGTGCTTGGCCTGACGGCAGTGATGTTGCTGGGCGCGATCGAAGGGGCGATGAATGACGTCTTCCGCGTGACCAGCCCGCGCAAATTGCTGTCGCGGCTTGTGGTTTTCTGGACCTTGCTGACGGTCGGGCCGATGCTGTTGGGGCTTAGCCTGTCACTGGCGTCCTATATCTTTGCCATGCGCCATCTGGTCGGTGGCGAGGCACTGGGCCAGCAGATCGGCCAACTGACCTTTATTGCGCCGTTCTTTTTGTCGGCAGCGGCCTTTTCACTGCTGTTTATCGGCATGCCAAACCGTTCTGTGGAAATCCGCGACGGGGCTGTCGGGGGCATGGTTGCCGCCTTGCTGTTCGAGGCCCTTAAAAAGGGGTTCGGATTTTACGTCACCAACTTTCCGACCTATCAGACGATTTACGGGGCGGTGGCGGTGGTGCCGATTTTCCTGTTGTGGATGTATCTGACCTGGATCGTCATTTTGCTCGGCGCACAGGTGGCCGCCGCACAATCGGAATGGCGTGCAGCACGCGCAGCCGGACTGATCCCCGATCCGCGCGGGGCGGTGCCGGGACATATGGAACGGATTATTGCGGTCTTGCGTGTGCTGGAATATCTGCAACACCGTTTCCACGAAGCCGGTAAACCGCCGACCTATCGTCGCATGATGCGGGAATTGAAGCTTGGCGGGCGTGACCTTAACTGGGCGCTGGCCGCCCTGCGACGTGAAAAGCTGATTGACCGATCAGAAAGCCATCGCTGGCTGTTATCCGGGGATTTGTCGCGGATCAGCCTGATGCAATTGATGACACGGCTTGGGCTGTTTCTTGATTATGACCGGTTGTTGCTGGTGCAGACCGATGGTGGCTGGCCGGTGGTGATGCGCGAACGGCTGGTCGAGTTGGAAAAGAAACGCCAGTCTGTTCTTGATATCAGTGTTGGTGAGTTGCTTGATACTCCGCGACCCGAAGACAAGGTTCCCGAACCGGTCGAAGCCGACCCGCATCAACAAAAGTCCCGCGAAATCGACCAAAAGGACATGACCGATACCATCGGCTGATCTGGGGATCGCCCGGATTTGGGCGTTGGCCTTAGACAATGGTTTTGCGGGTAACTGTGCCTGAGGGTGTTGGGCCCGCATTCGGGATGTCCGCGATATCCGCAATCCTGGAATTTTGTTGATCGGAACGCAGAATATCCAAACCGGTTCGGGTATGGTTGTGCAGGATTTTATCCATGATGGCGGGGCACAGGGCATTGATCTGTGCCAACAGCCGTTCGGGCCAACCGATGCGCAGGTCGATCCGGTTGCGTTCAATGGCGTTGGCGATCCGGATTGCGACATCACGCGGGCGATCTTCGGATGTTGCGGTTTGCCGATGAAGCAGTCCGAGTTTCGCACTATTCATGCCTGTGTGAGTAGCGCGCGGTGCGATGTGGCATACCTTGATGCCATTGGCGGCAACTTCGCGGCGCAAGGCATCACTAAATCCCTTAAGCCCGGCCTTGGCTGCGACATATCCGCTTTGATGTGCCGGGGCGATAAGGCCGGCCATTGATCCGATATTGACGATCTGACCATGGCCGCGATTGCGCATGGCGGGCAAGACCGCCTGACACAAGCGCATCGGCACCAGCAGATCGAGTGTCAGCAACGCGTCGTAATTCTGATGTTCGGCAAGATCAAACGCGTTGATCGCCGCAAGATTGACAAGAATATCCGGGGTGTTTTCGCGCAGTGACTTACAAACCGTATCGATCTGTTCCATCAGATCACCCTGTTCGGCATGGTCATGGGTCGTAACAATTGCCCCACGTGATCGCAGAACCGCAGAAAGCGGACGACCAATACCGCCAGTTGCCCCGGTCAGAAAGACGCGTTTACCATCAACCCGCATGGCGATGCCCGATCGGTCGCGCCAGAGTCATAGACAAGGGAATAAACAGATGGGCAAAATCGTTCACGGTGGCTCCGCACAGGTTGCGTTGGATGCTTTTGCGTTGGGTGGTTCAGCGTACGGACACATTTTGTCCGATCGAGCTGACAGCAACCTGAAGGCAAGCCAACCGTGACGATTATGGTTATGCGTCCTGCGACGCGCCGTCGGGTTTTGGCGTTTGCGGCGGCGTTTGCGGGGAACTCATTTCGATCTTGATCGGGGCGTCGCCGCTGCGCAAATGCAGGTCGCGTTGCGGGAACGGGATTTCGATATCGTGTTCCTTGAAGGCATCCCAGACATTCAGCAGGATTTCACTGATGATGTTGCCCCGGCCATTTTGCGGATCATCGATCCAGAACCGGATTTCCAGATCAACCGAATTATCGCCAAACCCGCGCAAAAGGGTGTTGGGCCCCGGGTTTTCCAGAACGCGCTGGCACTTCGCGGCGGCTTCGTTGCACAGCTTGATTGCGAAATGCGGATCGCAGTTATAGGAAATGCCAACCGGAATTTTCAGACGCAGTTTGACGTCGGAATGGCTCCAGTTTTCCACCTGGGTGGTGATCAGGTCTTCGTTCGGGATCAGGAATTCGGTGCCGTCACGGGTGCGAACGGCGGTGTATCTGGCACCCAGCGACTGGATCCAGCCAAAAGTTTCGCCAATCGCAATGACATCACCGGGTTTTATCGACCGGTCCAGAAGCAGGATCACACCACTGATCAGGTTGGCAACAATCCGTTGCAGGCCAAGCCCGATCCCGACACCAACCGCACCGCCAAACACGGCAAGTGCGGTTAAATCGACCCCGATGGTCGACAACGCAAACAAGACCGCAACCGAAAGCAAAACAAGTTTCAGAAGCTTTGCCATCAGGACCTGAACCGACGGGGTCAGGCGGTGGACTTTCTGAATGCGCTGTTCAAACAGGCGTGATGCAAATGATGCAACCCAAAGCAATACCGCAAGTGACAGCACAGCCTTGATAATTCCGTAAACCGATACCCGGAATTCGCCGACCTGCATGGCCAGCCCGTCAAGGATTTCAATCGTCGGATCCAGCCATCCGACAATGTTCAATGCCGCCAGCCCCCAGGCAACCGCGGCAATGGTGCGCGACCATACCGGATCATTGACAATGGCAGCAGCCAGTCGAATGACGATCCAGGCATTCAGAAGACTTGCAATCAGTCGAATGACATTGTGACGATATCCGGCCTGAACCGCGATGGCATCAAGCAGCCAGACAAACACCACCAGCAACAAGGGAAAGGCCAGATCGGGCAGAACATTGGCGAACCGCCGAAAGCCGGCATATTGCAAAAACGGTTTCCATTTTTGCAGCCGCGCCAACAGCTTTTCCAGACGCGAACGCAACAGCAATGCCGGAATGATCACCGCGACACACGCGACAATCTGTATCAGGATCGGAATCAGCAACACATTGGCCGAAAGCCAGTTGATAGCCTGTTCAAGCCACTTTGCGTATTGGTCCGGATTAGTGAATTGTTCCATCATGCCCTGATTGCTGTTTGGTCTTTTGCCAACTGAATTGGGATCCAAAATCCTTTGATTCCATATGGTAACACGAAACCATATTTACAGTCAGATGATTGCGGTCCAGGGCCGGCGGTTGGTCAGGAACAAGAAAAAAGCCGGCAAATGCCGGCTTTTGAAATGATGTTCAGCGTGTCTTGTAGGGATGCTTTTCTGACCATTCCCGGATGAAATCGATCAGTTCATCGTCGCGTTCATCGGGAAGTTTCACCGTCAGATGCACATATTGATCACCGCGCTTGTTGCCGCGGTCATAGGGTGCACCCTTGCCGCGCAACCGCAATTTGGTGCCGCTATTGGCATTGGCGGGAAGCTTCATATTGACCTTGCCGTCAATGATCGGCACTTCGATCGAGCCGCCAAGAATGGCTTCGGACAGGCTGATTGCCAGATCACAATGAATGTCATTGCCTTCGCGACGGAATGTCTTGTCCGGATGGACATGCAGTTTGATCAATGCATCACCCGGTTCGCCGCCATTCATGCCGGCCATGCCCTGACCCTTGAGGCGCAAGGTCTGCTCATCCTCGCTTCCCGGCGGGATGCGGACTTCAAGACTTTTGCCACTGGCAAGATTGATGCGTTTGGTCGTTCCCAGAATGGCTTCGGCAAAATCAAGGCTCAGCTCATAGGAAATATTAGGGCCTTTAACTTTCTGGGGTTTGCGTTCCCCGCCAAAGCCGCCGAAACCGCCACCACCGCGACCGCGTCCCTTGCCGAATATCTCGTCAAAGATATCCTCGGCATTGGCACCGGAAAAGCCGAACGGATCACCATTGCCGCCACCAAAACCGCCGGAACGTCCGCCGCCACGTGCGAACGGGCTTGTTTCGCGGCCGTCGGCATCGATTTCGCCATTGTCGAACTTCTTGCGGCGTTCGGCGTCACCCAAAAGGTGATAAGCGCTTGATACCTTTTTGAAGCGTTCCTCGATTTTAGCGTCGCCGGGATTTACATCGGGATGGAGTTCGCGCGCCAGCTTGCGATAGGCTTTCTTGATTTCTTCCTGACTGGCGTTTTTTGAAACGCCAAGCGTCTTGTAGGGATCTTGCATGTCCAGACCGGTTGTAAAAACAAAAAGCACGTTGGTTCATTATTAGATCATGATCGGTGAAATATGAACCTTATTCGCGATCAGCAAGTCCTGTTTGCATATGTCTTTTCAGATGTCGGAATGCGAAAAGGCGACGCCAATCAGACTGATTGCGCCGCCTTGTTCGGTGTTTTGGCCAGACGGCCAGATATTGATCAGTTCACAACCTGCCAGCTGCCATCCGGTTTGCGGCAAGCGGTGCCATAGGCGGTTTCTTCCTGGCCGCCGATTATGACAGTCTGTTGATATTCGCGGCAATATTCCTGGGTCTTGGGTTCCTGATAGGTGCGGGTCGGGGTGACCGTGCCCTGAACACCGGTATCGGGGTTCTGCCAGGTGGAAGTCTGACCTGTCGGGGTCGCTTCAAGCGTCCGCTGCGTGCTTTGCGCCATGATGGCCCGGTCCGCGTTATCAAGCGAACGGCCGACCTCGCTACCGATGAAGGCACCGGCAAGCGTACCAAGTGCGACACCGACCAGCTGGCCTTTGCCTTTACCAAACTGCGATCCGGCAACCGCACCGCCAACAGCCCCAAGAAGGGTGCCAGCCGTCTGCTTCTGGCCCTGGTCTTGGGCACAGCCAGCGATAAAGGCGGTCATGACGACCGGAATTACGATATGACGGAATTTCATGTTTGTTTTGCCCATCTTGTCTTTACGGTCCCAACCGATATGCTTTGCGTATATATGTTAATCAAACGATGCGTCTGCCACCGATGTTCCGAATAAGTTGCGCAGAAAGGCAACTAACTCACTCAGCCGAAGGAATTCTTTTCCCAATGGACGAAAAAAATACGCCAAAATTTGGGCACGAACCCCATGAAGCGCCCTTTGAACAGTTTCAGTCATGGTTTGACGAGGCCAAATCTGCGGAAAAAGCCTATCCGGATGCCATGACGCTGGCGACTGCCGATGCGCAGGGGCGGCCATCAGCACGGATTGTCCTGCTTAAGGGATTTGATCCGCGCGGGTTCGTTTTCTATACCAACTATGAAAGCCGCAAGGGCAGTCAGCTTGCCGAAAACAGCTATGCCGCGCTGTGTTTCCACTGGAAGACACTTGAAAAATGCGTCCGCATCGAGGGCAAGGTATCGAAGGTTGATGGCGCTGAATCGGATGAATATTTCGCATCCCGCCCCCGCGGCAGTCAGCTTGGCGCCTGGGCATCGATCCAGTCGCGCCCGATGAGTGGCCGCTTTGATCTGGAAAAACGGGTGGCGGAATTCACCGCCAAATTCGGCCTTGGCAAAGTGCCGCGCCCGGATCACTGGGGCGGTTTCCGTCTTGTCCCGGATCGTATTGAATTCTGGTCCGAAGGAAAATTCCGTCTGCATGACCGCAAACTTTATACCCGTGATGCCAACGATGCGGGCTGGGACATCGACAAGCTGTTCCCATAAGCCAAGCTGTCTGTAACGGATAAAACAAAACGCACAAGGTCAGATGACGTTGTGCGTTTTTCTTTGGCAAGCTTGTGCGTCCCGTCTGGTCAGGCTTTGTCTTCGGGCGGGCAGAAGATTTCCTGTAAAATCACGATTACTTTCATGATGTCGGGATTGGCCAGCGAATAATAGATCGTTTGGGCTTCGCGACGGGTTTTCACCAGTCCTTCGCGGCGCAAACGTGCCAGATGCTGTGACAGGGCCGATTGTTTGATGCCCAGTTCGTTTTCCAGCGTGCCGACCGACTTTTCCTGATCCCCGAGTGAGCACAGGATCATCAGGCGCCACTCATTGCCAAGGGTTTTGAGAAATTCCGCTGCTTCGCGGACATTCTCCTGGAGTGCTTCATAATCCATTCGCCAGATGACCCATTCAAAGTTCTGTGTGTGTGTTCGTCCGATGTTGTGCTTTTGCGATTTTTAAAGGACGAAATTTTTGGTTCGATATTGAAACCGCCATCGTAATCACAACCATAGATGATACAATCATTTTATGTGTTAGACTTAATGAAAAACGGGATCGGGCGTTTGATATGTGTAACAATGGCAATCACATAGACCGAAGTTTGATCTTGAACAAAGAAATGCGCGGCCAAAAGCTGCAAACTTGACACAGACCTGAAAAAGGCCGGGCTCGGCTTTCGGGTCGCTCGGTTATCAAACTGACTGGCGGGAGTGTGTACTATGGCAATACGAACAATTCTGGCACCGGTGGCAGGGACTGCCATTGATGAACGGGTGATGGCAACGGCCTTTCGGATGGCCAAGCGATTTGACGCCCATCTTGAGGCGCTGTTCGTTGCCGCCGAACCGCAGGACGCCATCCCGATCGTTGGCGAAGGCATGTCGGGTCTGATCATCGAAGAAATGATCCGTGCTGCTGAAAACGAAACCGAAAAACGCGAAGTCAGCGGCAAGGTATCGTTTGAGGCCGCTGTTAAGGCATCGGGTGTCGAAACATCCGATACACCATCCCGGGAAACCAAGCCGACCTGCGCCTGGCGCAAGGATAGCGGTCGCGAAGATGAAACCGTTGCCCGCCGCGGGCGGCTGTTTGATCTTGTGGTGATCGGTCGGGATCCCAAGGAAGCATCGGCGTCGCTGACCTTCGATGCCGCGCTGATGGAAACCGGGCGTCCGATCTTGGTCGCGCCGGAAACAGCCCCGGCAACGGTTGGCGAAAAAGTCATGATCGCCTGGAATGGCGGGGTCGAAGCCGCACGTGCCGTGACTTCGGCCATGCCGCTTTTGCGCAGTGCCAAGGAAGTGACAATCGTCAGTATCGGCGACGTCCCGTATGGCCGGGCCTGTGGCAAAGCATTGGCCGAGCAGTTCCGCTGGCACGGAGTCGAAGCCAGGGTCGTTGACAATACCGAAACGTCAAATGTGGCTAATGCCTTGATTTCCGAGGCGGAAAAATGCGGTGCGGATACGATTGTTCTGGGCGCTTACAGCCATTCGCGCTTCAAGGAGATGATCCTTGGCGGTGTGACCCAGGATATGCTGGCGAAATGCACGTTGCCGCTTTGGATTATGCACTGACGCAACGGTCATCTTAACCATATGATTTCGCGGCGCTAACCGGCAGTTTCGCGTTCGAGAAGGAAGAAAGGCGCATCTTGATGCGCCTTTTTTTGTTGCACTCGCGAACAATTCGCGACAGGGTTACGGAAATCTTACAAAGACGAAACCCCGATAAACGAGGCGTTTCGCATTGAGGAAGAGAAACGTCTGGCAGGGGAATTCCCATGTTATCATTGCGCGATGTCATTGATTTCGCAGCCATGTCCGAGGATCTGGCACATGAACTCAACAACCCGAAGGTCGGTCTTCCCGATCTTGCCGCCGTTGTTGCGGGCAAGGCCGGTCTGGCTTCGGATATGTGTGGATGCGGTGCAGCGCCCTGTGCGGCAAATGATGTTGATCTCGACTAGTCCTGCCGGGATGTAAGCGTTGATCGAACCCCTTTGCGGGTGATCCTATTTCGAAAACAAATCAATCTGATTGCAATCCGGGCCGGATGTTGGGGGCCCGGTGTTTCTTCGTGCCAGGCCAGTATGTGGTCGGGCAACGGGCCCAGCATGTGACCAAGATCTTCAAAACCGATCATCGGGTCCAGCCACGGTGCGACATGATTGGGGCCGATAATAGCGGGCATTCGGTTATGAATATGGGAAATGGCGGGTGACGGTGCGCAGGTAATGATGGTGGCTTCGCGTCCATTTTCGAGTCCTGCGAACAGAAACGGCAGATGATCGGGCAGGGTGATCCGGTTTTTGTGTTTGGCCGTGCCATCCTTGCGCCATTCATACCAGCCCGTTGCCGGGATCAGACAGCGCCGTTCAAGCAGCGGGCGAAAGGTCGGCTTTTCCCGAAGGGTTTCGGCCCGCGCATTGATCATCGGACTGTTCAGGCCGGGCACGGTCAATCCCCAGGATCGTATTGCAACTTTTTGACCGGGCAGGATGACGGCAATCGGGTCTGTCGGGCGGCGTGTGCCCGTCAGCCCTTCAAACGCGGCATCAAGATCATCTGAAACGTCATCTCCGACCTCATCATTGGCATTGGCTGTGCGGTTTTCATCCTGCATTGCCATACGCCGGATATCTTCCATATTCAGCCCAAGCTGAACCTGAAAAGCCCGAATGTCGCTATTAAGATCAAATCGACTGCACATATCTTTTCACCGATGCCGTGGCCCGATCATAACGGCTATTGCATGTCATGCCAAACAGCGTGACGCGGCGAAATGTGCGATGTGCTGTTAAAAAATTGATCTTTTCCGGGCTTTTGCTTCAATGGTTTGCTGTGGCAATGCTATAAGAAGGCAATCACCCGTCAGGCCCGATCAGGGCCGGTCCGGTGAAGATGCCCCAGTCGCGAAGTGAGCAGAATAAATGACCAGTAGCGCCCCGAAAACAGTTGTCCTGACAGGTGCCAGCCGAGGCATCGGTCATGTCACGGTTGGATATTTTGCCCGGCGTGGCTGGCGCGTGATTTGCTGTTCACGTGAAGCGCCGCCGCCAAGCTGTCCGCGCGATCCGGCACAGGGGATCCACATTCGTGCCGACCTTTCCAAACCCGAAGATGTCGAATCCTTTATCGCACAGGCTAACGAAGTTCTGGGCGATGATCCGCTGCATGCGCTGGTCAATAATGCCGGGGTGTCACCAAAGACCCCCTATAAGGAACGATTAGGCTGCCTGAACGGGGATATCGGTGCCTGGCGCGATGTGTTCGAACTTAATTTCTTTACGCCGCTGACACTGGCGCGCGGTTTTGCCGCTGCTTTGCACCGTGGCAAGGGGGCGATTTGCAACATCACCTCGATCGCCGGGCATTATGTGCATCCGTTTGCCGGATCGGCCTATTCGACGTCAAAGGCGGCCCTGTCCGGGCTGACCCGTGAAATGGCGGTGGAATTTGCCGAACTGGGCGTGCGGGTCAATGCGGTGGCACCGGGCGAGATCAAGACCGACATGATTTCCCCGGAATATGAGGCACTGGTGCCGCGTATCCCGATGAACCGCATGGGAACCCCCGAAGACGTGGCCGCAGCAGTACATTATCTGGTCGGCGATGACAGCAGTTATGTCACGGGAACTGAAATCTTTGTCACTGGCGGTCAGCACCTTTATTAGGTGCTGACATGACGGTACGCGAAGACGGTCAAGTCATTCAGATCATGTCATAATGTCTGAACGGGGCGGAGTGCGACCCATTTGCGTTGGCTGTGTCAAACAGCGCGGGTAAGACGTGGTGCTTGTCGTCGGTGTCTAGGCAGACGGTTTGATATCGAATGCCGGATCGTAATCGACATTGCCCGTCGGGACGTCCTTGATCAGTGGCCGGGCCATGAAATATTCGTCGGGCACCCCGTCAAGCTTCAATCCGGGCAGGGGGGCAAAGCCAAACCGGCTGTAATAATTAGGTTCCCCCAATACCACACAGCCGCGTGCATCATTGGCACGCAGATGACGAATGCCGCTTTGGACAAGTTCGGAGCCGATTCCCATGCCTTGCCGGTCCGGGGTAACGGCCACCGGTCCCAAACCGTACCAATCGCAATGCACCCCGTTGATGCGAACAGGCGAAAAGGCAATGCAGCCGACCAGTTCGTCGTCTTCTTCGGCAATCAGTGAAAGTGTCAGATTGCCGCTTTTTCTGAGTGCATCAACAATCAGATGTTCGGTTTGTTGGCTATGAGGGGCCGTTTCAAAAGCACTGGCCAAAAGCGCATTAATTGCCGCGAAGTCTTTTTCGGTTTCTTCACGTATCAACATTTTCCGTCCCTGCCTGTGACGTTTGACCGGCTTCCTGCTGGTCTTCAGTCACGACTATAACGGGAAAATGTCTCAGGCCAACAGGCTTTTCAGCCAGTCGCGCTTTTGTTCAAGTCGTTTTACTTCCATTTCAAGCCAGCCGGTGAAATTTCCGACCTCGTTGGAATGCTCTTCGCGAAGGGCAAGAACACGGTCAAGATCAAGCTCGCAGACATCCTGAAGAATCTCGATCTGTTCGGCGCGGATATCGTCATCCAGAAGATGCAGAAAACGCATCTTGAGCGCCATGATCAGACGGGAAAGTTCGCCTGATGTATCACGCAGGTTGCCCTGCATCAGTTCGACGAATTTTTCATGGCCCGCTGTCGTCAGACTGAGCTGCACGTCGGAAAATGATCCGTTCGCGGTGTCTTCCTTGACCAGACCTTCAAGTTTCAGAAGCTGAAGCGAGCTTCCCATCATATCAAGCGACGGCCCCATGATATGGGACATGAAATGGCGCACGGAATTGGCCAGATCGGCATAGCTGATCGGTTTGTCCGAAAGGGCAAGGGTGCCAAGCGCGCAAAGTCGCAGACATTCTTTGGGAAGCAAGGTTCTATCCGAATACATGATGCGGTCCCTGTGTGATAACGGGCCCGACGTTAGCGCGAACGGTTCTTAATTGCAAGTTGGATTTTCCGTATCGAAACGGGCAACCCGTATGCAGACCTCAATATAGAACGCACGCGTGCGAAAGCAAATGTCGGACATCAATCACATAGCGGTACGGGCTGTCATTTTGACCGGATCACGAAAAAGGCCGGGGCAAATGCCACCGGCCTTTGTCATCTGGTCTGTCTGGTGTCTCAGGCAGCCTTGGAAATACCGAGCTGTCCCCAGACGGTCAGAAGCGAGTCGATCAAATGATCAATCAGCTCGTCATCATGAAGCGGGCCGGGGGTAAAGCGCAGGCGTTCGGTGCCGCGCGGCACGGTCGGGTAATTGATCGGCTGAACATAGATGTCATGTTCAAACAACAGGCGGTCGCTGGCTTCCTTGCACATGGCGGCATCGCCAACCATCAGCGGCACGATGTGGCTTGGCGCGTCCATGACCGGAAGGCCTGCTGCGCGCATCCGCTGACGCAGGGTTTCTGCACGTTCTTTCTGCGCCTGGCGTTCCGCATCGCTTTCCTTAAGATGACGGACAGAAGCAAGCGCACCTGCCGCAATGCTTGGCGGCTGGGAACTGGTAAAGATAAAGCCGTTGCCAAAGCTTCGCACGAAATCAACGATTTCGGGTTTGGCCGCGATATAGCCCCCAATCACGCCAAAGGCCTTGGCAAGTGTGCCCTGGATGATGTCGACACGGTCCATGACGCCATCGCGTTCGGCAACACCGCCGCCGCGCGGGCCATACATGCCAACCGCGTGGACTTCGTCCAGATATGAAATGGCGTTGTATTTTTCACAAAGATCAAGGATCTGGCCGATCGGGGCAATATCGCCATCCATCGAATAGACCGATTCAAATGCAACGATCTTGGCACGTTCGGGGCCGATATCCTTCAGGATCGCTTCAAGATTTTCGACATTGTTATGTTCCCAGATCCGGCGTTCGGCCTTGGAATGACGCATGCCTTCGATCATCGAATTGTGGTTTTGCGAATCCGAAATGATCACGCAATCAGGCAGCTTGGAGCCAAGTGTCGACAGCGTCGTCCAGTTCGCAACATAGCCCGACGTCATCAAAAGTGCGGCTTCCTTGCCATGCAAATCGGCAAGCTCCTGCTCAAGCGCGACATGAAGATGGTTGGAGCCGGAAATGTTTCGGGTACCGCCCGCACCGCCGCCCTGGCCGGTGATGGCATCCTGCATGGCGGCAAGCACCTTTGGGTGCTGTCCCATGCCGAGGTAATCGTTGGAACACCAAACAGTAATTTCACGCGGGGCGTCACCATTGCCCGGATGGTACAGGGCCTTGGGGAATTTGCCGACAATACGTTCAAGGTTGGCGAACACGCGATAGCGGCCTTCTGCTTTCAGGCCTGACAACGCGTCTTTGAAGAAGTTGTTATAATTCATCTTTGGTTCTTTCGCCTGTCTCTGTGTGACCAAGGTGGCTGGTCACAAAGCTCTGTCAGCGCCCCGACCTGATCATGGATCCGGACGATCCGTCTTTTGACCGGGGCTTGATTGTTCCCTTATCGGACATGGCAACCGATCGGGCATTGACCCTTGTCAAAAATTAAAGCGATTCCAGTTTTGTTTGGAACCGTCCGAGCAGAGAAGGTGTTTCGTCTCTCGTTTGTCGATCTTGCCCAAGAGGCGTCCCGTATCGTCAAATGCGGACGCGCCCCGTCTCAATACAGTTCCCAATTTGGGCCTATTGTCTTCATTTGGCAAGGATTTGAACGTATTTGGCCGCACAATTATATTGATTTTAGATATAGATAAAATCGATCAATTACCCGAGTGTGCTTGATGGGTTTCTATTTATCGCCGTGATGCCAAATTGTCACTTGCAGTCGTGGAACAAAAAATCCCGCGCAACCATACGTGTCGCGCGGGATTTGAATGTCATTCTGGCGGGATCAGTCCGCTTAACGGGTCGCGTGCCAGGCAGTCAGGCCGGCCTCGACCGCGTCAAACATTTCGTGGATCTGCTGTTCGGTGATGATCAGTGGCGGGCAGAAGGCAACGGTATCGCCCAAGGCACGCAGGATCACACCCTGTGCAAGGCAGGCCTCGGCCACCGCCTTGCCCGCCGCGCCATAGGGCTCGAACGGCGTTTTCGCGCATTTGTCCGCAACCAGCTCAAACGCGCCGATCAGGCCGCGCCCACGGGTTTCACCAACATGTTCGAACTTGTTCAGGTCTTTAAGCCGTTTCTGGAACGGTGACATGACCGTGCGCACATGTTCGATGATGCCGTCTTCTTCATAGATCCTGAGCGTTTCAAGCGCGACCGCTGCCGCCACCGGATGACCGGAATAGGTAAATCCGTGGCCGAATGTGCCGACCTCGTTCGAACCCTTTTTGACCGCCTGATAAATCTTGTCATTGATGAACAGGGCCGAAATCGGCTGATAGGCCGATGACAGCTGTTTGGCGACCGTGATCATGTCGGGTTTGAGGTTGAAGGTTTCAGTCGCGAACATGCGACCGGTACGGCCAAAGCCGCAGATCACTTCATCGGCAATGAACAGGATGTCGTATTTTTTCAGGACGTCCTGGATCTTTTCGAAATAGGTGCGCGGCGGCACGATGACACCACCGGCCCCCATGATCGGTTCGGCGATAAAGGCACCAACGGTTTCGGGGCCTTCGGCCTGGATAAGGTCTTCGAGTTGTTCGGCAAGGCGGGTTGCGAAATCTTCTTCCTCTTCGCCGGGCTGTGCTTCGCGCCAGTAATGCGGTGTTTCGGTGTGAAGAATCCGGTCAATCGGAAGATCAAACAGCTTGTGGTTGCCCGGAAGACCGGTCATCGACGCCGCGGCAACCGTGACACCGTGGTAACCTTTCTTGCGCGAGATGATCTTTTTCTTTTCGGGCTGGCCGATGGCGTTGTGATAGTACCAGACCATCTTGACCGCAGAATCCGTTGCCTCCGAGCCGCTATTGGCAAAGAAGACCTTGGACATCGGCACCGGGACGATTTCCAGAAGCTTCTCGGCCAGATCAATCGCCGGGTTGGTGCTTTTGGACGCAAAGGTGTGATAATAGGGCAGGGTGTTCAGCTGCTTGGTGGCGGCTTCGACCAGGCGCTTTTCGCTAAAACCGAGCGACGCACACCAAAGGCCAGCCATGCCTTCGATGATCTTGCGGCCGCTGTCATCGATGACATAAATGCCGTCGCCGCCGGTAATGATATGCGGGCCGGTTTTTTCATGCGTGACCAGATTGGTATAGGGATGCAGATAGCTTGCGACATCGCGGCTTGCATCCGAATTCCCCGGGACGGTCGGATTGACGTTGGTGGCGTCGATGGTCATTTCGAACCTCTTAATTCTTGATGTGGGACCCTGAAACCCGAAAGCTGTTCATCGCACTTTAAGCTTACCGGTGTGCGGCGCAACTCTTTCCTGATCAGACCGGTATGTTCGTGTTCGGTTCGGGTCACAAAACAACAAAACCGGTCAGATCGACTGACCGGTTTTGTGTGGTTTCTGTGTCAAACGTGATGATGGAGGATCAATGCGACATCAGAACCGGAACCGTCATGTGGCGCAGAAGATGCTGGGTCACACCGCCCATCATCAGTTCACGCAGGCGTGGGCGGCCATAGGCCCCGCAAATCAGCAGATCGATGCTTTCATCTGCCGCACGTGACAGCACCAGATCGCCAACACTGATACCCGATGCATTCATGGTTTCATGGCGCACCTTGATGCCGTGGCGTTCAAGGCGCGCGGTCACATTCACACCGGGTACCGGCATGGTATCGCGTGCACCCTTGTTCGGGTCGGCACACAGGATAAGCGCGGATTTCGCACCTTCGAGGATGGGCATGCTGTCATTCACGGCACGGACGGCCTCGCGATAGGGTTTCCAGGCCACCATCACACGTTCGCCGATCGTATCGAAACGCCCGACATAGGGCACGACCAGAACCGGTGCGCCCGATGTCAGAATGACCTTGTCGGGCATGTCCGATGCCGAACACGGATCGGAACTTTCAGGATCATGCTGACCCATGATCGTCAAATCATGGTGACGGGCATACATGGCAGCAGTATCGGCAATTTCAGATGCCGCACAGGCTGTCTGCTGCCAGCTAAAGGCAATACCGGCTTCCTTGCAGGTGTTTTCGAATTCCTTGCGCGCATCATTGGCGGTTTCGGCCATGGCTGCGCGCTGCTGGGAGATAATTTCCTCGGTGATCTGAACTTCCATGAAGCGCGGAATTTCGGCATAGGGCAAAAGAAACAGACCCGTAAGGTGGGCGTTCTGTGCCTTTGCAATTTTCAATGCGACCGAAAGACGTTCCTTGCACGCTGGCGAGGTGTCGATATGAACAAGAATATCCCGATACATTGGGCGATCTCCGTTGGGTGAAAGACGTGGCGCAGACCAGAACGGTGCCAAGCCCGACAGGCCATAACGTCATGCCAACCAAGATATCGGGGTAATCGGAAGTTTTCTTTGTTCTATCTCAAATTGCAGGTCATTGAGGATAAAAGATCTTCAACCATCAACGCCGGGCTGGGTCATAGGGATGATCGTTTCCATCGAAGGGGCGGTGTTGTTGGCGGGCGGGGTGTCCATAACCGGTTTCATCGGTTCGCTATCCTCGATCGCAGGCATGGCAGATGATCCGGACGGGCCGGTTGAGGGCATCTGCATGGTATTGCCCGACATCATCGACAAAGTTTTATGCAACTGCTGGGACAGTGTTCCCCAATTGGTCTGAAGCGTGGCACAGGCTGCACTATCGCCTTCCTGAACGCAGCGTTGCGCCATGCGGTCAAGGATGCCAAGTGCTATGCGTGCCTCGTCGATCTGTTTTTGCTGAATCTGGTCAAGTGCCTTGCGATTGGCGTCTTCCATCATCACCAGATTGTCCTGGCCCTGCGGTTTTGCCGCCATGCCCGAAGGCGTCACCGGGGCACGGGATACACCGGATGGTGCGCCCCATGGCGTGACAAGGGTTTGGGAATCGTTGGTGACAGTGACCGGTTCCTTGGCCTCAAGCAAACACCCGGACAAGGCAAGACCCATTGCAATCATGGTCAGGCATTTGGCCGTCTTGTGCGTCGACATGCGTTGCTCCTTTGACCGTCGGGCGATCGCCCGCATCGCGTCATCTGTTGTCCCGGGGCCGTCACAGTTGGTGCTATGACTTTGCTTTTGCTTGTGAACATATTGAACCGACTTGATGTCGCTGTCCAGAAAAGGCGGGATGACAATCAAGCAAAAAGCAAAACGCCCGCCGGGTAACCGACAGGCGTTTTGAAGAATTCGGGAAGCTCGGACGACCTAGTCGTGCTTGCCGCCATTGGCCTTGGACCAGCCGATCGGGTCGTTCAGGAAGGAACGAACACCTTCGATGGCTTCCTTGCTGAAATATTCGCCTTCTTCGGCAACGGCCAGAACATCGGCCCAGGTTGCCAGATAATGCATTTCGATGTCGTCTTTGCGCAGTTCATCAAGTGCGCCTTCGAAAATGTCATAGAAGAAAACGACAAAGGCATGTTTGCACTCGGCACCGGCTTCGCGGATCGCATTGACGAAATTGACTTTCGATGCGCCATCGGTTGCCAGATCTTCGACCAGAAGAACACGCTGACCTTCGTGAATATCCCCTTCGATGCGGGCCTTGCGCCCGAAACCTTTGGGTTTTTTGCGGACATACTGCATCGGAAGATCAAGGGCATCTGCCAGCCACGCCGAATAGGGGATGCCAGCCGTTTCACCACCGGCGACCGCGTCGAATGCCTCGTAACCGGCGGCACCAGAAACCTGACGGGCAGCAAGTTCGATGACCTTGCGGCGCGCACGCGGGAATGAAATCAGTTTGCGGCAATCGATATAGACCGGGCTGGCCCAGCCGGATGTGAGGATATAGGCTTCTTCCGGGCGGAAATTCACCGCTCCGATATCAAGCAAAATCTTGGCAACGGTTTTCGCGGCATAAGTGCAATGCGCGGTCGGATTGGCGTTGGTCATGACGAATTTACCCTTCTCGGATCGTATATTTGCCGACCTCTTAACGCTTTCTGCCAAAAAGCGCAAAGAAAAGCCGCTGACCATTTGGTCAGGTTTGCCGGTGTTACCGGCCGATCGGGTGTCTATGCCGGTGCTGATTTCTGCATGCCGTGCGTAATCTGGTATCACAAGCAGCAATATTGATATTTCAAACATCAATATTATGGTTTAGTATCGGAATTATGCGCATTGGGTCCTTTGGGGCGTGTGCAAGGACGACGAAGACAAAGGTGCCGATATGATTACAGCCGGACAAATGCGGGCTGCGCGTGCCCTTTTGGGGATTGATCAAAAAACACTTGCCGAAATGGCGGGGGTATCGGTGCCGACCATTCAGCGCATGGAAGCCAGTCAGGGCAATGTTCGCGGTGTGGTCGACACATTGTCAAAGGTGGTCACGGCCCTTGATCGTGCCGGTATCGAACTTATCGGTGAACAGGCACCCAGCACAGCCACGGGGCGCGGCGTTCGGTTAAAGGACCCCGTGTCACAGCCTGCCCGCGACAATAACGCGGTTTAAGAAAGACGCCCTTGTTCAGGGCCAAAGTCCATTGACGAATAGTGCGGTTGCCCGGTTTTCTGAACGGGGAACCGTTTTGTGCAATCACTGTCACGAGGTTGCCAGACACCATGAAGACAGCAACACCAAACAAGGGCCGAGCAACCGGCCCGGGATTTGTGGAGCTTTTCACCCCGAAACTCATCACGGTTTTACGGGAAGGCTATGGTCTTGCGCAGTTGCGCGCCGACGCGATTGCCGGATTGACGGTGGCAATCGTGGCCTTGCCCTTGTCGATGGCCATTGCCATCGCATCGGGGGCAAGCCCGGCCCAGGGGCTTTATACCGCGATCATTGGCGGTATTCTGGTGTCACTTCTTGGTGGAAGCCGTTTTCAGATTGGCGGACCTGCGGGGGCCTTCATCGTGCTTGTCGCGGCAACGGTTCAGCAACACGGAATGGATGGATTGTTGCTGGCAACAATCCTTGCTGGCGGGATGCTGGTTCTGATCGGTTTTCTGCGTCTGGGCACCTATATCAAGTTCATTCCATATCCGGTTACGGTCGGTTTTACCGCCGGTATTGCTGTCATTATCTTTGCAAGCCAGATCAAGGATCTTTTGGGATTGAAGTTGTCGGGGGCGGAGCCCGGACCGCTTCTTGAAAAATTGCCGGTCATCTGGAATGCCTTGCCCCGAACGGATTTGACCACCGTGGTCCTGTCGGGACTTACAATCCTGATAATTGTCGGTCTCAAACATCTGCGGCCACATTGGCCCGGGATGCTGATTGCGGTGGCCTGTGCGGCAACGGCGACCGCCATGCTTGATTTGCCGGTTTCAACGATCGGCAGTGTCTTTGGGGGCATTCCCGGTTCATTGCCTGTGCCGTCGCTTCCGGAAATCACGGTGGCCAAAATACAGGCCGTTTTGCCCAACGCCATTGCATTTGCGCTGCTGGGCGCGATTGAATCTTTGCTTTCGGCCGTGGTCGCAGACGGGATGACAGGGCGGCGGCATCGTTCGAATTGTGAACTGGTGGCACAAGGTGTCGCCAATGTTGCGTCGGGTCTGTTTGGTGGCATCTGCGTGACCGGAACGATTGCGCGGACTGCAACCAATGTGCGTTCCAAGGCACATGGGCCGGTTGCCGGGATTTTGCACGGGGTTTTCCTGTTGCTGTTCATCCTGATTGCCGCACCCCTGGCCAGCTTCATTCCGCTTGCATGTCTTGCCGGTGTGTTGGCGGTGGTTGCCTGGAACATGATTGAAAGACATGCGATCATCACATTGTTGCGGTCTTCGCGTGGTGATGCGGCTGTTTTGCTGACGACATTGTTGCTGACGGTGTTTCGCGACCTGCTTGAGGCGATTGTGGTCGGATTTGCCCTGGGATCGGTTTTGTTTATCCGCCGGATGTCCAATATCGCCGATGTCGAAAGCGACACACCATTTGTTGCCGAAGACCGCGCAGACAGTCAGGTTTCAGTACCCCAGGAGGGACCCGCCTTGGCAGGCGATCCCGATATTGTTGTCTTTCGTATTTCGGGGGTGTTTTTCTTTGGTGCGACGGCGGCGTTCGGATCGGTCCTGGACCGTATTGGTGATACGCGCCGGGCACTTGTGATCGATTTTTCCGCTGTTCCATTTCTGGATTCAACAGCGGCCAATACGCTGGCCGGGCTGGTACAGAAGGTGCGCGGGCGCGGCGGGAATATCGTCTTTTGCGGGACAAAACACGATATCCGGCGTGACCTTTTTGTCCACGGGATGAAGCCGCCAATGGTACATTATGAAGCCGATATTGATCAGGCGGTCGCCTGGCTGAACAAACGGCTTGATCCCGTGGTCACGGCAAAAACCGAACTGACCGGCAAGCATCACGCCTGATGCCCGACTGCGATGAAGTTGTTGTCTTATATTGGCAAATTGGTTGTTTCGGTTTATTCGGTATAGTTATACCGATTTAAGCTGTGCCAAAACAGCAAGCCCCAAAGGAAATGTCATGACCGACCAGACCGGATTGAATGTTGCCATTGCAGATGGCATCGCAACTGTCACCATTTGCCAGCCTGAACGCAAGAATGCGCTGACAAAGCCGATGTGGGGCACGCTTGCCAATATTACACAGGAACTTTCCGACGATCTTGATCTGCGCTGTATTGTTATTCGCGGCGGCGACGGGGTCGGGTTCGGGGCAGGGGCCGATATTCATGAATTTGTCCGCGAAAGGGCAGGTTTCGAAAAAGCCCGCGATTACGGGTTGCTTCATGCCGAGGCCCTGCAAGCAATCCAGAATTGCACCCACCCGGTCATTGCGGCAATCGATGGTCCGTGCATGGGGGCATCGTTTGTCCTGGCATCGGCCTGTGATCTGCGTATTGCAGCGGATAACGCCAAATTCGCTGTGCCGCCGATGAAGCTTGGCGCGACACTTGGCTATCCGGAGCTTGAGATCATGCTTGATCTTCTGGGTGAGGCCGCCTTGTTTGAAATTCTTCTTGAAGGACAGGTGTTTGGTGCCGAACGCGCCCGCGAGATCGGCTTTGTTGCCCGTCACGTGCCGATTGCCGATTTTGATGCCGAGATCGACAAAACCGTCCATCGCATCGCTGGTGGAGCACCAATCACCCAGCGCCTGCACAAAAAAATGATCAATCGCCTGCGTCAGGGCGGGGCAATTGACGCGCGCGAGTTTGACGAAGGCTATCGCGCCTTTGACAGTGCGGATTTCAAGGAAGGCTACACCGCCTTCCTCGAAAAGCGCAAAGCTGTCTTTACCGGCAAATAGGCCCGGCTTTACAGCGGCAGATCGGGCGTTAACGGAACGTCCGTGATGCCGTAATCAATGCCCATCTTGTGCAATTCACTGGTGATTTGCGATCTGTGATGGGTTTGATGGTTAAACAGCTGCATGAGGAAAAGCTGACGGGGCAGTTTGCGCTTGATCCCGTCCAGCCCCTGCAATTCGCGAATACCGTCCTGCCAGGCATGGTCATTGGCATCGACAAAGGCGCCGATTTCACGATCAATCCGGATGCGCTGTTCTTTCAGATCGTCAAAATCATCGGCAACAATGGTGCGTGCATCATACGGGCCGGCCTGACCGGTCTTGAGGATGTCGAGAATACGCAGATCGATATAAAGAATATGGTTCAGCGTATTGTGGATTGATGTGAAAAACATGTTGCGATCACGGCGGCGTTCCTCGTCGCCAATCTGTTCACACAGATCAAACAGAACCGCATTCTGCCAACTGTTATAGGTCGCCATGCAGCGCCCGTAATCGTTGAAATTCATCTTTGCCATGGTTGATGGTGCTCCTTGGAAAGGTCTTAACCCGCTGCTTCGGTCGAGCGCGTTTCATGTAAATTCGCCGTGATTTCCGATGGTCGGGCCTCTGCGATGAAATGGACCATCACATTGGCAAAAATCCCGAAGCCCAGCATGGACAAGGTCACCGGCAACAGGGTTCCGTCGTGGAAATGGCCGATCACCATGCCCGCCACGGCACCGGTTGCGAACTGGATGGTGCCCATCAATGCGGTCGCGGTTCCGCCAATATGGGGGAAAAACTGCATGAAGGATGCGGTTGCACTGGGCGCGGTCAGGCCGATCATCCCGACCGAAATCATCACCATCGGCACGACGCTATAAAGGCTTGGCTCAAAGACATTGATCGCCAGAAACAGTCCGATGACGGCTGCCAGCTGAATGGCGGTTGCGATCTTAAGGATCTGATGGAGTCCCAGGCGTTTGAGCAACGGCGTGTTCAAGCGGTTGCACACCACGATCACCAGAACATTGGCACCAAACAGATAGGGAAACTGGGCCGGGCTGACGCCAAAGAAATCGATATACATGAACGGGCTGTCGGTCAGAAAGCTGAACATCACCGCACTTGCCCCGGTATGGGTCAGCATGAAACCTACGGCACGCCGGGTGCGCAAGACTTCCAGATAGGTCCACCAGACGCGCCGGGTCGGGCCGGCATAATGCGGGCGGAACCGGGTGGTTTCAGGCATTCTGAACCAGACAACCCCCAGCATCAGGCTGCCATATACAATCAACAGAACAAAGATCGCCTGCCAGTTAAACCAGACCAGCAGCACCGAACCGACCGTCGGGGCGGCAAGCGGGGCGATCATCATGATCACTGCAATCAGGGCAAACATCTTGGCCGCTTCCTTGCCGTCGTAAAGATCACGGACAGATGCCCCGACCACGACAAGTGCAAAGCCACCCCCAATCGCCTGAACAAACCGCATGACATTCAGCGTTGCCGCACTGTCGACACCGGTAATGATCGCACTGGTCACGATATAGATCACAAGACCGCCAAGGGCGACCGGTCTGCGTCCGACACGATCGGAAAGCGGCCCGCCAATCAACTGACCCAGTGCAAAGCCGATCAAAAAGGTGCTGATTGAAACTTCAACCGCATGGGTGGCAGTGCCGAAATCGGCTGCCATGGCCGGGATCGCAGGCAAATAGGTGTCGATTGCAAACGGCGCGGTTGCAATCAGGGCTGCAAGAAGCAGGGCCAGACGTTTGGGATCGGGCCGGGTATCGGGCATGGACTTTGCCATATGTCTGCATTCCGTTTCATTAGGGGCGCTTAGGGCGCATATCCCTGATTGCCGGCGCAAGTCGCCATTGATTTGCCAATGCGTGGGGCGCAAAAGGCCGCGCACAAATGTGAACGCGGGTCACGGTCGGAACCAGGACAGGAAAAGGCAAATAAACGGCGCAACTTTGCGTCCGGGCTTGCGCGATTGTCGATCACGCCATCAGGGACAGCAACCTGAAACGATTGAAGAAAGATCATTATCCACAAGATCGCTGTTTTTTCCAAGCGCGACAGTTTGTCAGGCGTGGAATGGCAGCCATGCATGCGCATGCAAAAAGGGCGACACCGGTTTTCGGTGACGCCCTTTGGAAGATCGGTTTCCGTGAAACGGGAATGACTAGTGGGTCATGATCCGTTCCGGCCCCATAAGGGTTGTCGGAAGCCAGGTCGATATGGCCGGGACATAGGTAATCAAGATAAGGAAGCCCAGCAGGATCATCAGCCAGGGCAGGGCTGCCTTGACAACCTTGAGCAACGGCATGCCCGTGATCCCGGATGTCACAAACAGGTTCAGACCCACCGGCGGCGTGATCATGCCGATTTCCATATTGACCACCATGATGATGCCCAGATGGATCGGATCAATGCCCAGCTGCATGGCAATCGGGAACAGGATCGGTGCCATGATCAGAAGAATGGCGCTCGGTTCCATGAAGTTACCGGCCAGCAACAGGACAATGTTCACCACAATCAGGAAGCCCCATGCCGGAAGTCCCCATCCGATGATGGTTTCGGCAATGGTGTGCGGGATCCGTTCAGACGTCAGGACATGGGCAAACAACATCGCATTGGCGATGATGAACATCAGCATGATGGTGACTTTGCCAGCATCCAGAAGAACGTGACGCACATCCTTGTCAAATGGCAGCAACGCCAGTGCTTTGCCCATTTGCGGAACGTTGTGGGCGATCAGGCTGCCGATGCTTTTATTACCGTTTTCCGGAACCCAGGACATTTCCTTGATCGGGCCCATGTCACGGTAAAACAGCACGGCGACAAACATGGCATAAAAGGCGGCAACTGCCGCGGCCTCGGTCGGGGTGAAGACCCCGCCATAAATGCCGCCCATGATCAGCAGCACCAGCAACAGCCCACCAGACGCCGAGAACAGGGCACCACCCCATTCGGCAAGTGACGGACGCGGCTGGCTTGGCAGTTTCTTGATGCGTGCAACGATGTAAATCGCAATCATCAACATCAGGCCGACCATGATGCCCGGAATGACCCCGCCCAGGAACATGCGCCCGACCGAAACTTCGGTCGCCGCCGCATAGACCACCATAACGATCGATGGCGGGATCAGGATGCCAAGCGTCCCGGCGTTACAGATCACACCGGCGGCGAAACTTTGCGGATAACCTGCGCGCACCATACCAGCAATCACGATCGAGCCGATGGCAACCACGGTTGCCGGGCTTGACCCCGACACAGCAGCAAACAGCATGCAGGCCAGAACCGATGCCATGGCCAGACCACCGGGGAACCAGCCCACGGTATCAATGGCAAACCGGATCAGACGGCGGGCAACCCCGCCGGTCGAAAGGAATGCCGATGCCAGAATGAAGTAGGGGATGGCAAGAAGGGTGTAATGTTCCATCCCGCCAAACAGCTTTTCGGCCAGCGTGGCAAGGCTGTCATCGCCAAACATCAGAATGGTCGCAAGCGAAGAAACACCAAGCGAAATGGCGATCGGTGCGCCCAGTGCCATCAAGCCGAACAGCAGGATAAACAGAAATGCGATAGTCATGAAAAATGTCCCCCGCGCGGCTTATGCGTTTGGCTTTGACGGTGTGGCGGTTTTGTCGCCATCCGCGGCATTGCCAGCATGATTAAGCTGGTCAATGGCTTCGCGTGCTTCGTCTGCCAGGTTAAAGCCGACCTGTTTGCCGGTAATGATGCGCCAGCCCACCTGTGCCAGACGGAACGCCAGCAAAGCAGCGCCAACCGGCATGATCAGATAGACGAACCACAGCATGATCGGGCTGTCTTCGGCTTCCATTTCAAGCATGTGGTTGAAGCTGACCAGTTCCCAGCCACCAATGATCAACCAGCTTGAATACAGGATGCCCGTGGCAACAACGATCAGGCCAATCACGCGCTGAACCCGGTCCGGGAACAGGCGCACAAGCGCGTCGACACCAATGTGCGAGCCGACCTTGACCCCGTATGACATGCCAAACAGGATCAGCCAGGCAAACAGGAATTCGGTAATTTCCAGGGCCCAGGTCAGGCCGGAATTGAAGACGTAACGCATGACAACGTTAACAAAGGTCAGCGAAGTCATGGAGGCAAGCAGGAGGGCAATAATGCCCTCCTCCAGCCGGTTAACGACCGTTGAGATCATCGTAAACGGCCCTTTTCCGATAATGTTGGGAAAAAGTAAGGATCAGTTACACGCAGCAGCGGCGTCGATGATGTCCTGACCGATATCGCCAGAGAACTCATCCCAGACCGGCTTCATTGCGGTCTGCCACTTTGCGAAATCGTCTGCCGACAGCTGAAGGATTTCGGTTTCACCCGAATCAATCACTGCTTGACGCTGTTCTGCGGTCAGTTCAGCCGACAGGCCGTTTGCGTAATCGGATGCTTCGTTCATTGCCTGGGTCAGGCCGTCACGAATTTCCGGATCCAGACCTTCCCACCATTTGGTCGAGGTCACGACCATATAGTCGAGAAGACCGTGGTTGGATTCAGTGATGTAATCCTGAACTTCGAAGAATTTCTTCGAATAGATGTTCGACCAGGTGTTTTCCTGACCATCAACAACGCCAGTCTGAAGTGCGGAATAGGTTTCCGAGAACGCCATTTTCTGCGGGACGGCATCAACAGCTTCGAACTGGGCTGCGATCACGTCCGACGACTGGATACGGAATTTCTGGCCAGCGGCATCTTCGGGAACGCGCAGCGGCTTGTTCGCCGAAAGCTGTTTCAGGCCATTGTGCCAGTAACCGACACCGGTCAGACCTTTGCCAGACATGGCATTCAGCAGTTCCTGGCCTTTTTCGCCATCCTGGAAGCACGAAACAGCATCCATGTCCTTGAACAGGAACGGCAGATCGAAGACCTGAAGTTTCTTGGTCCATTTGCCGAATTTGGCAAGCGACGGTGCGCCGAACTGAACATCACCACGCAGGATGGCCGGCAGAACCTTGTCGTCATCAAACAGCTGGGAGTTCGGGTAAATTTCGATTTTCACCTTGTCGCCAAGGATTTCTTCCGCACGTTTTTTGAAATATTCCGCACCCTGACCTTTCGGGGTGTTCGGTGCGACAACGTGTGCGAACTTGATGACTTCCTGTGCAGAAGCGGCATTAACACCCATCAGGGCTGCGGCGGCAACGCCTGCTGCGAGGATATGCTTGGTAATAGGACGCATTAAAGTGTCTCCCTTTACTAACTTATGCGTTTTCCCGTAAGCGCGCCTTTTGTGGCGTCGTTTTAAAACGCCGTTTGGCGCTGTGCCGTAATCAGCAAGGTACGGGCCAGTTTTCAGGGATGCTGGATAACAACGTAAAATCATATACTTGTGCGGTATTCGGGGCTGTTGCGTTGCAGCATAATCGGCTGTTTTGTTGTCGATTTCACACATGAAATCTTGTCTGGTGTGTGGATGTCCACACATTGCAGTTGCGCTGGTCTTGCGGGCAAAAGGGCAAAGAAAAAGCCCGCCGGAAGGGCGGGCTTTGGATTATTCCGATGCGCTGCGTGCGCGCCTGAATTCGGCGGGGGTTATGTCATATTTGGTCAGCTTGTCGTAAAAGGTTTTGCGCGGTACGCCAAGGGCGCTGACGGTGGCGGTGACATTGCCGCCATGTTCGCGAAGGGCCTCGGTAATCAGGCTTCGTTCAAAGGCTTCGACCTGTTGGGGCAGGGTCATGCCGTTCTGGCTGGCCATGTCATTGCCGGTCGCCAGCGGATCAAGGCCAAGAACGCGCCGTTCTGCGGCGTTGCGCAATTCACGTACATTGCCCGGCCAGTCATAGGCGGTGAATTGTGCCATTTCAGCCGGGGTAACCAGCTTGACCGGACGGTCGAACCGTTTGGCGGCATCGCGGGTGAAATGTTCGAACAACAGCGGAATGTCGTCTTTGCGTTCGCGCAGTGGCGGAATATGGAGCTGCACGACATTAAGCCGGTAATAAAGATCTTCGCGGAATTCGCCGCGTGATGATGCTTCTCTGAGGTCGGTTTTGGTTGCGGCGACAACGCGCAGGTCAATCGGCTGTACCCGGTTTGAGCCAAGCCGTTCAAGGGCGCGTTCCTGCAAGACACGCAGAAGCTTGATCTGAAGGGCAAGCGGCATGCTTTCGATTTCATCAAGGAAGATCGTGCCCTTGTCGGCAAATTCGAATTTGCCGATGCGTTTGTGGTCCGCCCCGGTAAAGGCCCCGGCTTCATGGCCAAACAGTTCCGATTCAATCAGGTTTTCGGGCATGCCCCCGCAATTGACCGCAACAAACGGTCCGGGACGCCCCGACATTTCATGCAGATTGCGCGCAATCACTTCCTTGCCTGATCCGGTTTCACCATTGATCAGGACATGGGCATTGGTACTGGCGACATTGCCGATCAGGGTGCGGAGCTTTTCCATCGCCGGATTGCGCCCGATAAAGTCGGATGCATTTTTGGTATGGCGGGCCAATTCGATACGCAGCGTCCTGTTTTCCAGGATCAGCTTGCGATGGGCCATCGCACGTTTGGTAATGTCGATGAACAGATCCGGGGAATAGGGCTTTTCGATAAAATCGAACGCGCCGTTTTGCATCGCCTTGACCGCGGTCGCGACATCGCCATGACCGGTGATCATGATGACGGGCATGTCATTATCGATCTTTTTGATTTCGCCCAGAAATTCCAGACCATCCATCTTGGGCATGCGGATGTCGGAAACAACCACCCCGGGCCAGCCTTTGCGCAATCGGGCAAGTGCGGATCCGGCATCGGCAAAGACTTCGACATGAATGTCGGCAAGTTCAAGCGTTTGCTGTGCGGCTTCACGCACATCGGCATCATCGTCAACAAACAGAACGCAATCGGCGGTGGTTGGCACTGGCGTATCCTTCGGCCCGGATCAGGGATCAGGAAACCCGGTCAAAGGTCGGCCTGATCGCTATGCATATTAAGCACGGTCGTGGTTTGGCCGAAGTTTCTATCAGGCCCGGCGATTGCCGTCGAGAGGCTGTTTTCCGCTGTATCCTCGCCAATGCCTTCGTGGCGCAACTCGATGATAAAGGAAGATCCACCATTTGGGCGGTTTTCCGCACGGATGGTCCCGCCAAAGCTTCGGATGATGCCATAACAGATCGAAAGTCCCAGCCCCAGGCCGTCACCAAACGGCTTGGTGGTAAAGAACGGGTCAAACAGTTTTGGCAGGTTTTCGGGCAGAATGCCGTGGCCATTATCATTGACCTTTACCAGAACGCGGTCTTCGCGCTCGGTGATTGAAATTTCGATTTTCGGGTCACTGATATTCTGGCAGGCATCGGCGGCATTGTTGATCAGGTTGATGAAAACCTGTGTCAGTTGATTGGCCTCGGCGATGACCGGGCGCACATTTTCATCATGGCTCAGGGCAATGTCGGTAACACCGGCCCGACCGGTTTCAAGCACCAGGTCAATCGCCGTCTGCACCTGTTTGGGAACGTCAACCGGGTGGTTGTCCTGTTCCGGGCGTCTGGAAAACGTTTTAAGGTTGTTGGTAATCCGCCCCATGCGGTCGGTCAGTTCGGAAATGCGTTGCAGGTTGCGGGTCGCTGTTTCCTCGTTGCCGCGTGCAATGAATTTAAGGGCGTTTTCCGCATAGCTGCGAATGGCGGTCAGCGGCTGGTTTATTTCATGCGCGATCCCGGCCGACATCTGGCCAAGGGCGGCAAGTTTACTGGTCTGGACCAGTTCGGCCTGTGCTGATCGCAGGGCATCTTCGGTGCGCGAACGTTCGGTAATTTCCTGGGCCAGGCGCAAATTGGTGCTCATCAGGTCGGCGGTGCGCAGGCGAACTTGCCGTTCCAGTTCGCGTTGCGACCAGTCCCGTATTTCAAGCTGTTCCAACATCGCGCGCCGGCGCTGCAAAATGATAAAGACAAGACCGGTGAAAATGATATGCGCAGCCCCGCCCATCAACCCGGCACTGATCACGGAACGATCAAGCGATGACTTGTCGGTCAACAGATACATCCGCCATCCCTGAACAGGAAGCGTGCTTCCTGTCACCAGATAGGTTGTCCTGGCCGGTTCGGGTTTTCCCGATGCGCTTTCACCTGATGGCGTGTTTGCGGCCCCGCGTGCACGCGGGGCAGGGGCATTCTGGTCTGCATTCCAGTCGGCACCACGGTCGGTATTGCGGTCCCCGGCACTACGTGGTGTTCCCCCCAGTGACAACACGCCAAGATCATCATCGGACGGCCAATGCCCCGAAAGCAACGGCATCGGCGCAAGCGGGTAATCCCCATATTTGCGCGACGCGATAATTCGCGGGCGGTCCTTGGCCGCCAGACCACCAAGATCGCGA
The DNA here is from genome assembly GCF_001613785.1 of Thalassospira sp. MCCC 1A02491. Classification (NCBI taxonomy): domain Bacteria; kingdom Pseudomonadati; phylum Pseudomonadota; class Alphaproteobacteria; order Rhodospirillales; family Thalassospiraceae; genus Thalassospira; species Thalassospira sp. MCCC 1A02491. Next base: position 148,674 of record NZ_LPVX01000012.1, on the reverse strand, counting down.
AAACGCCATTCGGGATGGGATGCAATGATCACGATGCCGTTTTCATCGGTGACCAGCACGCTTTCACTGCCGCGTGCCCAGCGCTGGACAAGTGTTTCAAGGTGGGTTTTGACCACCACGGCACCTTCAAACGTGGTGCCGTCCGGACGCACAGGATGCGAAATGTAATAGCCCGGCACGTTTGATGTGATGCCAAATGCGAAATAATGGCCGGTCAGCCCGGCCTGGGCTTGTTGGAAATAGGGACGGAATGAAAAGTTGCGCCCGATAAAGGATGCCTGACTGTTCCAGTTGCTGGCGGCAATGGTCGTGCCGTTCTGATCCATGAAATAGATGTCGGACGCGCCGCTGTCGGCCGCCAGCTTTTCAAGATAGACATTGACCGCCTCCGCATTGGCCGGGTCGGCAAACAAAGCAAGATCAAGAATGCGTTTGTCAGATGCCAACGTGATCGGCAGATATTCGTGTTCCTTGATCGCACCCTGAAGGTTCGACCGATACAGTTCCAGTTTGTTGCGGCCGTCTTCGGTGATGTCGACAAGTTTGGTCTCGCGCCAGAATTCCGTGACCATCCAGACCGTAATAGGCAACAAGGCAAGCAAGACGCAAAGGACAATGCGCGATGTTCTTTTGACGGAAACGGATGTCCCAAGCATTCTGTCCACACTTCACTGACGGTTGAAACCCACCCTAAAGAATAGGTGGGTGGGCGCAGATTAAATTACAAAACTGTTTCGAAGCCCAGCGCCAATTTCATAACCCGGCGTCGGTGCTTGATAAAGCCGTGATCTGACGCTACCAATCATGCCAGACCATCGACGCATGCAGGATTAGCGACTATGATCTTCGGGGCCGCAATCCAATAACAATAATCAAATCAGGAAAGTCTCCCTGAATGTCCGAACAAGATACGCATCTGATCTGGGTTCTGGCCGATGACCGTGCGGGAAACATCAATCAGGCAATCGGTGTGGCCGAAGCACTGGCGCAACCCTTCAAACGTGTTGATATCGGATATACAAAACTGGCGCGCCTGCCCAATATCATTCGCGGGGCGAGTTTGATCGGGGTTGATGTACCCTCGCGCATGCGTCTGGTGGCACCCTGGCCTGATCTGGTGATTTCGGCCGGACGTCGAACCGCGCCGGTGGCAAGATGGATCAAAAAACAAAGCCGTGGCCACACCCGCATTTGTCAGATCATGCGCCCCGATAGTGGTGAAAGTGCATTTGATCTGATTGCTGTTCCGGCCCACGACCGGATGGCGCTTCGTGAAAACATCCTTGAAATTCCGGGCGCGCCGCACCGTGTTACCGAAACGCGTCTTCTGATCGAAGCTGATACCTGGCGTCCTCATTTCAAAGGATTGCCGGCGCCGCGTTTTGCCGTGATCGTGGGGGGCAGCACAAAGAAAACCACCTTTACCCGTGATATGGCCGATGAACTGATTTCGCGTGCGATTGAGGCTGCCCGCGCGGTGGATGGCAGTTTGCTGGTGACGACCAGTCGGCGCACCGGGCCGGAGAACGAAGAACTGATCGCCGAACGTCTCGCTGCGTCGGGGCTTGGCTATCATCTCCATGACTGGACGTCGCAGGATGAAAATCCCTATTTCGGGTATCAGGCCCTTGCCGATGTGCTGATTGTTACCGGGGATTCCGTTTCCATGTGTTGCGAGGCCGCGGCCGCGCCGGGTGGTGTGTATATCTATGCCCCTGATGGACTGGCATCCGAGCGCCATCAACGATTGCACCAGTCACTTTATGACGGCGATTATGCCCGGCCGATGCAAACCGGAACCGAGCTTGTGCCGTTCCGTCATCCGTCCTTGCAGCCAGCCCGTCTGGTTGCGCAAAGATGCCTGGAACTTCTTCGCGCAACAGAACATCAGGATTCGATATAACGCCTTGATTCTTCTATGACCATAAGGTCTATTCGTGGTGCCCCGAACAGTCAGGATGTCTACGAATGCCCGCCGCCAACGCCAATTCGTCCCCGACACGCCAGAATGGTGCGCCCGCACTTTTTCCCCGCCAAATTGCGGTGATGGTGCTTGCGCTTGTGGCATGCAGCTTTGCCGGAAATCATGTTGCCGCCCGACTGGCATTTGAAAACGGCACGGGGCTTTTGCTGGCGGTTTTGTGCCGGTCCGGCGTTGCCTTGCTGATCCTGATTTCGATCGTGACTTTCCAGCATCATTCCATTCGTCTGCCCAAGCGGCTTGGGCGTTGGCAAGTGTTGCTGGGGGTGATGATCACGGTGCAAAGCCTGTGTCTTTATTCCGCGGTTGCCCGCGTGCCGGTGGCGCTGGCGTTGCTGACGGCCAACACATTTCCGATCATTCTGGCTCTTTTGACCTGGGGATTGGGCGGGGCACGCCCGACCTTGAAGTCGGCAGCATTGATGCTTTTCATACTTTCCGGTCTTGTTCTGGCGCTTGATCTTCCGGGAATTCTCGGCGGCGGGGTGACAGTCACCGATGAATGGTGGCTTGGCATTGCCTTTGCACTGACGGCGGCAACGGCGCTGTCGGTTGCGTTTTGGGTGACCGATCACAAGCTGGCGGCACTGAACGGTTCAGTGCGTTCAATGTTCACCATGCTTGTGGTGTTTGTCGCCATGATCTTTGCCGGATTGGGCGATGTGTTGCCGGGCGGAATGGCCTTGCCACAGGCAGGGCCAGGCTGGATCGGGCTTGCCGTTCTGGTGGCCCTTTATGGCAGTGCCTTTTCGGTTCTGTTCATCACTGTGCCGCGTCTGGATATGGCGCGCAATGCGTCGGTGATGAATGTTGAACCGATTGCCACATTGTTGTTTGGCTGGGTGATCCTTGATCAGATGATCAGCCCGATCCAGATGGTGGGCGGGTTGATCGTGGTCAGCGGGATTGTGATCCTGACCCTGCGCAAATCATCGTGACGGGCTTGTGCGCACACAATCGACAACAAAGTCGATAAAGGCCCGGATGCGTGTGGCCAGATGGTCGTGACCGGCCCAAACGGCATGAACGGCTTCAATATCGTCTTTGGTCCAGTCGGCCAGGATTTCCACCAGATCCCCTTTTTCAAGCGCATGATGGACGTGGAAATTGCCAATGCGTGCAATGCCGATACCGGCCAAACACATTGATTTGACCAATGGGCCATTATTGCCAAGAAAGTCACCTGTGATCGTCTGATCGAACTGGCGTCCGGTTTGCGGATCGGTAAATGGCCAGAAATTGCGTCCCTTGATAAAATTGAAACGCAGGCAATTGTGATCGACAAGGTCGGCAGGCGTTTGCGGGACCCCGAACTGTTCGAGATAGGCCGGGGATGCGACGATCTTGCGTTTGGTTTCAAGAAGCTTGCGCGCCATCAAACTGGAATCCGGAAGCCCGCCGGAACGAATGGCGATATCGGCCCGCTCTTCAAGCAGATCAACAATGCCGTCTGTCTGGGTCAGTTCCAATTCGATATCGGGATATTGCCGCAAAAAACCGGGCAGGTAGGGGATGATAAAGACTTGGGCAAAGGCCACGGATGCATTGATGCTCAGTTTGCCGCGCGGGGCTACCTGACCGCCGCCACCAATCAGGCGTTCGGTTTCATCAATCTGATCAAGGATGGTACGGGCGCGGCGCAAATACATCTCGCCTTCGGGGGTAAGTTGCAGTTGCCGTGTCGAACGGACAAGAAGTCTGGTGCCAAGCCGGTCTTCGATCCGTGTGACCAGCTTGCTGACAGCGGATGGCGACATGTGCAAATCCCGCCCGGCTTGTGAAAAGCTGCCATGTTCGATGACCTTGATAAAGGTCTCCATTTCGCCCGCACGGTTGTCCAATACATCCTCGTCTTTGAATTGAATTCAAATATGGTTGTCGCGCAATCCGGATTATCGCGCAAGGTTTTGATTGGCATAGTCACACCAAATTCCGGGGAAACCCCGATGAAACCTGTTTATCCGCGCTAAGTGCGGAAGGAGAATTTGAATGCCACTTGCCTTGTTTGCGTTGACCATCGCGGCCTATGCGATCGGAACAACGGAGTTTGTGGTTGTCGGCCTGTTGCCGACAGTTGCAAGCGATCTTGATGTAACCCTGCCGATGGCGGGGCTGATTGTCAGTGTTTATGCCCTTGGGGTGACTTTTGGTGCCCCGGTCCTGACGGCATTGACCGGGCGCATGAACCGTAAATCCCTGATGTTGGGGCTTATGGGTCTGTTCATCATTGGCAACGGTGTTGCCGCGCTAAGCCCGAGTTATGAATTGCTTCTGGTTGCGCGGGTGATTTCGGCCTTTGCCCATGGTGTATTCTTCTCGGTCGGGGCGACCATTGCGGCCGACCTGGTTCCGGAAGACCGTCGGGCATCGGCGATTGCCATGATGTTCATGGGGCTGACCGTTGCCATTGTGACCGGTGTGCCGCTTGGCACCTTTATCGGGCAGATGTTTGGCTGGCGCGCGACCTTCTGGGGTGTTGCGCTGCTTGGTGTGATTTCCTTTGCCGGGATTGCGTTGCTGTTGCCGGGCAACCTCAAACGCGGTGAAACGGCCGGGCTTGGTGATCAGGTGCGGGTGCTTGGCAGTTCGCGGTTGCTGATTGTGTATGGCATGACAGCCCTGGGCTATGGGGGCACGTTCGTGGCCTTTACCTATCTGTCGGCGATCTTGCAGGAAATTACCGGTTTTACCGAATCTTCGGTCAGTCTGATCCTGATCTTTTACGGTGTGGCGATTGCGATCGGTAATATTGCCGGGGGCAAACTTGCCAATCGAAATCCGGTGCGCGCCCTGACCGTTCTGTTCGTGCTTCAGGCTGCCGTGCTGGTGCTGTTCAGCTTTACCGCGATTTCACCGGTTGCGACCATTGTGACCCTTGGTGCGCTTGGCTTCCTGCAATTTGCCAATGTTCCGGGCTTGCAGCTTTATGTAGTGAAACTTGCCAAACAACACCGGCCGGGTGGGGTTGATGTTGCATCCGCGCTCAATATTGCGGCCTTCAATCTTGGCATTGCGCTGGGCGCATGGATTGGCGGGCATGTTGTTGCGTCCGGACTCGGACTGGCGGCAACGCCGTGGATCGGGGCGATTCTTGTGGTTCTTGCCCTTGGCCTGACCGTGCTGAGCGGGTCGCTTGACCGTCGTGACATTGCCCGTTTGCAACCGGCCGAATAACCGGCCTTTCCCAAAGAATTTTCATCGGGTCCGGAACGAAACCATCCGCGGGATGTTTCGCAGACAGACCCATAATCAACGAGGTTTGAAAACATGTTTCATGTAACGACAAATGGCGCCACCATCCCGGCACTGGGATTTGGGACATTTCGCATTTCCGAAGATGACGTGAAACGGATTGTGCCCAAGGCACTGGAAACCGGTTTTCGCCATATCGATACCGCCCAGATCTATGAGAACGAAGCAGCCGTTGGCGAAGCCATCGAACTGTCATCCGTCCCGCGTCAGGATATTTTCCTGACGACCAAGGTCTGGGTGTCGAATTACCGCCATGATGATTTCATCGCATCGGTTGATGAAAGCCTGAAAAAGCTGCGCACCGACTATGTCGATCTGTTGTTGCTGCATTGGCCAAACAAGGACGTGCCGCTTGCCGAACAGATTGGTGCACTGAACGAAGTACGCAAAGCCGGCAAGGTACGTCATATCGGTGTCAGCAACTTTAACACCGCCCTGATGACCGAAGCAGTGGCCTTGTCCGATGCGCCGATCGTCACCAACCAGATCGAATATCATCCCTTTATCGATCAGTCAGTGGTCATGGAAACCGCGAACAAGCTTGGCATGTCTTTGACAAGCTATTTTGCGATGGCCGATGGCAAGGTGTTTGAAAACGATACCCTTAAGGCGATTGCCGCAGACCAGGGCAAATCCGTGGCCCAGATCGTGTTGCGCTGGGTGATTGAACAAAACAACGTCATCGCCCTGTCAAAAACCGTCGGGGAAAAGCGCCTGGTTGAGAATTTCGATATCTTTGATTTCGAACTGACCGGTGAACAGATGCAGGCCATCCATGACCTTGCCGATGAAAACGGCCGGATCGTAAGCCCGGACGGGCTGGCCCCGGACTGGGATTGATCACAAGGCACCATTCAACGAAAAAGGGGCCAAATGGCCCCTTTTTTACGCGAATGTTCGGTCAGACAGCCTGTGAATGGCGCCCATGCGCAGGGTCAAGATAGGTATCAAAGGCCGCACAGATTGCACGCACCAACGGGCGCCCGGTTTCGGTCAAAGTAATGTTATGGCCGTTAACTTTGACGATGTTGTCCGCACTCATTGCGTCGATGCGATCAAGTTCCGGGCGGAACCGATCGGCTGATGTCTGAAAGCGGGCGCATATATCATCGAGATCGACCGAAAGATTGCACATCAATTCGTTGATGATTTCGCGGCGCAGCTTGTCTTCGCCGCTTAATGCCACGCCTTTTTCAATCGCACACATTCCGGCCTCGACACTGCGTTGCCAGCGCGCCAGTGCCGGGTCGTTTTGGGCATATCCTTGCGGCAGCGACGAAATCGCCGATGGACCAAACCCGATCAGGGCTTCGGCCCGATCAGTTGTGTAACCCTGAAAATTGCGATGCAATTCACCATTGCGAAGTGCAACAGCCATGCTGTCGGCTTCATGGGCGAAATGATCAAGCCCGATGGCGATATATCCATGGGCCGATAGCCGGTTCTGGATTTCTTCATACTGCGCCCAGCGTTCCTGTGTGTCGGGCAGAACTTCGGTCGGGATCAGTTGCTGGTGCTTTTTCATCCATGGCACATGGGCATATCCGAAAACCGACAGCCGGTCAGGGCGCAGCGAAACGGTTTGATCAACCGTGTCACGCAATGTATCAATCGTCTGATGGGGCAGGCCATACATCAGATCGACATTGATGCCCGTAATCCCGCGACCCCGAAGCCCGTCAATCACATCACGGACCAGATCAATGCTTTGAATGCGGTTGACTGCCCGTTGGACGTCGTCATGAAAATCCTGAATACCGATGCTTGCACGGTTAAAGCCGCATTCGACCATGGCATCCATGAAGTCGGTCGTTGCGGTGCGCGGATCCATTTCAATGGCAATTTCGGCATCAGGCAACAGATCCAGACGACTGCTGATCGCAGCCATGATCGTGCGCAGGTCGTCGGCCTTTAGGATGGTCGGGCTGCCGCCGCCGAAATGGATATGGGAAACGACAAATCGGCTACCCTTTGGCAGCTTGCCAAGCGTGCTTTCAATTTCACCAAGCAGGGCCCCGACATAGCTGGTGACCGGCTTGTAATGTTTGGTGATCTTGGTATTGCATCCGCAGAACCAGCACATTTCTTCGCAATAGGGAACATGCAGATACAGCGACAGCGGCTGTGCGGGATCAAGTTCCCCAAGCCAGCCTTCAAACACGGTGCCGTTGATCCCGGCATGGAAATGGGGGGCTGTCGGATAGCTGGTGTAACGCGGCAGTCGCAGATCGTATTTTTCGTAAAGAGCCAGCTGCATGACGGATATCCCGATTAATTCGTTCTATCCGTCTTTTGCATTATTCCAATCTGCGCTGCCTTGATGTGCGTCAAGCAAAGAGCATCGATGATCAAAGATGCTTGAACGCCGAAATCAGATCGGCGCGCAATGCTGCAAGCCGGTCACGCCCGGCTTCCTCGTCATAGGGTTCGGCCGTGCCAACGCCCCAGATCGGGCCGGGCCATGCGGGGTCATCCTTGAACCGTCCGACAACGTGGCAATGAAGCTGCGGCACCATGTTGCCCAGCATCGCGACATTTGTCTTATGCGCATCAAACCGGCGTTTGATCACCTGTGAAACGGCGGCGGCTTCATTGCCCAGCGTGATGCGGTCCTCTGGGCTCAGATCATCGTAATCAACAAGATCAGGGCGCTTGGGCACAAGGATCAACCAGGGATAACGCGCATCATTCATCAACAACACATGCGAAAGCGGGCCGTCGGTAACCAGCGTTGTATCGGCGGCAAGTTGGGGATGAAGCGAAAAGGCGTTGTTCATGTGGGCCTCTATCTTGATGACAACAGACCGTTCTTATAGCGGCAAGGTGCCTGCTTGTCTTGGGTTGCGTGTGCCGTTGATCACATTGGATTTCTTGCGCTTTCCCGATATTGTCACTAGGTCCTGATCCAGGCTTTCGCCTGGGACCGGGCCATGCCCGGCCGGTTATGGACAAAACGGAGTATGCCAGCATGTCCGATCAGAAACGTGTGGTCATTGTCGGGGCCGGATTTGGCGGAATGAGTGCCGCCAAAAAACTGGCGGGCAAGAATGTCGAAGTCGTTCTGATTGACAAGCGCAATCATCACCTGTTTCAGCCCCTGTTATATCAGGTCGCCACAGCCGACCTTTCGCCCGCTGAAATCGCCTGGCCAACCCGAAGCATCTTCAGCCACGCACCGAATGTTTCGGTTTTCATGGGCGAGGTCACCGGCATCGATTTGGCCGGGCAACGTGTTTTGTCCGGGGATCATCATCTTGAATATGATTATCTGGTCCTGGCGACCGGTGCGGTCACATCCTATTTCGGCAATGACCATTGGGCGTCTTTGGCGCCGGGGCTCAAAAACATTACCGAGGCCACCGACATCCGTAAAAACCTGCTTTTGGCTTTTGAGCGTGCCGAAAACAGCGAGGATGAAGAACAGAAACGCCGTCTTCTCAATTTCGTTGTCGTGGGCGGTGGCCCGACCGGGGTCGAAATGGCCGGTGCAATCGCCGAACTGGCGAAAAAGGCCCTGACCGACGATTTCCGCCGGATTGATCCGCGTGATGCCCGTATCATTCTGGTCGAAGGCAGCGACCGGCTTCTTGGCGCATTTCCGCGCAGCCTGTCGGAATATACCCATCAATCCCTTGAAAGTCTTGGCGTTGAAGTCCGTCTTGGCAGTCCGGTTTCCGACATCACCGAACAGGGGGTTAAGATCGGTGACGAATTTATCCCGGCAGCCAATGTGATCTGGGGTGCGGGGGTTCAGGTGCCCGATCTTAAGGACTGGGTACAGAAACCCGCTGATCGTGGCGGGCGAATTATTGTTGAACCCGATCTTTCCGTGCCGGGCCATCAGAATGTTTTTGTCATCGGTGATGCGGCCCATGTGCCCTGGCGGGATGGTTTGACAGTTCCGGGAATTGCCCCGGCGGCCAAGCAACAGGGCAAATATGTTGCGCGTCGTATTCTCGATCTGATGGACGGGCGATCAACACCGGCATTCAAATACAGCCATGCCGGTAATCTGGCGACGATCGGACGCCACCGTGCGGTGATTGACCTTAACGGATTCAAGCTGAAAGGCTGGCTTGCCTGGTGGTTCTGGGGGCTTGCGCATATTTACTTCCTGATCGGTATTCGGGCCCCGGCACTGGTCATGGTGCAGTGGGTCTGGAGCTACCTTTTCCGCAAAAAGGGTGCGCGTCTGATTACCGGGTTGGACAAGGACAATGCCCGTGCGGTCGTGCCACTCGCCAAACAGAAAGCCGGATGATCTGGTACAGCGCTGCTTGTGAACGGACCGGGCAAGGGCGATCAACCGTGCCCGGTCGCGGGTTTCAGGCGGCATTTTTGGTCGCGTGTTTTCGGATCAGTTTTTCGGCAATTGCGATTGTCTCGGCCTCGGCCAGTGCTATCGACTTTTGGGTGCGGTCATCACCGAACTCGTCATATTCAATCGCGGTTCCGTATTGATCCGTGATGCCGATATATTCAAGCGGGGTAAAAATCCCGCCTTCGACAAAGTTCAGATGCGCGACCCGACCACCCGCGTCATAACCGTAATCGCCACGCGATGACAAAACGACAATCGATTTGCCGTCCGTCACCATCGGCCAATAGGGAACCCCGTCGCGGGACCGGTCAAAGCCGAATGTTTTGCCGACACGCACAATGTTGTCGACCCATGCCTTCATCTGGGCGGGCATGCCGAAATTATACATCGGAACGCCCGCGACAATAATGTCGGCACCCAAAAGTTCATCGACCAAAAGGTCACTTTCACGAAGAACGTCATGCATCCAGTCTTCGCGATCATCGGGTTTGGTAAATGCTGCATGGACCCAGTCGCCTGTGACCGGTGCGGGCGGATTTGCACCGACATCACGATAAATGATCTCGTCAGTGGGTCGCGCGGAACGCCAATGTTCGATGAATTTGGCGCTCAGACGGCGGCTGTGGGAACCGTGCGGTTTCTGGTCGGATCGGCCGGGGCGGGCGCTGCTGTCGATATGAAGAATTCTGGTCATGGCGTATCTCCGTTCTTGATGAAATCACTTCATCTGTGATCATGTGATGACCAAGACTTGCCTTGTTTTGATGCCTCGGGCAAAATCGAATTCATCATGTTATAGATGAGTTGAATTCATCCATATGTCTCTGCCACCCCTTGCTGCCTTGCGCGCGTTCGAAGCCGCTGCGCGTCATCAAAGCTTTAAAAAAGCTGCAGGCGAGATTGCCGTAACACCAACGGCAATCAGCCATCAGATACGCCTTCTGGAAGAAACGCTGGGCGTGCGTCTGTTTGATCGCAAACCACGCCAGGTCGTGTTAACCCAGGCCGGGCAGGAACTTTATCCCGTGCTTCGTGATGGCTTTGTATCCTTTGCCAATACGGTGGATGCTATTCGTCGCCGCAAAACAGCGCGTGGTTTGACGGTTTCGGTTCTTCCGTCTTTTGCGGCCAAATGGCTGTTGCCCCGTTTGCCTGATTTTCAGAAACGCCATCCTGATATTCATCTGCGTCTTCATACCTCGGCTGCGGCGGTTGATCTTGCCAGCGGGGCGGTGGATGCCGCGATCAGATACGGGCGTGGTCCATATCCGGGGCTCGTTGCCCAAACGATGTTTCGTGAAACCTTTGCCCCGCTTTGCAGCCCGATGTTGGGCATTCAAAGCGGTGATGATCTTTGCAATGCGACCTTGCTGCATCTTGATTGGCTTAGTCCCGATGACGTGACGCCGACTTGGGAACGCTGGGCTGCGGCAAACGGGATCAAGGGGCTTAAAACATCGGGGGGCATCAGTTTTTCCGATGATACCCACGCCATTCAGGCCGCAATTGCCGCGCAGGGTGTGGTTCTTGCCAGTCCGGCGATGGCACGCGATGAACTTGATGCCGGTCTTCTGACCATGCCCTTTGATCAGCATCTGGACGGTCATCCCTATCATTTCCTGCATACCGGACGCGGCACCAACCGGGCCGAGGTCGATGCATTCGCCGGCTGGATTTCAAACCAGGTCGCCCAATTGCCAACCGCATCCTGAAAATCCGCTGATTGATCATTGACCTGATCAGGCAGTTGGGAAACCATACGTGCCCGTTTCCATTCACCCGTCAGGTGCGATATGCCACGTTTTGCCGCCAATCTTTCGTTTCTGTTTGCCGATCTTCCGTTTGAAAAACGATTTGCGGCGGCGGCCGATGCGGGGTTTGTCGGGGTTGAATATATCGGTGCCTATGACATGCCGTTATCGACGGTCAAATCACTGCTGACCGATAACGGCCTTGAACAGGTCTTGTTCAATCTTCCCGCCGGCAACTGGGAAGCCGGTGACCGCGGCCTTGCCTGTCGTCCGGGACGCGAAGACGAATTTCGCGATTCCGTGGTCAAGGCGCTTGATTACGCGGCGGCAACCGGCTGCAAGATGCTTCATTGCATGGCCGGTGTGATGGGGGAAAACGAAAATTCCGGCGAACTGGCGCGTCTTTATTGCGACAACCTGCTTTATGCCGCCGACCTTGCCGATCAGGCCGGGGTCGATATCCTGATCGAACCGATCAATCCGGTTGATATGCCGGGATATCTTTTGAATTCCGTCGAACAGGCCGCCGTGATCCTTGAACAGCTGGGTCATCCGCGCCTGAAGCTGCAATTTGATATCTATCACGCACAAATTGTCGGCGGGAATATCGCAGCCCGCCTGGACAAGCATCTTGATCGCATTGCCCATGTGCAGGTTGCCGGCGCGCCGGGCCGTCATGAACCTGATAGCGGGGAACTGAACTATCCGTTCCTGTTCTATATGCTTGATCGCATTGGCTATGACGGCTGGATCGGTTGCGAATACAAGCCGCATGGCAAAACCGAAGACGGGCTTGGCTGGGTTCGGCCATGGATGCCAAAACCCGGTGCCTGAGCCCGTCTTGTCAGGCTGGCTATTCGATCAGAATGGCCCGGAAGTCGTTGACATTGGTTAATGTCGGGCCGGTAATGATCAGATCATCAATCCGTGCAAAGGCGCTATAGGCATCGTTGTTGGCAAGATATTGCCGCAAATCAACACCGGCTTTCTGTGCCTTTTGCCAGCTTGTGCCATCCATGATCGCACCGGCATTGTCTTCACTGCCATCAATGCCGTCGGTGTCAATGGCGATGGCGCTGAACCCCGGCTGATCGCGCAACTGGATCAGAAGCGACAGCAAAAATTCGCTGTTGCGTCCGCCGCGTCCGCCTTTGCTTCGTACTGTTACCGTTGTTTCCCCGCCCGAAAGCAGGACACAGGGTTTGGCGACCGGTTGCCCGTGATTGGCGACCTGATGGGCGATGCCGGCATGCATGATGGCGATTTCGCGCGATTCCCCTTCGATTGCATCGCCAAGGATCACCGGGGTCAGACCCATTTTGCGGGCCACTTCTGCGGCGGCTTCAAGGCTGTCTTGCGGGCGTGACAGCATCACGGTCTCATGCCCGTCAAAGCAGGGATCATCGGGTTTGACCGTTTCATCATCGGCACTGCGCAAAAGTTTTTCGGCGGCCTCGGGGATGTCGATCTGGTAATGGCGGATGATATCAAGCGCGTCTTGACCCGATGTCGGGTCGGCAACGGTCGGTCCCGATGCGATGATCGCCGGATCGTCGCCGGGCACATCCGAAACCAGATAGGTTATCATGCGGGCCGGTGCGGCGGCCTTGGCAAGGCGTCCGCCCTTGATCGCCGAAAGATGTTTGCGCACGCAATTCATTTCCGAAATGGTCGCGCCACTGCGCAGCAATGCCTTGTTGATCGATTGCTTGTCATCAAGGGTCAATCCCGGACCGGGCAGGGCAAGCAGGGCCGACCCGCCGCCCGAAATCATGCAGACCACCAGATCATCTGGGCCCGCCGACTGAACGATTTCAAGAATGCGTTTCGCGGCTTCTTCGCCCGCAGCATCCGGCACAGGGTGCGATGCCTCGACGATTTCAATCTTCTCACAGGGAACCGCGTGGCCATAACGCGTGACAACAAGTCCTTCAAGATCGCCTTTCCATTCCTGCTCAAAGGCGCGCGCCATGTTGGCCGATGCCTTGCCAGCACCAATGACAATGGTTTTTCCTTTGGGCGGGGATGGCATGTTGCGGGGGATCTGAACACCGGGATCAGCCGCCTTAAGGGCCGCATCCATCAAAGCCAGAAGTTTCTCGCGAGACGTCGTCATATCGGGGTTCCCTGAATGTATTTTATGATGTTTTCGGCCTTGTTTCGGGGGGGCGATCAGGTCGCCTGTTTGTCCGAAGCCGTTTTAAAGAAATCAAGCACTGCCTGAAGGTGATTGGACATCGCCTTTTCGGCGGCATCCGGGTCACGGGCGGCGATTGCTTCGATGATGTCGCGATGGTGGTCCTGAACCATGCGGTCAAAGGACGGGCCGCTCATTGAATTGAAACGGATTTCAGTAAGGGCAGCCTGCAACACGTCATGAAGCATCTTCATCACGTGATAATAAATGATCGACCCGGTGGCACGTCCGATCATCATATGCAGACGATGGTCATCATCGGCGCGATATTTGGCCGCACGTCGTGGGTCATGGGCCTGACGGAAGGCCAAACGCAACAGTTTGATATCCTCGTCACTGGCATTGATGGCCGCACGCCGTGCCGCCCATGTTTCAAGCGTGCAGCGGATTTCCTGCAAATCGCGCAGGTTATTGATCGAATCGCGCACAAGATCGGTCATCGCCGTATCCATATCGATCCCGGTCGATGACAGGATTTCGGTGCCGCCCCCCTGAACCGCGCGCAAATAGCCGCGGGTCTTAAGTTTTTGCAGGGCCGCACGTACCGAGACCCGGCTGACTTTCATGCTTTCGGCAAGCTGACGTTCACCGGGCAGGCGGTCCCCGGGCAGGAAGATACCATCGGCAATCTTTTCAAGAATTTGATCAGCAACCTGATCGGCAATCCGTTTGGGACGTTTGGCGTCCTGGTTATCGGATGCCGGGCTTGATTTGGCAGACGGCATGTTGGGTTTACTCCAATCGTGTTCTTCGGCGCCAACGCAGGTGAAAGTCGGGTTCTGACCATAATGGTCATACCACTTTACGGGATGTTGAGGGCCGACGCAAAGCGTCGATGTGTGAAGTGATGCGATATTGCAGGGCTATCTTGTCTCTTGGGCGATAAATTGATAGTTCAACAAGTGCCTGAACGATTGCCAGCACCGTTTTCACACTGTCTGGAACCGTTCAGCCCGACCTGCCACCTTTACCCAAAATACTGACTTTCAGGAGAATACGCGTGTCTCACCATGCAGGGGCCCTGTTGGGCCAAGATGATCCGGCCCCGTTCGAAGTTCTCAACGAAAATGGCAAAGGGCATTCGCTTTTTGTTTGCGACCATGCATCGCGCGCTATTCCCAAAAGTCTCGGCACCCTTGGTTTGCCCGAAGAGGAACGCAAACGTCATATCGGTTGGGATATCGGTGCGCGCAAAGTGACCGAAATTCTGGTTGAACGGTTCGATTGCCCGGCTGTTCTTGGCGGGTATTCCCGTTTGGTGATCGATTGCAACCGTCAACTTTGGGATCCGACCGGCATGCCGGAAATCGCCGATCAGACGGTTGTTCCGGGTAACAAGAATGTCTCGCCGACCGAACATATGAAACGCATCCGCGAGATTTTCCTGCCCTATCACGGTGCGATCGAAGAACGCATTGCCAATTTCCACGCGCATAAAATCGTTCCGGCCTTGATTGCGATCCACAGCTTCACCCCGGTGTTCCAGGGCTTTGAACGTCCGTGGGAAATCGGTGTTTTGTGGGATCAGGATGATCGTATTCCGGTACCGCTTCTGGCCAAGTTGCGTGAACAGAACCCGGATCTGACCATTGGCGATAACGAACCCTATTCCGGGCAGCACATGGCCGATTACACCATTGACCATCATGGCGAAGCCGGCGGGCTTCCCTGTGTGTCGATTGAAATCCGTCAGGATCTGATTGATACTGACGAAGGTTGCGAGAAATGGGCAAAGATCCTTGGCGATGCCTTTGTCGATATTCTTGCCGACCCGAACCTTTACAAGATTCGGAGAGACTGATTTGGTTGGGTCCAGTGCGCTCGAACCGGGATTTTCCATCGGGATCGAAGAAGAATTCTGGCTTGTTGATCGCCAAAGCCGCGATCTTGCCAAGGACCCGCCCGCCGATTTCCTGAAAGACGCCAAGGCAGAACTTGGCGATCAGGTTTCCAGCGAATTCATGCGTTGTCAGATCGAAACCGGAAGTACGGTCTGTAACAGTGCGGCCGAGGCCCGTGCGCAACTTGTCCATATGCGTTCCACCCTGTCCGGGGTGGCTGCGAAATATGACATGGCGCTGCTTGCGGCCTCGACCCATCCGTTTGCGCAATGGGACAGTCAGAAACATACTGACGGTGAACGATACAACACGATTGCGCGTGACCTGCGTACCGTGGTTGATCGGTTGCTGATTTGCGGGATGCATGTCCATATCGGGATCGAGGATGATGATCTTCGGATCGAACTGATGGCGCAGGTAAGTTACTTCCTGCCACATCTTTTGGCCCTGACGACAAGTTCCCCGTTCTGGCGGGGCAGGGATACCGGTCTTCAGACGTTCCGGCTTTCGGTGTTTGACAACCTGCCACGGACGGGGCTTCCGGAAGTTTTCGGGTCTTGGGCGGAATATCGTCGCCATGTCGATATGCTGATCGAGGCAGGCGTGATCGAAGACGGCACCAAGCTTTGGTGGGATTTGCGGCCCTCTGATCGCTGGCCGACGCTTGAAATGCGCATTGCCGATGTTTGTACCGATCTGGAAGATGCGATTTGCGTGGCATCGATTACCCGTTGTGTGATGCGCATGCTGTATCGTTTGCGGCGCAATAATCAGCGCTGGCGCATTTATTCGAACATGCTGGTGCGTGAGAACCGCTGGCGGGCCTGCCGATATGGCAGTGATGCCGGGGACAAGGCGGGACTGATTGATTTCGGGCGCGGGGAAATCGTGCCCTATGCCGATCTGGTCGAGGAAATCCTTGAGCTGATCCGCCCTGATGCCGAGTATTTCGGCTGTGTTGCCGAGGTCGAACATGCCCGCGAAATCATCCATCGCGGCACCAGTGCACGCCGTCAGCGCGAGATCTATAATGCCGCCATCGAACGCGGGGCCAGTGTCAATGATGCCTTGCTGGCGGTGGCAGATTGTCTGATCGAACGAACCGTGCCGGGATCAGGCAATCTGTCCTGATGGCACTTGTCAGCGGCCAGTGCATTGAGTATCGTCGCGCCGCATTGAAAATTTCGCGCACCGGATATCCGCTGTGCAATCCATCATCGGAGAAGAATTGATGACCGAAGTCGGTGGTATCGCAGCCGATCAGCTTGCGAGCTATGTTGAGCGTATCGAACGTCTCGAAGAAGAAAAGGCCAACCTGATGGCCGACATCAAGGAAGTCTATGGCGAAGCCAAGGCCCTTGGCTATGACGTGAAAATCCTGCGCCAGATCATCCGTCTGCGCAAAATGGAAGACCACGAGCGCACCGAACAGGAAGAAATCCTCGAAGTTTACAAACGCGCACTGGGAATGAGTTGAGTTCAGCAGATGCAATGTGAAAAGGGCCCGCAGAAGGGCCCTTTTTTATTGCCTCCGGTCTCTGAAGACCCAGAGGTTCATGGCTGTGAAGCTGTAGAACATTGAAATAATTGCAGCAAACAACAGCGAAATGATCGGTGTAGCAACGTTGTGCCACACAAGAAAACTGTACACAAAATAGTTCATGAAAAACGAAGTGACTTGGACGACAATGTAGCCTGTGAACTGCCGCTTTCCACGTCGTTCGGTGCTTTGAAACGTAAATCTGCTGTTCATCAACCAAGTTGTGAGTAAAGCAGTGGAGAATGATACAAGTCGTCCGCTGTATGGATCGAGACCTAGCATGTTGGTCATCACCCAGAGTAATCCTGCATCGGTTAAAAAGCCTAGCGATCCGACAATACCGAACTTGATTCCTTTCTTGATCGTCGAGCGGCTGATCATTTTGATGCGCTATTTTCAAGAGCCGTACGTAAAGCTTCGAGACGATCTGTATGTAGTAAATAGGAAAGCCTTTTTACTTCCCATTGGCCAATTCCGATGTTGGACAGTATGGCCCCGGTAACAAAACTCAAAACGGCAGAGATCATAATTCCAACCGTGAGGACTGCCGTTGGCAAGCGGCTGACAAAGCCGGTTTCTAGATATTCAAATACCAAGGGGAGCCCCAGTAGCACCGACAAGGTAGCGAGGGCAGCGGCAATCAAACCGTAGAATACAAACGGTTTATGCGTCGCAGTGAATAGAAGGATTCGACTAAGGATTCTTGTGCCATCACGATATGTACGTAGTTTGCTCTCGGTACCTTCGTGACGGGCACCATATGATGTCGGGATTTCTGCAACGGGTGCACGCAGCATGATTGCGTGGACCGAGATTTCGGTTTCAATCTCAAACCCGGTCGAGATGGCGGGGAATGTCTTAACAAACCTCCGGGAAAATACGCGATAACCGGAAAAAATATCAGTGAAGCGAGCGCCGAAAAGTCGGGCAAATACAGAGTTGAATAATCGGTTTCCCATACGATGGCCACTACGGTAGGCTGCCTCTTCTTTCTCTGCACGTGTCCCCACTACCATATCCAACCGCTCACTGACCAGACGATTGATAAGGTCGGGAAGTGCCTTTGCATCATATGTTCCGTCTCCATCGGCCATAACGTAGATGTCGGCCTCGACTTCGGAAAAACCACGACGAACTGCGTTTCCTTTTCCTGGTAGGAACTCTGAAATGACCGTCGCACCCGCTGCACGGGCTTTTTCAGCGGTATCATCTTTGGAGGCATTGTCGATGACAACAATTTCAGCAGAAGGAATAACATCGCGAAAGGACTTAACAACATGTGTGATTGCCTTTCCTTCGTTAAAGCATGGCAACAGAACAGCGATACGTGCATGTTCGTATATCGATGAACTGTTCAGCGGGTTAGTGGCTGTCATTTCAGCTTCCTTCTGTTTTGGTTGCATTTTTGTACTGGCGCCGTTCTTTGATCCGGGCGACCAACCACGTCGAGAAAAATGCGAAAGCAATGGCAAATCCGGGAAGGGCGGTCATTTGGTATCGGGCGAGGTTCAAGCTGAATGCAGCATAAAACACCAACGAAAACAGAGATGGTAATAATACGGCAACCAACAGAGCATTCCGGTTTTTGATCGCGCAGATCAACAGTACGATAAACGCAGGAAACGTAAGTACTGCAAATTCGTCTATCCAAATTCCGCGATAGATCAGCGGCAGCGTGGTCACCATATGTTTTATGGGATGGGACAGAATGGAGGATTTCATTTCGCCTTCGGCCTGATCGTAGGCTTCTCGAGCGGTCAGATTTGTAGTCTCTATGATTTCCTGCACCCGTTTGCCAAATCCAAGTTGTCCTCTCAGGTAATAGCCCTCAGGAGCATACCATTCAAACGGTTTGACAACCTCTTCGGGAAAGAGGCTTTCAGCCCAACCGTCTCCGGCTCCCCGTGTCCAGTAGGTGAAAGCAGCCAGGTAGTCAACGAGGTCCATTTCGTTGAATACAACACGGGTACTTAATGCAATTCCACCGCGGTCATCAGTAAACTGATATCGGCCAGAAATATCGTGATTGCGGTCCATCCAAAATGCAATTGGTGTAATCACCACGGTTGCAAACACCAAAACTTTTGCAAGAGATGAGCGCCGCGCATTTTTGCTTAAAATGACAAAGCAAAGGCCCGCTAACAGCGCCACAGGGATGAAATAGACATATATGGCTTTGGTAAATGCCAGCCATACAAATGTAGCCCCGGGGAATATCCAGCAAAGCGGATTTCTTTGTTTCCAAGCCCACATGAGGGCGAAAACAAGCAAACTGGCGAGAAAAAGAGCCAGCGGATCAGAAATCACATAATCATGATTTTTATGCGCCTGATGGTTCAGCCAGATATGCATGCCGCCCATAATTGCGGCAAAGGGGTTTCCGGTAATGCCACGAACGGCAAAGAACATCGCAAAGCCTGCCGCAACAATCAGAAGCCGATTTGTCCACTTTGCCAGTATGTATGGCTCCGTCCCGCATCCTTTGGCTGGTAGGCATGCTCCGGTAATACTGTCAATGCTGCCATCGATTTTCAATATTTGCGATAGTAACAGCGGATAGCCTGGCTCTCGAGAGATTGCAGGCGTTATCGTTTCTTCGGTCGCGTTGATATTTTCACTGACAGTACCAAATTTGGCGAGATTGACAGCAATGCCGATATATTGCCGGGCATCGGCATAGTCCGGTTGCTGTGCCTGTTTTAATGTGCCCATCCAAACTAGGCAAACAATGGCACCCAGCGTGCACCAGAACACCTGCGATCTTCCCAAAGGTTTCAGTGTTGCAATCAGACTGCCGATCATAAAACTCGCTCCCCCCATTAATATTGCGGGTAACATAATGGCATTGAATTTGTAGGTAAATTTTTTAGTGTTGATCGGATCTGTTTTATTGATGTCTGAATGTGCCCGATGATTTCCCGTCCCCAAATCACTGCCGAAGTCACCAATGGCGTCTGTCGGCTTTTGTATCATCATCAGATGTCCTGTCTGACCGAGCTTCGGTTGGGGAATGGTCGTCGCCTGGATGTTTTGGCATTGGGGGCCAAGGGGGAATTGTGGGCAGTCGAAGTCAAATCCTCGGTCGAGGATTTCCGGGCTGACCAGAAATGGCAAAGCTATCTTGATTATTGTGACCGCTTTTTCTTTGCCGTGCCGATGGATTTTCCGCGCGATCTGATCCCTGATGATGTCGGGTTGATTGTCGCAGATCGATTTGAAGCCGCGATTATTCGACAATGTGAGGAATCCTCACTTTCGGCGGCGCGACGTAAAAAGCTTTTGATTTCGTTTGGTCAAACGGCGGCGGCCCGTCTTCAGGGCGGGGGCAGTGACGCGGTGTTTGTGACCTGAGCGGCATAAACAAAAGGCCCCGGAGAATACCCGGGGCCTTTTGTCGATTGCAGGGATTTACTCCGCTGCCTTGAGGTGCTCTGGCGGGTTGCGGAACTGTTCGATCAGTTCGGCTTCGCGTTTCTTGACCTTGGCGATATTGGCGTCCTTGACATGTCCATAACCGCGAATTTGTTCCGGAAGCGCCAGCAACGCATTGGCAATGCGGAAGTTATCCGCAGTCAGGCCGTCGATAACTTCTGTAACAAGCTTCTCGTAATCGGCAATCAACTGGCGTTCCATCTTGCGTTCATGTGTGCGACCAAACGGATCAAGCGATGATCCGCGCAGGAATTTGAATTTCGCAAGTATGCGGAAAACACTCATCATCCAGGGGCCATATGTCGATTTTTTCAGCTGACCGCTTTCCGGGTCCTGGGTTGCAATGGCCGGCGGGGCAAGGTGGAAGTTGATCTTGTAATCACCGGTAAAGTTTTTCGCCAGTTTGGCAAGGAACCTTGGATCGGTGTAAAGACGCGCGACTTCGTATTCGTCCTTATAAGCCATCAGTTTGAAGTAATATTTGGCAACCGTGCGTGACAATTCATCACCACCACCAAGCCGCTTTTCAGCAGCAGCAACCTTGTCAACCAGGGCAACAAACCGATCCGCATAAGCAGCATTCTGATAGTCGGTCAGGAAGGCCCGACGTTTGGCAACGATGTCGGAAAGTTCGGTTGCGATCGGATGGGCTTCGGCTTCGTTCGGGCCGACCACATCAATTACCCGTTTGGGATCGTGGGCATAAAGGCGGCCCCAGTGGAAGGACTGCTTGTTCATGTCCACACCAACACCGTTAAGCTCGATCGCCTGCATCAGGGCTTCTTCACTGATCGGGATCAGACCGCGCTGCCAGGCGACACCCAGCATGAACAGGTTGGTCGCAATCGAATTGCCCATCAGGCGGGTTGCAATGTCACTGCCTTCGACAAAATGCACCGCATCCGCCCCACACGCATCATTGATGACTTTCATATGCTCGTTGGTCTTGAGCTGGAAGTCCGGATTGCGGGTAAAGGCACCGGTGACGGTTTCATGGGTGTTGATCACCGCCTGTGTAAAGTTGCGGCGCATCTTGGCAAGGCCTTCGTAACTTGCCGCAACCAGAAGATCACAGCCCAGAACCACATTGGCTTCACCGGCCGGAATGCGGGCGGCATGCAGTTTGTTCTGGTCATTGGCAAAGCGGATATGACTGACAACCGCACCGCCTTTTTGCGCCAGACCTGCCATATCAAGGCCGACAATGCCTTTGCCTTCGATATGGGCTGCCATGCCAAGCAACGCGCCAATAGTCACAACACCCGTACCACCAACCCCGGTGATCAGGACCGACCACGGATCATCGATATCGGGCAGGGTCGGACGTGGCAGGCTGGCAAATACCGCATCACCTGATTTATCGCCCTTGGCCGCGGCTTCGGGTTTGCGCAAGGAGCCGCCTTCGATGGTGACAAAGCTTGGGCAGAAACCATTCAGACAGGAGAAATCCTTGTTACAAGCCGACTGGTCAATCGCACGTTTGCGGCCAAATTCGGTTTCGACCGGCACAACTGCAAGGCAGTTGGACTTTTCACCGCAATCGCCACAGCCTTCGCAAACCAGATCATTGATGAAAACGCGCTTGGGCGGATCGACCATCAGTTTGCGTTTGCGACGACGGCGTTTTTCCGCAGCACAGGTCTGATCAAAGATCAGGATCGAAACACCTTCGATTTCACGGAGTTCTTTTTGGGTGCTATCAAGCTCATCGCGGTGGCGAATATCAACACCCGGCGCAAAGTCCGATCCCATTGGATATTTGTCAGGTTCGTCCGACAGGACGATGATGCGTTTTGCACCCTCGTCATACATTTGCCGGGTGATTTGCGGTACGGTCAACGGACCGTCAACCGGCTGTCCGCCTGTCATGGCGACCGCATCGTTAAACAGGATTTTATAGGTAATATTCACACCCGACGCGACGGCGGCACGCACGGCCAAAGACCCGGAATGGTAATAGGTCCCATCGCCCAAATTCTGGAATACGTGCTTTTCATTGGTAAAGGGTGCCTGACCGATCCAGGTCACACCTTCGCCGCCCATATGGGTAAAGGTTTCGGTCGAACGGTCCATCCAGTTCACCATGTAATGGCACCCGATACCGGCCATCGCGCGGCTTCCTTCGGGGACCTTGGTTGAACTGTTATGCGGACACCCCGGGCAGAACCACGGAATGCGGGCCACATCCGGGCGCGGTTCGGCGATTTCCTTTTCCTTTTCGGCAAGCCAGTCGATGCGTTCATGAATGGCCGGACTGTCATAGAACCGCTTGATGCGTTCGGCCAGAACCACGGCAATACGTGCCGGGGTCAGTTCATCCATCGATGGCAGGATCCATTCGCCTTTTTCATCGAATTTGCCGATCACGGTCGGGCGGACATCTTCGCGCCAGTTATAAAGCTGTTCCTTGACCTGGTTTTCCATCACCGCGCGCTTTTCCTCGACAACGATGATTTCTTCCAGACCCATGGCGAATTCACGTACATCGTCACGGTTGAGCGGCCAGCTCATCCCGACCTTTAGAACCTTGATGCCGATCTTTGCGGCGTCTTCCTCGGAAATGCCAAGGTCGTCAAACGCCTGCATGACATCAAGATATGCCTTGCCGGTGGTAATGATGCCAAGCCGCGCATTCGGGCTGTCGATCACGGTTTTATTGAGCTTGTTGGCGCGCGCATATGCCAGTGCGGCATACAGCTTATACTTCATCAGGCGGTGTTCCTGCTCCTTTGGCGTATCGGGCCAACGGATATGAAGCCCGCCTTCGGGCATGGCAAAATCGGTCGGGATAACGGGCGTGATGCGGTCCGGGGCAACATCAACCGCGGCCGAGCTTTCAACGGTTTCGGCGATGGTTTTCATCGCGACCCAGCACCCGGAATAGCGGCTCATGGCCCAGCCATGAATACCGAAATCAAGAATATCCTGCACACCTGACGGGTTCAGCACCGGGATCTGTGCGTCAATAAACGCATATTCGGTCTGATGGGGCAGGGTGGATGATTTGCACGAATGGTCATCCCCGGCCAGAACCAGAACACCGCCATGTTTGGATGTGCCGGCATGGTTGGCATGTTTGAACACGTCACCGGACCGGTCAACACCCGGGCCCTTGCCGTACCACATGCCAAAGACGCCATCATATTTAGCGTCCTTGTACATATTGACCTGCTGGCTGCCCCAGACGACGGTTGCGGCAAGGTCTTCGTTTACTCCGGCCTGAAATTCGATCTGTTGTTTGGTCAAGAACTTCTTGGCCCGCCAAAGCTGCTGATCCAGTCCGCCCAGCGGCGATCCGCGATATCCCGAAATACAGCCTGCCGTATTCAACCCGGCGCGCGCGTCAAGCTGGCGCTGCATCAGGGGCAGGCGTACCAGGGCCTGAATACCTGTCAGGTAAACCCGACCTTCTTCCAGGGTATATTTGTCGTCCAGACTGATTGCCGCCAATTGTGCCATGACCGGTCTCCCTTGGGATCTCTCTGATATTCGGGTCATTCGGGTCTTACGCACTGCATTTTATTATATGGGATGTGGTGCAGTGTTTCGGTATGACCTGTTCTCTCATTCATTCGGGTCGGTTTGCGGGACCATCACCGAATACAAGAATGGTAATGAATACTGACCTTTTTTCAAAATGAACTCGCATCGCAATGCGTAAAACGCCCGATTGCATCGGTTGACGTTGGGTCAACTTATTATTTACTTATTCCGGTACCGATTTACGCGCAATATAATTGCGTCTCTGTTGCGATGCGATATTCGAGCGATGATCGAGTCTGCCTTCTGGCCGGGAAAAACAATGTGTTATGGTCAGACAGATTTTAATGCAGCAATCAGTGGGGGCATAAGATGGAACAGCGTGTTTCGCTGATTACCTTGGGCGTTGCCGATCTCGATCGTTCGCGCCGGTTCTATGAAAACGGCCTTGGCTGGAAAATGACCGAAATGGTCGAAGGGCAGGTGGTGTTTTACCAGCTGTCCAATGGTCTTGCCCTTGGCCTGTTCGGGCGTGATGCGCTTAAGGAAGACGGCAAGTTCGATGATGATACGGGCGCCGGCTTTGCCGGTCTGACCCTAGCCTTTAACGCGCGCAGCGAAGAAGAAGTCGATCAGGTCATGGCCGAAGCCGAGAAGGCCGGGGCCAAAATCCAGAAGCCGGCCGAAAAGGTTTTCTGGGGCGGGTATTCCGGATATTTCCGCGACCCGGATGGTCATGCCTGGGAGGTTGCCTTTAACCCGTTCTGGGAAATCGATGATCGTGGCAATCTGATCATCCCGACCAACAAGGAATGATCCGATTTTGCGGGCGCCCCCGTATCCGGTTGCCGTAAAGGAGGAAACTGGCTGCGGGTTCTAGGGCAGTTCACTATTCCCCGGATTTCAGATCGGTGCTTTGGGCTTGCATTTGCGGGGCCAAAAAGACAAAACACAAAAGGTTTTTGTTGTTTTTAATGGCGCGGGAAACAGACAGGATAAAATATGTCGCACGCAGACTGGATCATGCAGTTTCCCGGATTGTCGCGTTTGTCGACGGAGCTTCGCCAGTATCTGACCGATAGCAGCCGGGTTATTGATATTCCGGTTGATACCGTGATCTTTGGCCCGGGAAAACCACCCGAACAGCTATTGTTGCTGCTTAGTGGCACGGTGCGGGTTCAGAAAACATCTGAAACCGGGCGTGAAATTGTTCTGTATCGTGTGCATGCCGGTGAAAGCTGTGTGTTAACCACAGCCTGTCTGATGGCATATGAAGATTATTCCGCCGAAGGCATCGCAGAAACCGGGTTGCAGGCGGTGGCCATTCCCCGTGATGTGTTTGATCGCATGGTTGCGGATTCACCGGAATTTCGCCAGTTCGTCTTTATGGCCTATTCGCGCCGTATGACCGACCTGTTTGCAGTGGTCGAAGAAATCGCGTTTCGCAGGCTTGATATCCGACTGGCGCAAAAGCTGATCGAATTGTCATCCGAACAGCAAACCATCCAGACAACCCACCAAAAACTTGCAGGCGAGCTTGGCACCGCGCGCGAAGTCATTTCCCGCCAACTCGCCGAATTCCAGCGTCGGGGCTGGATCGAACAGGCGCGCGGAGTCATCCATATTCTTGACCGCGATCAGATCAAGGCGTTAGCAAAACAGTAAAAGCACCTGCTTTCAGGCTTCTGTTTCATCAATAAAATCAAAAAATTATAATATTTGAATGTGTTTGGTGACTTGGTCACAGACGCGCTTCACCATGACTGGGTAGGATGATCTCAATAGTGTTTAACGGCGCCGGATCTGTGCGCCTGACCGAAGGAGATACCATGTCCCCGTATCCGGTAAATATGTCTGTAAAGCCAGACGTGCGCGCATTCTTTGACGACGCAACCAACACCATCAGCTATGTGGTCAAGGACCCGGAAAGCAACGCCTGTGCCGTGGTCGATTCCGTCATGGATATCGACTATGCTGCGGGCCGCATCAGTTTTGATCACGCAGACGCCATCATCAAGGATATTCGCGAACGCGAACTTGATCTGCAATGGATCATTGAAACCCACGTTCATGCCGATCACCTGTCTGCGGCCCCCTATATCCAGCAACAGCTGGGCGGAAAGTTGGGCATCGGGGCCAATATCCGGGTTGTACAGGAAACCTTTGGCAAGATCTTCAACGAAGGGACCGAATTCCAGCGTGATGGCAGCCAGTTCGACAAGCTGTTTGAAGATGGCGATACCTATCAGGTTGGGTCCATGACCTGCTTTGCGATCTTTACCCCGGGCCATACGCCGGCCTGCATGGTGCATGTCATGGGGGATGCCGCCTTTGTCGGGGATACGTTGTTCATGCCTGATGGCGGTTCGGCACGCGCCGATTTCCCGGGCGGGGATGCCGGTGTTTTGTATGACAGCATTCAAAAGGTGCTGTCACTGCCCGACGAGATGCGTCTTTTCATGTGCCATGACTATGGCCCCAATGGCCGTGACATTCGTTGGGAAACCACGGTTGGCGACGAACGCCGGTTCAACATTCATGTTGGCGCGGGCAAGACGCGCGAAGAATTCATCAAATTCCGCACTGAACGTGACGCACAGCTTGATATGCCGCGTCTGATCCTGCCATCGCTGCAGGTCAATATGCGTGCGGGCCAGCTGCCCAAGGATCAAAGCGGTCGCCTGATGCTCAAGGTTCCCCTGAACGGGTTGTAAGGCTGCGCCTTGAACCTGTGCAATATGATCGAAAGTTGCCAAACATGACCTTGCCGCGTCTTGGGAAATATATCCCCGTCCTTGACTGGGGCCGCAGCTATGACCGGACTGCGTTCGGCAATGATATGGTTGCCGCCATCATTGTGACGATCATGCTGATCCCGCAATCGCTGGCCTATGCGCTTCTGGCGGGATTGCCGCCAGAAGCCGGGCTTTATGCATCGATTGTCCCGATCATTCTTTATGCCATTTTCGGCACAAGCCGCGCATTGGCCGTTGGGCCGGTGGCCGTGGTTTCGCTGATGACGGCCGCTGCGATCGGCAATGTGGCCGAGACAGGTACGATGGGCTATGCGGTGGCGGCCCTTACACTTGCGGCGCTTTCCGGGGCGATCCTGCTTGCGATGGGGGTGTTCAAGCTTGGTTTCCTGGCCAACTTTCTGTCCCATCCGGTGATTGCCGGATTTATCACCGCATCGGGCATTCTGATTGCGACAAGCCAGATCAGGCACATTCTGGGCGTGGATGCCGGCGGGCATAATCTTTGGGAAATGGTGACATCCCTCGTTGCGCATCTTCCGCAAACCAATCCGATGACCTTGTTGATTGGCGGGCTTGCAACGCTGTTTCTGTTCTGGGTGCGCAAGGGGCTTAAACCCGCCTTGCGCAAGATCGGCATAGGGCCACGACTTGCCGACGTTGTGACAAAGGCCGGACCGGTTGCCGCGGTCATGGTGACGACATTTGCGGTTTGGCAGTTTCATCTGGCCGATGGTGGCGTCAAAATTGTCGGCGACGTGCCCCAAAGTCTGCCGCCGCTGACCATGCCCGATTTTTCGCTCGGACTGGTGTCGGATTTGCTGGTGCCGGCCATTCTGATTTCTGTAATCGGATTTGTTGAATCGATCTCGGTTGCGCAAACCTTGGCCGCCAAGCGCCGTCAGCGCATCAACCCGGATCAGGAACTTATCGGCCTTGGTGCGGCAAATATCGGGGCGGCCTTTACCGGTGGCTATCCGGTGACCGGTGGCTTTGCCCGTTCGGTTGTCAATTTCGATGCCGGTGCGCAAACCCCGGCGGCCGGTGCCTTTACCGCAATTGGTCTGGCGATCGCGGCCATTGCTCTTACGCCGCTTGTCTATTTCCTGCCCAAGGCAACGCTTGCCGCTACGATCATTGTGGCCGTGCTGTCGCTGGTCGATTTTTCGATTCTTAAAACCAGTTGGCAATATTCAAAGGCCGATTTCGTCGCGGTGCTGGCAACGATCCTTTTGACGCTGGGCTTCGGTGTTGAAGTCGGGGTGACGTCGGGGGTTGTGCTGTCGATCGGGTTGTTCCTGTATAAAACGTCACGGCCCCATATTGCGGAAGTCGGACTGGTGCCAAGCACCCAGCATTTCCGCAACATCAAACGTCACAAGGTGATTACCGATCCATCGATCCTGACGATCCGCATTGACGAAAGCCTGTATTTTGCCAATGCCCGTTTTCTTGAAGATTACATCTTTGATCGTGTGGTCGGGGATGACCGGCTCAGGCATGTCATTCTGATGTGTTCGGCCATCAACGAGATTGATCTGAGCGCACTGGAATCGCTTGAAGCCATCAATCACCGGCTTGATGAAATGGGTATTGCCCTGCATCTGTCAGAAGTCAAAGGCCCGGTGATGGACCGTCTGAAATGCGCCCATTTTCTTGATGATCTGACTGGAAGGGTTTTTCTGTCGCAATATGACGCCATGCGCGAGCTCCTTGGCAAATTATCGGTGTCTGATGCGATTGACACGAATGACAATTCATCTGCCAAAACCGGCTGAAAACGTAAAAAAAAAGCCCGGCATTCGATTTGCCGGGCTTTTCGTAATTCAGAATATCTAGCGGTTTCTGAGATGGGTCAGAAGATAAATCAGACCACCGGCAAGCAATCCCCAGAATGCCCCGGAAATTCCATAGAATGTCAGTCCGGCGGCCGTAACGATAAAGGTTACGGCGGCGGCCTCGCGGGCGTCTTCCTCGCGAAAGGCGGCAACGGCTGATCCGGCAAAGGCGCCAATCAGGGCCAGTCCGGCAACCGCTTCGATCAGGATGCCCGGTGCAAGGCTGATAAAGGCCGTAACAAGACCGGCAAGCAATCCGAACACGATATAGAAAACACCGCCCGATACCGCCGCCCAATACCGTTTGGCCGGATCGGGATGGGCATCCTTGCCCGCGCACAGGGCCGCGGTAATGGCCGCCAGATTGACCGCATGACCACCGAACGGGGCCGAAAGCAGTGAAAAAATACCCGTCACGGTAAAAAGCGGGCCGGGCGGGGTGTCATAGTCATTGGCACGCAAAACCGCCGTGCCCGGAATGTTTTGCGATGCCATGGTGACGATAAACAATGGAAGCGCAATGCCGACCAGACCACCAAGCGTGAAAACCGGCATCACAAATTCGACCGGCGGGGCGATGGACCCGCTTAAATCCGACAGCGCATTTTCCGGGAAATCGACCCCGAAAATCATGACAGCGATAAAAGCCAGCAACGCCGCAGGCACCGCCAGAAGACGGTTAAATCGCCCGACCACCAGCCAGGCAATCGCAATCGGCAGGCCAAGCAACGGATCAAACGCAACCGCCTTGACCGGGGCCAGACACAGCCCCAGCAAGACCCCGGCCAGCATCGCATTGGCAAGCGGGGCAGGAATGCCGGCAACGGCCCGGCCCAACGGTTTCCACACGCCGCTTATGATGATCAGGATTGCACAGACGATAAACGCACCGACCGCAACCGCAAAGCCGCCTTCGATCGCACCGGATGTGGCAAGCAAAGCTGCACCGGGCGTTGACCAGGCAATGCTGATCGGAAGACGGGTCTTGAGCGACAGCACAATCGCACACAGACCCATGGAAATCGAAAGCGCCATCAGGCCCGATGCGGCTTGTTGCGGTGTTGCACCAACCGCACTCAGCCCCTGCAGGACAACAGCAAACGAACTGGCAGACCCGACAAAGCCTGCCAACAGGCCCATGAAAATACTCTGGGGCGAAATATCGCGCAGCATGGTGGCTCCGGAATATGGATGTTTTGATATCAAGGTGACGCGGTTTTCGACCCTAGCGGGAAGTCCTTGATCCGACCAGAAAAATTAAGGCCCCGAAGCATATGCCGCGGGGCCTTGTCAAAGATTTCTGTGTGGTTGATATCAGCGTTCGGTAATCTTGAACTCGATGCGCCGGTTGCGGCGATAGGCGATTTCATCGTCGCGGTTATCAAGGGGCTGATATTCACCAAATCCCGCTGCCACCAGCCGGTTGGGCGGGACGCCCTGATCAATCAGGAATTTGACCACCGATATGGCACGTGCCGATGACAATTCCCAGTTCGATGCGAATTTGAGGTTACGGATCGGAACCTTGTCCGTATGACCGTCAACACGCATGACCCAATCGATATCGTCGGGAATTTCCGATGCAATGGTCGTCAGGGTCTGCCCCAGTTTTGCCAGCTGTTCCTGACCTTCTTCGCCAAGATCGGCCGATCCCGATCCAAACAGAACTTCGGACTGGAACACAAAGCGGTCACCAACAACGCGGATATCCTGACGGTCGCCAAGAACTTCGCGCAGGCGGCCAAAGAACTCCGAACGATAACGCTGCAACTCGGCAACCTTGGTGGCAAGTGCCGCATTCAGGCGCTGTCCAAGATTGACGATCTGGGCTTCCTTGTCGGCATTTTCGCGCTCGGACGCCTCAAGTGCGGCTTCGATCTTTTGCAATTGCTGGCGCAGGGCAAGCATCTGCTGATTAAGGGCAGCGACCTGTGCCTGTGCTTCTGCGCTCAGATTTTTCTGGGTTTCAAGTTCCGACGCCCGCGAGGCGAGCAGTGCAGAAAGTTCTTCGATGCGGGTTTCCTGATCCGCGATCTTTTCTTCGCTGTTGCTGCGCAGTTCCGAAAGCTCGGTTTCCTTGGTTTCAAGGGTCGCCAAAGCAGCAAGAAGCTTCTTCTCGATCTCGTCAGCCGAAAGTTTGGCATCGGCAAGCTGGGTCGCAAGGGCGGCTGCGCGGGACTTCAAGTCGTCACGCTGGTCGCTGGTATTGGAAAGCTCGGTGGTCAACTGGGTCAGTTCCAGTTCCATCCGCTGATTGTTTCCACGTTCAAGCGACAAAAGATTGGTCAGCTCGTTGACCTGGGCGGTCAAATCGCTCAGTGCCTCGTCACGTCCCGAAAGGGCGGCACCCAGATAAACCTGCGCAATGACAAAGATCATCAGAAGAAAGATGATCACCATCAAAAGCGTTGCCAGCGCATCAACGAAGCCAGGCCAGGTATTCACATCGCGGTTACGACGGCGCGAAAGCCCGATCATGCGATCAGCCCTCCTCGGCGATGGCGGCGATGGTACGGGCCAGAAGCTTGATCTCGCTTCTGATTTCCTGTGTGGACTGCTGGCGGCCGACGGTCAGTTCTTCGGCAACACGGCCAAGCTGGTTATCAAGCGAACGGATATGGGCGCGCGTGTTGTCGTCAATCCCGAAGCTGCCCATTTTCATGGAGTCCGCCAGCTGATCAAGCACCGGTTTCAGGTGCATCTGGTTTTCTGCCAGCTTGACCATCAATTGCTGTTCGGCCTTCATCTGATCGGTCAGAGTGGAGAGCTTGTCAGCAAGATCAATCAGGGTATTGTGCGATTTGATCTGCGAGCTTTCCGAACGCTGGATGGAATTTTGCAGTCCTTCCATATTGTCGGCCATCTGTTCGATCAGTGCCGAAAGATAGGCCGGAACCGACTGTTCGCCATCCGAAAGCGCGCTTCCCGAACCCAGACGGGTGAAGCTTGAAAGCCATTCTTCAAGGTCATTGAAGAACCGGTTCTGGGCCTGACCGGCCTGCATATCCAGAAGACCAAGTGCCAGCGAACCGGCAAGACCAAACAGCGAGGACGAGAACGCCGTCCCCATGCCGCTCAGCGGCTCTGACAGGCCTTCCTTAAGATCAGAGAACCACAGATCCATGTTCGATCCGCTGCCGACATTGACATTGCCAATGACGTCGGCAACCGAGTTCACGGTCTGAAGCAGGCCCCAGAAGGTGCCCAGCAGACCAAGAAACACCAGAAGACCAACGATATAGCGCGACAATTCGCGGCTTTCATCAAGGCGCGACCGGATGGAATCAAGGATGGTACGGGTCGAAGTGGTCGAAAGTTGCGGGCGATCGCGGCGCTGTTCGGCCATCATGCTGGCCATCGGGGCCAGAAGTTTCGGCGGAACCTGTGATGTCAGACCGGGGCGGGACCGACGGAAATCCTCGATCCAGGTGACTTCCGGTGACAGGCTGGCAGCCATGCGGAAGGTGTAAATCACCCCGACGACAAATACGCCAAGGATCAAGCCATTAAGAACAGCATTGGCCATAAAGGCATCAGACAATGCAGGGAACAGCAGGGCGCCGACCCCGACGATGATGGCAACAAAGATCGCCATACGTGTCAGATAACTTCCGGGTTTGGTAATGGGCAGGAGCGTACCTGCACCATTGGCCGATTGACTGCTCATGATGGATTAATCCTAGCGTTGAACGGTTTTGATATCGACGCGATCGGCAGGGCCGGACGGAACATTCGCACCCAGGGCACGAACATCAATGCGCGTTGAACGCACGCCCTGATCAATCAGATAGGAACGAACCTGAAGCGCACGCGACAGCGACAGGCGGCGCGCCTTGGATGCATTGGCACCATCGCCCTGGGCATAGGCCTGAAGCTGGATGCGAAGACTGTCATCCTTGTTCATTGCTGAAATCACCTGATCAAGCGCGCTTTTGGCCTGACCGGTCAGCTCAAAGCTGTCTGCGGCAAAGCCAAGGCTGTATTCGTCACTGCCAGCGGTCGGCATCGGGGCCGGTGCGGCCTGGTTTGCCGGGGGAATGGAGGCTTCCTCGGCGGCCGGTTTCGGTGCCGGTGCCGGTTCTGCTTTCGCTGCCGGGGCTGTTTCCGCCATGGTGGCGGCAGATTGTGTGGTGTCGGGTGACGGTGCCGGCGGCGGGGGAACCTCGTTGCCCTTGGCAATCGGTTCGACGACCGGTGCACTTGGTGCCGACGATGCGCCACTGTCATCAGACAAAAGCGGCGGGGCCTTTGGCGGTTCGACCATCTCGGCCGTTTCTGTCGCCGGGGCAGGTGCCGGTGCTGATACAGGTGCAGATGTGGACGTCGTTGCGGCCGGTGTTGCCTGTGCCGGGCTCGAAGCAGGTGCTTCGGCCATGACCGGTGCGGCTGGTGCCGATGTCGGTGCCGGGGCAGATGCCGGTTTGGTCAGTGGTGTGGGCGCATTTGCATTTGATGTGCTGCTGGCAACCGCGACCGGCGCGGCAGGCTTGCTGCGCGGCGCAGACGTCGGCGCAGGCTGTTCAAGGGCGATGACCTGATTGGCACCATCATCCATTGCCGCTGACGGGTTTACACCCGGGACACCATAAAATTCTGATTGGGTCGGAAATGCGCTGCCGCCAGCCGAACCATCAATGACAACTGTCTCAAAGTCGCTGTCATAGGTGCCTGCACTGCCGGTTTCGGCAAACTGGTTGCTGGCAAGAAATTCGGATTTCGGTTTGGTTTCCGGAAAGATCAGATCACCACCGGGCATAACGATATGTTCGCGTGATACGGACGGTGAAAGATATTGCGGGACGGTTGGCTGATCACCAAAACCGTCTGCGACGTCCCAGTTCACCTGGACGCTATTGTCAACCGAGACGGGGGAGTATTGCTGTGCGGATGCGTTCGCAGCAAAGAACACGGTGGTTCCCAGTGCAGCCGACATCGCAAGCACGGAAATCTTGGAATACCCCTTCATCAAATCGCAGGCCCCTTAATACCCTGTGTTTGAAATCGTCTTATAACGTTTTTCTTTTTTACACAGTTTTGTGTCGATCGTTAGGCACCCGGAAAAATTATCGAATGCCACCCCTGTTGTCTGGCAGCCTGTCAAATGGCTACGCAGTACCATGCACCATAGCTTAGAGACAGATAATGGACAACCGCTTTGACCGATAAAGCAAAAGGGGCACTTCGGTAAATTCCGAAGTGCCCCTTTCAAAAAACGGTAATAAAAGCGGGATGTTAGTCCGTGATCGCTTTCTTAAGCGTTTTGGCCAGAACCGGCTGGATATAGTCGTTGGCTGCAACCACGCTGCCGGTACCAAGCATGTTGGTACCGCCATTGGCATCGCGGACATAACCGCCAGCTTCGGTCACGATCAGAAGACCCGCTGCAATGTCCCAGGCATTGAGATGTGCTTCCCAATAGCCGTCATAACGACCGGCTGCGACATAGGCCAGATCAAGGGATGCGGCACCCATGCGACGAACACCCGCACAACGGTCCATGACCGAATGCAGCTGTTTTTCGAATGCAGCATGATCACCACGACCAAGATGCGGAACGCCACAAGCCAGAACACATTCGTTCAAACGACGGCGGCCGGAAACACGCAGGCGACGGTTGTCAAGAAACGCACCAAGGCCCTTTTCCGCCCAGAAGCACTCATCCTTGGCAACGTCATAAATCATGCCAGCGATGATTTCGTCACCCTTCTGAAGGGCAACCGAAATGGCAAAATGCGGAATGCCATGCAGGAAGTTGGTGGTGCCATCAAGCGGATCAATGATCCAGCGATGTTCCGGATCGGAACCCTTGACCTCACCGCCTTCTTCAAGAAGGAAGCCGTAACCCGGACGGGCACGTTCAAGTTCTTCACGCAGGCGTTTCTCGGCACGGTGATCAGCCGCAGATACGAAATCTGCCGGGCCTTTCATCGACACCTGAAGGTTTTCGACTTCACCGAAGTCGCGTTTCAGTCCATAGGCTGCCTTTTCGACAGCCTTGTACATAACGTTGATATTCGCAGAACGACGGGCGGCGCCTCGCACGGCATATCTCCCGGTGTTTGAATTAAAGAAAAACCGAAGGGCAGGGAACGCCCTTAGTCCTTGGCACGCTCGATATAGGTGCCTTCAACCGTGTTCACGACAATGCGCGTACCCGATTCAATATGCGGGGGCACCATCACACGAACACCGTTTTCAAGAACGGCCGGTTTGAAAGAAGAAGACTGGGTCTGACCTTTGACAACAGCATCGGCTTCGACAATCTGGAAGACGACATGTTCCGGAAGGGTCACGCCAAGCGGCTCACCTTCGAAGGATTCGATGGTAACAACCATGCCATCCTGAAGATAAACAGCGGGTTCGCCAACAAGGTCGGAATTGATCGTGATCTGATCATAGGTTTCGGTGTCCATGAAGGTGATCATGTCACCATCGGCGAACAGGTAGGTGTATTCTTTCTGCTCAAGGCGAACCTTTTCGACGGTTTCCGATGCACGGAAACGCTCGTTCAGCTTGGTGCCGGTACGAATGTCTTTAAGTTCAACCTGGTTAAAAGCACCGCCTTTACCCGGCTTTACAGCCTGGCATTTTACTGCACGCCACAGGGCACCTTTATGTTCGATAAGGTTACCCGGACGGATTTCGTTGCCGTTGATTTTCATGGCACCAACCGTTCTTTCAGATCACAGATTCACAATGCAATAGGGGGCACTCGCCCCATTTAAGGGGCTCTAACTATCAGTTTGGCTGTTTTGCTGCAAGCAGATTGATCAGGGTTATCGCGCATGACAGCCCGTCATTCCCGCATGGCTGGGGCCAAGCTTTTGCCACCCCTGACATTTTACGATGTCAGCCTGTCTCAGGCCTCGGTTGCGGCAATTGCTGCCTTGATGGCCCTGGCACCGGCTTCGGGGCCGTCCGGATGGTTCCAGACCCCGCCGGTCACGGCGACAAAATCCGCCCCGGCCAGAACAATCGGGGCGACATTGTCCGCGGTGATGCCGCCGATGGCAACACATGGCACCGTGGTAAAGGTCGTCCAGATTTCAAGAATTTCCGGCGTAACGCTGGTTTTGGCTTCTTTGGTCTGGGTCGGGTAAAACGCGCCAAAGGCAACGTAATCCGCACCCTTTTCACCAAGGATCATCGCGCGATGGCGGCTGTCATAGCACGATACACCAACGATATGTTCCTCGCCCATGATGGCGCGCGCCTCGTCATAGCTGGCGTCTTCTTCGCCAACATGGACACCGTCACAGCCGGACTTTTTGGCAATGTCGGGGCGATCATTAAGGATCAGCGGAATGTCGCGGTCGTTACACATCGGCAGGATGGTATCGATCGCCTTGCGGATTTCATCATCGCTGACGTCTTTCAAACGAAGCTGCAGGCAATCAACCGCACCGGTATCAAGAACCGACTTCAGCGTCTCGCCAAAGGATGCGAGTTCGATTTTCGGCGGGGTCAAAAGATAAAGACCGGCAAGTTCGTCAGTGTTCACGGTGATAATTCCTGATGATTTCCTGCGTGTTATGTAACGCCTGGCGCTGCTTTTGGCAATTGCCTAGCCAAGACTGGCAGCAAGGCGCCGGTCGAGTTCATGATCGGGAAGCCGGTGGTCTTCCATCTCGTATATCGCATCGGCCGGGGGCGGGGCTGTGAAAACCTGACATCCGCGTTGCTGACCCATGTCGCGCAGGTTTTCGGTTTGCCTGTTACCAGTCGGATCAATGATCACGCCATCCAGACCGATTTCGATCGCGGCCAGTGCCCCGGACATGCGCCCGCGACAATCAAGAATGGCGCGAAAGGCCGCAGTCGGAAACTCATCGCGTGTCAGCCCGACCAGACCGGCAAACCATTGTGCCCCGTTGATTTGGGCAGCATGTTCTGGCGACAGCAAAACAAATGGCCGGTCGGCCAACACACGACAGGCCGATCTGGCACCTTTTATGCCATGAATACGAATGACCGGATCGGGAAATACCGTCATCGGCAGGACCGTCTTACGATGCTTTGCGCGCGATATAGACCGTATTGATATCTTCACGGTCAATCAGCGGATGGCGGAATGTAATGACTTCGGCGCGAATGTCGTCAAAGGCCGCCGCCAGATTTTCTTCAAACCAGGGTTCGGGCAATTCTGTGGACCAAAGGGCAAAGACCCCGCCCGGCACCAGATGTGTTGCAAGTTTCTGCAAGCCGTCCTTTGTATAAAGGCGCTTGTGATCGTCATGCAAAACATTGCCCGGTGAATGATCAACATCAAGCAGAATGGCATCATGTCTGGTATCGGGGCGTTGCGGGTTCATGCCCGCAATATCGGAAAGTGATGCGCCAAAGAAATCCGTATGAACCAGTTCGCAGCGCCGATCACCCGAAAGCTGTTCACCAAGTGGCAGCAATCCCTGCTGGTGCCATTCGATGACTTCGGGAAGGGTATCAAGAACCGTAAGCTTTCCGGTCTTCGGATTGTCGAGTGCCGCCTTTGCGGTATAGCCAAGGCCCAGTCCGCCAACCACAACATCAAGATTGTCACGGGCAAGGTCCGCCAGCCCAAGGTCGGCCAGCGCGATTTCAGCATCGGTAAACAGGCTCGACATCAGGTATTCGTCATCAAGCTTGATTTCATAAACATCGATATCAAGGCTGAGCTCGCGACGTCGGCGCAGGCTCAAAACCCCCATCGGGGTCGGTCGATAATCGAGTTCCTTGAACAATAGGCTCACGGTCTGGTTCCTTTGCGTTGACCGGGCGGGCAGGGTGACGGCAAGACTGACCGATTGGCCGCCAAAAGAAAAGAGCCCGAAGCAGAATACTTCGGGCTCTTTCCAAATTCGGATCAAACGAAGCTTAGAGGAACTTCGCCATGGCGACAGCGGTGTCGCTCATACGGTTGGAGAAGCCCCACTCGTTGTCATACCAGGAAAGGATACGAACAAAGTTGCCATCCATGACCTGGGTCTGGGTCGCATCAAAGGTCGAGCTGTTCGGGTTGTGGTTGAAATCAACCGAAACCAGCGGTGCTTCGCAAACGCCAAGAACGCCTTTAAGCGGGCCGTTTGCAGCTTCTTTGATCGCTGCGTTGACTTCATCAACGGTGGTGTCACGGCCAGCAACGAAGGTCAGGTCAACCATGGAAACGTTCGGGGTCGGAACGCGGATGGCGGTGCCATCGAGTTTGCCCTTGAGTTCCGGAAGAACAAGACCAACAGCCTTGGCTGCACCGGTCGAGGTCGGGATCATCGAAAGCGATGCCGAACGTGCACGGCGCAGGTCCTTGTGCAGGCTGTCCACGGTGTTCTGGTCGCCGGTGAAGGCGTGAACAGTGGTCATGAAGCCTTTGGTGATGCCAACGGTCTTGTTCAGAACGTCTGCAACCGGTGCCAAGCAGTTGGTGGTGCACGAAGCGTTCGAAACGATGACATCATCAGCGGTCAGGGTGTCGGAGTTAACACCGTAAACAACGGTCTTGATATCGCCTTTTGCCGGGGCCGAAATCAGAACGCGTTTTGCGCCAGCGGTCAGGTGTTTGCCTGCGCCGGCTTCGTCAAGGAAGATACCGGTGCATTCAAATGCGATATCAACATTGAGCGCTGCCCACGGCAGGTTCGCCGGGTCACGTTCGGAACAAACCTTGATGGCTTTGCCGTCAATGACCAGGTTGTCGCCTTCGGCTTTGACTTCGTTGGCAAGAACGCCATGAACGGAATCATATTTCAGAAGATGTGCGTTGGTGTTGACGTCACCCAGGTCGTTGATGGCAACAACTTCAACGTCGGTGCGACCGCTTTCAACGATAGAACGCAGAACAAGACGGCCGATACGACCAAAACCATTAATCGCTACGCGAATAGCCATTCATCCCTCCAAAATTATAATGATTGGTACCTGGGGAGTATCAATCACGGCTTAGGGTTCAAAACCCATAGAAAAAAGGCCGGATCGGCATGTTACCGATCCGGCCCTGTAAATTAAACCAGTTCCTTGGCTGCTTTGACCAGCGCGTCGGCAGTGATGCCGAAATGCTCGTAAAGAACCGGGGCCGGGGCCGAAGCACCGAAACCGTGCATGCCGATAACCTTGCCGTTATCGCCAACATATTTTTCCCAGCCAAACACCGACAGGGCTTCGATGGCAACGCGCGGTGCGCTGCCCAGAACGTCCTTGCGGTATTCCGGCGACTGGGCGTCAAACAGTTCCCAGCTCGGCAGCGAAACAACAGCGGCATTGATGCCGTCTGCTTTCAGCTTGGCCTGCGCATCAACTGCGATCTCGACTTCGGAGCCGGTCGCGATCAGGGTAACCTGACGATCACCATCGCAATCGGAAATCACATAACCGCCACGTGCGACAAGGTTGTCTTCACGATAATCGGTACGCAGCGTCGGCAGGTTCTGACGGGTCAGTGCCAGAACGGTCGGGCCGCTTTCATTGGTGATAGCCATTGCCCATGCTTCTGCCGTTTCAACCGCGTCCGCCGGGCGGATGACGGTAACGTTCGGCATCGCACGCAGCGACGCAACATGTTCGACCGGCTGATGGGTCGGGCCGTCTTCGCCAAGACCGATGGAATCATGGGTCATGACATAAACAACGCGCTGGTTCATCAGAGCCGACAGGCGGATCGACGGGCGGCAATAATCGGTAAAGACCAGGAAGGTCCCGCCATAGGGCAGAACGCCACCATGCAGTGCCAGACCGTTCATGGCTGCTGCCATGCCGTGTTCACGGATACCGTAATAGATATACGCACCTTCATAACCGCCTTCGGCAGTGATCGGTGCCTGAACGCCGGTCTTGGTGTTGTTCGAACCGGTCAGGTCGGCAGAACCGCCGATCATTTCCGGGATCGCTTTGGTCAGAACTTCAAGAATGTTCTGCGAAGCCTTACGGGTCGCGACTTTCGGCTGATCAGCAGTGATCTGCTTTTTGTAGTCGTTGAACGCTTCGATCCAGTTTTCCGGAAGCTTGCCTTCGACGCGGCGCTCGAACTCGTCTTTCAGACCAGCTTCAAGACCTTCGAAACGTGAACCCCAGGCATTGAAATCATCCGCACCACGGCTACCGGCTGCAAGCCAAGCTTCGCGAATGTCGGCCGGGATTTCGAACGGCTCGTAATCCCAATTCAGTTTCTTGCGCATGCCGGCAAGTTCTTCGGCGCCAAGGGCAGCACCGTGCGTTGCCGAACTACCTGCTTTGGTCGGTGCGCCAAAACCGATCTGGGTTTTGCAGGCGATCATCGACGGGGTGTTGGTGGTTTTTGCCTTGGCAATGGCGGCTTCGATGGCGACCGGGTCGTGGCCGTCAATTTCCTGAACATCCCAGCCAGCAGCTTCGAAGCGCTTGGTGTGATCTTCAGACGTCGAAAGCGACGTCGGGCCGTCAATCGAAATGCCGTTATCGTCAAACAGAACGATCAGTTTCGACAGTTTCATGTGACCGGCCATCGAAATGGCTTCCTGCGAGATGCCTTCCATCAGGCAACCGTCGCCCGCAATCACATAGGTGTAGTGATCAACAACATCATCGCCAAAACGTGCATTCATGATGCGTTCGCCAAGTGCGAAACCGACCGAGGTCGCAATACCCTGACCCAGCGGGCCGGTGGTGGTTTCGATGCCCGCGCCATGGCCGAATTCCGGGTGGCCGGCCGTGCGGAAGCCCATCTGACGGAAATTCTTGATCTGATCAAGATCGAAATCTTCGTAACCGGTCAGGTGCAGAAGCGAATAAAGAAGCATCGAGCCGTGACCAGCCGACAGGATGAAACGGTCGCGGTCCGGCCAGTTCGGGTGCTTCGGATCGAATTTCAAGAATTTGGTGTAAAGAACAGTCGCAACGTCTGCCATGCCCATCGGCATGCCGGGATGTCCGGAGTTGGCTTTCTCAACAGCGTCTGCCGAGAGGAAGCGGATGGCATTGGCCATGCGGTTGTGTTCTACTTGCGTCGTCATGTGATGCGGTTCCTGGGGGTTTCGCGGTCGGGCGATGAAAACACTTTAAATACGGTTATTCCATAATTAACGGAATTCGCGCGGAAGATGCCCTTATGGGGGGCATCCGTCAACCGCTTCTGTCAAAAAACGACGCCAGTTACCCGGATTCCGGCTAACAGATGTGTCGGTTGTGCATGGCTGCGGTTCGCCATGCTGACCGGTTTGTGATTGGCACCCCGTGTTTTCCTGATGTTATCACCAATGTCGGCTTGTGGTGTTTTTGCCGTCAGCCGGGCAAAAATGTTGTTGATCAGGGTGTCGGGTGTTAAAGCCATGATCATGACATCTTCACAGGTCTTGATAAGGCCGATAGTGATTCGTCACAGATCAATTCGTTCTGTGGTCTAGGGAAAAACAGCAAACAATCGGGTAATAATCCATGTCGCGGTTGCAACAGGCAAGTGATCGACTGAAATCAGCATTGGACCGTCTGGAACTGGCAGCGGAGTCGGCCATCAGTCAGAAAAATCAGTCCGCCGTTTCAGACACCCAGGAAGTTGAAGCGTTGCGTGCGCAACTTTCGGCGATGCGCGCGGATTATGATCGTCTGACCGAGGCAACCGAAACGGTTTCCGCCCGGCTCGACGGTGCAGTAGATCAGCTTAAATTCGTTCTTGCCGAAGACCCCGTAAAGAAACAGGCGTAATCCATGGCACAGGTATCCATCCGCATTAATGGTCGCAGCTACGACATCGCATGTGATGACGGGCAGGAAGATCGCATTCACGCCCTTGCGGGTTATGTGAATGACCGTGTTAAGGAAATTGCCGATGCGGTCGGCCAGATCGGGGAACAGCGTTTGCTGGTCATGACCAGCCTGCTGATTGCCGATGAACTTGGTAATGCGCAGGAACAGCTCGCAAACCAGACCCCGCAACAGCCACAACCGGTCGGTTTGTCCGATGCGCAAAGTGATGAACTGGCTGAAAATATCGAAACAATGGCTGCCCGGGTCGAAGCCATCGCCGACAAGCTTGCACAAAGCTGATTGCCGATTATCGGCGATCCGTGATCGCGCGATGGTCAGATGCGGGGTGGGGGACGCTGACAAATGCGTGTAATCCACTTGAAATTCCAATGACCGGGGACTAAGTTCCCGTCGCTGACCGTTTGCGATGCGCCGTACGCGGAGATCAAGAACCCAGCATAAGGGGGCTGCCCTGTTCGTCAGGTTCGCTAATTCCCGGGGCCGATGCTCATTTCTCTAGGGAGCTGTCCCTTGCCAGGCCGTGGTCTGGTTATACGGCGCCCACCTGCACCTGCAGGTCACGAGGAATTACCACATGGCCAACGGCAGCGGCGGCTCCCGCTTATCTTATTGAACAAATCCCTTCTCCTTTGCGTAATGCAGTATGCGGTGCGTCCCGGATCAGGGAGCATTGCTAAAATCATGCCTGCAAGTTGAGGTATGTAAAAAAACACAGGAAAGAATATGCGTTTACTTCATCTTGGCGACGTTCTCGGCCAAACCGGCCGCAAGGCAGCGCTGGAAGCATTACCGATGCTTCGCGATCGCCTGTCTGTTGATATCGCTGTGGTGAATGTCGAAAACGCGGCCCATGGTTTCGGTGTGACCGCCAAAATCTGCAAGGAATTCTACGCGGCGGGGGCGGATGTCCTGACCACCGGCAACCATGTCTGGGATCAACGCGAAATCATCGCCTATATCGACGAGGATGAAAAACTCCTGCGTCCCTGGAATTTCCCTGATGGGACGCCGGGCAATGGCGATTACGTGTTCAAAACCAGATCGGGCAAGAAGGTCTGCGTCATCAATATGATGGGCCGTCTTTTCATGGATCCGCTTTCCTGCCCGTTCCAGGGCGCGGACAAGCTGTTTGGTAAGCACAAGCTGGGCAAGAATGTCGA
This sequence comes from Thalassospira sp. MCCC 1A02491, assembly GCF_001613785.1. NCBI lineage: Bacteria > Pseudomonadati > Pseudomonadota > Alphaproteobacteria > Rhodospirillales > Thalassospiraceae > Thalassospira > Thalassospira sp. MCCC 1A02491. The sequence continues at coordinate 106,420 of NZ_LPVX01000012.1, read as the reverse complement.
TGCGATCATTCTGGATTTCCATGCCGAAACCACGTCGGAAAAGATGGCGTTTGGCCATCATTGCGACGGGCGGGCATCGCTTGTGCTGGGCACGCATACCCATGTGCCAACGGCGGATGCGCAAATTCTTCCAAATGGTACGGCCTATCAGACCGATGTTGGCATGTGTGGTGACTTTGATTCCGTCATCGGCATGAAAAAGGAAAACTCGGTTCGCAAATTCCTGACCAAAATGCCGTCCGGTCGTTTTGAACCGGCCGAAGGCCCGGCGACCGTGTGCGGTGTGTTTGTCGAAACCGATGACAAGACCGGCCTTGCCAAGCGTATTGAATCGGTGCGCATCGGCGGGCGCCTTAAAGGCAGCTGGCCAAGCGCCTGATCGCCCCTGCAATCAGATTGCATATACGGATCAACCGGATCCGCGATGAAAAAGATGAAAAAAAGGCCCACCAACCGGTGGGCCTTTGTCATTCAGATTGGAACCGTCGGGCAGGGCGTGATCACGCTGCGCGATCACGGGCCTGCTGACGCAGATCTTCAAGGATGCTGGCGATACGATTGCGCATTTCGCCGACTTTTTCCGATGCGGCACGCGACGTGGTCAGAACTTCGCCCGACAACTGACCGGTGCGCCCGGTTTCATTGGCGACTTCGGTGATCGATGCCGATACCGCACGGGTACGATCGGCAGCACCACGAACATTGCGGCTGATCTCATCGGTGGCGGCACCCTGTTCCTCGACCGCGGCGGAAATCGTCGTGGCAATCTGATTAAGATTATCAATGATTGTCCCGATTTCACCGATTGCGGTCACGGACTCACCGGTGGCCTTCTGAATACCGGAAATCTGACCTGCAATTTCTTCGGTCGCCTTTTCGGTCTGGTTGGCCAGGTTTTTAACCTCGGCGGCAACAACGGCAAAGCCTTTGCCGGCATCACCGGCACGGGCGGCCTCGATCGTCGCGTTAAGTGCCAGAAGATTGGTCTGTTCGGCGATGTCGGTGATCAGGGCGATCACTTCGCCAATGCGGCCGGCCGATTGTGACAGGCTGACAACCAGCTCGTTGGTGTGCTGGGCCCGCTGGGCGGCTTCGTTGGAAATACGGGTGGTTTCCGCCATCTGACGGTTGATTTCCGCATTCGAACTTGAAAGCTGCTCGGTCGCGGCGGCAACGGTTTCGACGTTGCCGGTGGCTTCCTGTGCCGATGTCGACACGTCTTCGCTCTGGCTTGAAACCAGTTCGGCACTTTCGGTCATCTGACCGGAAACCCCCTGAAGCTGTTCGCCAAGGGCGGCGATTTCGTTTACTGCGGTTTCCACTTCCCCCTGAAGGGTATCGGCAAGACCAAGCAGCTCATCACGAAGGGCCTCGTTGCGTTCACGGTTAAGGCGCTCTTCCTCGGCCTGCATGTCGCGGACCTTGATGGCGTTTTCCTTGAACACGTCAACCGCGCGCCCCATGGCGCTGATTTCGTCATTGCCCTTGGACGGGACATCAACCGCAAGATCCCCGGCTGCCAGTGCAACCATGGTTTTCTGCAAGCCGGCCAGACGGCGCAGAAGATTGCCCCGCACATAGAATACAAAGATCAGAAGCGGCAACAGAACCGCCAGCGCGCCGACCGCATACATCACATAGGTGCTCTGGATGCTAAGCGTATTGGCCGCACCGGCAGAACGGTCAACACCGGTCTGCAAGGCCTCGACCAATGCATTCACACCACTTTCCATGGTGGTTGCGTAATCGGCGCTTTCAATAACAACTTCACCCTGTTCCTTGATCAGTTGCAGTTCGGCCAGGCGCAATGCCGGAATGCTCTGATCCCCGACGGCAAGCGTTTTGATGTCGCCCATCAGGTCGGAATAATATGTCTGAAGTTTCTTGTTTTCGAGATTCTTGATCAGGGTCTCGATGGTGCCGATCGCCCCGTTGACCTGCACGCCGATGATTTTCAGGCGGGTTTCATCCGTGCTTGATGCCGCGGCCAGAATTGTGTTGGCCATATCACCGCCAAGTTTCGACAGCTCAAGAATCGGTGCACGTTCGGCAATCGTCTGATCAAGTTTGACCAGAAGCTCGGTGCCCTGGGTTTTCTGATCCAGCGTCAGGAAAGAACCGCTTTTGCGGATGTCTTCAACCTGGGTGCCGATGTTGGAAATCTGGTTCTGTGACATTGCCAGCAATGGCTTGAGCATCGAACCAAACCGGTTATTGAGCTGCTGAAACTTATCAAGACTTTCTGCCAGCTTGTTGGCGGCTTCAAAACGGCGAAGCGTGGTGTCGTGCAGTTTCTCAAGATTATCGGCAAGGTTTTTGCCGTTGGTTTCAATATGAGACAGCGATGCGGGCGGCAGGCCGGACTGCGACAGCTGTTCAAGTTTCTCGCGCAGACTGTCAAGCAGCATGTCCAGTTCGATCTTGACGACCTGTTCTTCTTCCGGGGACGTGGCGGCAACGATGCGCGGTGCGGATGCGACAACCTTTACACTATCGGTGGCCAACTGCTGGGCGGTGAACATTGGTGGCAGCTGGGCATGGGTGATTTCGTCAAGCTGGCTGCCAAATTTGTTGAATGAAAAGACCGAAACAGTCGCGGCAAGCACAGCGATCAGACCGACAAGAAAGAACGCACCGGCAAGCTTTTCACGGACACCAAGTCCCGATGTTTTTGTTTTACTGGATGGCGACGGGGAGCTGCCGCGCTTGAATTTAAGTCCCATAGTTCATGATACCCCATAGACGAATGAGTCCCGTGCCGACACACGTGCTGCGTCGACCTGCTTATTGTGGGTCTCTCAGATGTAGCTTCCCTGGATATGTCACTTTAAGGGTAGGGCCGGTCTGCCAGGTTGTGGGGCGGCTTGATCGGAAAAAGCGACTTTTCTGTTATAGTTAAAGCCCATATAGCACATAGCACGCAAACTAAGCATGAGTTTTTATGCTTAAACAGACGTATAGGTTGTGCGGTTTTGCTACGGGTTTTTACGGGCGTTTCTGCCGAATTTCCGACAAATCGGATACCCGGTCACAGGGGCAAAACGAAAAAGGGCCCGCCGGACGGCGGACCCTTTCAGTCAGGATGGTGTCGATTCTTCGATCAGGAAGCAGCCCGATCATGCGCCTGTTTGCGCAAGTCATCGAGAATGCCGTTGATCCGCGACCGAAGGTTTTCAACTTTCTCCGATGCGTTCTGGGCTGTGGCCAGAACCTGACTGGACAGTTCGCCGGTTTTACCGGTTTCACTGGCAACCTCGGTGATTGACGCCGATACCGAACGGGTACGGTCCGCAGCACCGCGCACGTTGCGGGTGATTTCATCGGTTGCGGCACCCTGTTCTTCGACCGCGGCTGAAATGGTGGTGGCGATTTCATTGATGTTTTCAATGATGCGGCCAATGTCACCAATCGCGTTAACAGATTCACCGGTGGCTTTCTGGATACCGGCAATCTGGCCCGAGATTTCCTCGGTCGCTTTTTCGGTCTGGTTGGCCAGGTTTTTAACCTCGGCGGCAACCACGGCAAAGCCTTTGCCGGCATCACCGGCACGGGCGGCCTCGATGGTTGCGTTAAGTGCCAGAAGGTTGGTCTGTTCGGCGATGTCGGTGATCAGGGCGATCACTTCGCCGATGCGATCAGCTGACTGCGACAGGCTGACAACCAGTTCGTTGGTTTGCTGTGCGCGGGTCGATGCTTCGCTCGAAATGCGGGTTGATTCCGCCATCTGACGGTTGATTTCCGCATTCGATGCCGAAAGCTGCTCGGTTGCGGCTGCAACGGTTTCGACATTGCCGGTGGCTTCCTGTGCGGAATTGGCAACATCTTCGGTCTGACCCGATACCAGTTCGGCGCTCGATGTCATTTGACCGGAAACACCCTGAAGCTGATCACCAAGGGCGGCGATCTCGTTCACGGCACTTTCAACTTCGTTCTGCAACGTATCGGCAAGGCCCAGAAGCTCGTCACGAAGGGCTTCGTTACGTTCACGGTTAAGGCGCTCTTCCTCGGCCTGCATTTCGCGAACCTTAAGGGCGTTGTCCTTAAAGACTTCAACCGCACGGCCCATGGCGCTGATTTCGTCATTGCCCTTGGCCGGGACATCAACGTCAAGATTGCCATCCGCCAGCTGAACCATGGTTTTCTGAAGACCGCCAAGACGACGCAGAACGTTGCCGCGGACATACAGCACATAGATCAGAAGCGAAATGATGATTGCGATTGCGGCAACGGCTGCAAGGGCGGTCAGGCCCTGCTTTTCAACAATACCGGCTTCGGCAGCGGCTTCGGCGACTTCCTGATTCAGACCGGCAACCAGTTCGGCAACGCTTGCACGCATCGCATTGGCATATTCGCCACTCTGCACAACCAGTGCCTGGCTTTGTTCGCTGGCTTCAAGTTCGCGTTTGCGAAGATCCGGAAGGCTGCCTTCGCCGACCGAAAGCTTCTGCATCTTGTCAATCAGATCGACATAAAATGCCTTCAGACGGTCATTGCCGATGGCATCAAGCTGGCTCAGCGCGTCGCTATAGGTGCCGCGAATACGCACCGGAATGATCGAAAGACGCACCGCCTGGGTTTCCGTGGTGCTCGAAATGATCATGTTCGACGCAGACGATCCAAGACGCTCAATGTCAAGGATCGGGGTGCGGGTCTCGATGGCAGAAGAATATTTCTGGAAGACTTCAAGAATTTCTTCCTTGTCGGTGCTGAATTTCTTTGCCGGGTCATCTTTAAGCGATGCGGCGAACTGGCCACCCTGGGAAATATCATTCTGCGTATAGGACAGAACCGGTTTCAGGGTATCTGCATACCGTTTGGACAGGTTCTGGAATTCCGTAAGTTTTTCAGCTTTTTCGTTGGCAATCTGGAAACGTTCCTGCGTTACCGCATGAAGCTTTTCAAGGTTGTCCTGCAAAAGACCGCGATTGTCATTGATGCTTGCAATGACCTCGGGCATGAAGCCGGTGGCTTCGATTTCGTTGATTTTCGAAACCAGCGCCTGAAGACGGATAGCAAGTTCGTCATTGATCGCGTTTTCTTCATCCGTGTTTGCGGATGCAACGATACGCGGTGCAATAGCGACAATTTCTGCACTTTCGGTTGCCAAGGCCTGTGCCGCAGCAATAGGCGGAAGCTTTTCTTCCGTGATGGTCGTAAGAGCATCACCGAATTTGTTGAAGGATACAGCGCCGACAACAGCGGAAATAACCGCCATCAATCCAACCAGAGCAAATGAAATCAGTAACTTGCTTTGGACCCCGAATTTAGTTCCCATTCTATCTAACCTTTGTTTCCTGACTGTTCCCGTATGGCTTCTGTGTCCATTCGGGTTGTTTCGGCCGCCTGAAAAGAAAATGGTCTTTTCAACCAGGCCGGCATCTTGGACCCCGGAGAGTGTTCTTCTTTAGTTTAATAAGTTACATTCGTATTATTAATGAAAGAATATCTTTGCGACTGCAACATCTAACCAAACCGAAGCTGTAAAATGCAAGAAAATTGCCACCTGGATTGGTGGTGTGATCTGTGGTCCGGGGCGGTTCATTCCCGGTGATCTTGGCAGCGATACCAAGCATCGCTGGACCTTGGCAGGTAAACAGGCTATAGGAGCGGTCGAAATTTTCGTTCGTACCTGCTGCAAACGACACAAAGCATTGTCTTGCAGATGTCCGGACGGGCTGGTCTGACAGGGAACTCCCGCATGACCGGCGTGGTATCACCCGATACCGTTCCACATCGAGTTCAATGAATACAGGTTTTAGGTTATGGCCGGCCATTCCCAATTTAAGAACATTATGCACCGCAAAGGTGCCCAGGATAAAAAACGCGCCAAGATCTTCACCAAGCTTGCCCGCGAAATTACGGTTGCGGCAAAAATCAGCGAAGACATTGACAGCAACCCGCGTCTGCGTGCTGCGATCGCGGCGGCCCGCGGTCAGAACATGCCCAAGGACAATATCGAACGCGCCATCAAAAAGGCGACCGGTGCAGGCGAGGGCGACAATTACGAAGAAGTCCGCTACGAAGGTTATGGCACCGCTGGTGTTGCCGTCATCGTCGAAGCACTGACTGATAACCGTAACCGTACCGCGTCCGAAGTGCGTGCTGCCTTTGCAAAAAGCGGTGGCAACCTTGGCGAAACCGGTTCGGTCGGCTTTATGTTCAACCGTCTTGGTGAAATCGTCTATCCGGCAGATGCCGCCGATGCTGACGAAATCTTCGAAGCGGCCCTCGAAGCCGGTGCGGCAAACGTTGAGTCTGATGAAAACAGCCACGTAGTTGATACCGAACTTGAAGACCTGAACGCTGTTCGCGAAGCGCTGACCGAAAAGTTTGGCGATCCGGAAAGTGCGAAAATGGTCTTCCGTGCCGTGACCGAGGCCGAAATCAATGTCGAACAGGCCCAGAGCATCATGAAGCTTGTTGATGTTCTCGAAGACAATGATGACGTCCAGAACGTCTGGACCAACGTTGCCTGGACCGACGAAATCGTCGCTGGTCTCGATAACTAGACTTGTTTAAAAACCACTCCCCCGAATATGGTTGCAAACGCCATCATGTTCGGGGGCGGTTTGATGCCCGCCCTTCATGTTTGAATGGCGGGTGTTTTGTATCTGGCTTCCGGGAAATGGGGTGACATAGTGGTCCGCGTACTTGGAATTGACCCCGGTCTGCAACGCACGGGCTGGGGGGTGATCGACCTTCAGGACAACCGGATGCGCCATGTCGCCAACGGCATTGTCACATCCACCCAGTCGCTAAGCCTTGCCGAACGCCTTGATCAGCTGCATTCCGGCCTGATCGAGGTGATTCAGACCTGGGACCCGGACGAGGCCGCGGTCGAAGAAACCTTTGTCAACAAGAACCCGGTATCCACCCTTAAACTCGGTCAGGCGCGTGGTGTTGCCTTACTCGCACCGGCGCGCAATGGCATTCCGGTAACGGAATATACACCCAATGCCGTCAAAAAGACTGTTGTCGGTGCCGGTCACGCCGCCAAGCAACAGGTCGAAATGATGGTTTCGACCCTGCTTCCGGGATGTGAAATTGCCGGGGCGGATGCGGCCGATGCACTTGCGGTGGCGATCTGTCACGCGCAACATGCCGGGAACCGGTCGCTTGCGGCAAGCATGGCGGCCAAACCAACAGGAAACGGGAGACGATACAGGTGATCGCGAAACTGCGCGGAATTGTCGATTTCATTGGCGAAGACAGCGTCATCATTGATGTGAATGGCGTTGGCTATCTTGTGTTTGCCTCGCGCCGCACGCTTTCCATGTTGCCGCCAAAGGGCGGGGATGCCGGTTTGATGATCGAAACCCACGTTCGCGAAGATCACATTCACCTGTATGGCTTTGCCGATAACGCCGAAAAACAGTGGTTTTCGTTGCTGACCACCGTGCAGGGGGTAGGGGCCAAGGTTGCCCTTGCCCTGTTGTCGGTGCTGAGCCCGACCGATCTTTTGCGCGCCCTTGCCGCCCAGGATACGACGGCATTGTGCCGCGCACCGGGCATCGGGCCCAAGGTCGCAACCCGGATTGTCGGTGAACTCAAGGACAAGGCCGCAAAGCTTAATCTTGGTCCGGTGGCCGCACCGGAAAGCCCGGCTGCGGAACCTGCCAAGCCGGAAGCCAAGGCAAAGAAAACCGCAAAATCCAAAACAGATGTGAAAATCGACACAGCCCCGGCCGAACCGGTTGTGGATGATAGTGTCGTAATGGCGGATGCCGTATCGGCACTGGTCAATCTTGGTTATGGCCGGTCCGAGGCATTTGGCGCGGTGGGCAAGGCCGCCCAGCAGGCCGGCGATGACAAGACAATCGATACCCTGATCCGTCTGGGACTGAAGGAGCTTAGCGCGTGAGCGAAGAAGAAGACCGTCTGCTCAGTGGTGAGCGTCGCGAAGAAGACCATCAGGAAGGATCGCTGCGTCCGCGCCGGCTCGATGATTTCACCGGTCAGAAAGAAGTGCGCGAAAACCTTGATGTCTTCATTCAGGCGGCCCGTGCGCGTGAAGAGGCCATGGACCATGTCCTGTTTTTTGGTCCGCCCGGACTTGGAAAAACCACGTTGTCGCAAATTGTTGCCAGTGAACTTGGCGTCGGTTTCCGCGCAACCTCCGGTCCGGTCATTGCCAAGGCGGGTGACCTTGCCGCTCTTTTGACGAACCTTCAGCCGCGCGATGTTCTGTTCATTGACGAAATTCACCGTTTGAACCCGGCGGTTGAGGAAATCCTCTATCCGGCGATGGAAGATTTCCAGCTTGATCTGATCATCGGCGAGGGGCCGGCGGCCCGTTCGGTCCGTATCGATTTGCCACCCTTTACCCTGGTTGGCGCGACCACGCGTTCGGGGCTTTTGACCACACCGCTGCGTGACCGTTTCGGCATTCCGCTGCGTCTGCGGTTCTATGAGCCCGAAGAACTGGTTTCGATTGTGTCGCGCGGTGCGCGGTTGTTGAATTTCGACATGACCGAAGAAGGTGCGATGGAAATTGCACGCCGGTCGCGCGGTACGCCGCGTATTGCCGGGCGTTTGTTGCGACGTGTGCGGGACTTTGCCGCTGTGGCTGAAAAGTCACCGGTTGATAAATTTATTGCCGATGCGGCGCTGACCCGGCTTGAGGTCGATAACCTCGGTCTGGACAGTCAGGACCGTCGCTATCTTAATTGTATTGCCGGAAATTACGGTGGTGGACCGGTCGGGGTTGATACCCTTGCCGCGGCCCTGTCGGAAGAACGCGACACCATCGAAGACGTGATCGAACCATATCTTCTTCAGCAGGGCCTGATCCAGCGTACCCCGCGCGGGCGCATGCTGGGTATCAAGGGGTTCCAGCATCTTGGTCTGACGCCGCCGCGTGAAGCGGGCGGGATGCCGATGTCCGATCTTTTTGACAGTCAGGGTAATGGATCATCAAGGAGCGATTCCTGATGGGACAGGACACACATGATGCCCTGCTGGGCTACATGGACGGCAAACGTCACATTTATCCTTTAGTCGTATTTTATGAAGATACTGATGCCGGCGGCATCGTATATCACGCCAACTATCTTGCATTTGCCGAACGTGCGCGTTCAGCGATGCTTAACCTGTTGGGCTTTACCAATCGAAATGTTGCAGAACGCCACAAAGTTGCCATAGCCGTTCGACACTGTACGCTCGATTTTCGTCGCGCCGCTCAGTTGGAAGACCGCCTGACGGTGGAAACCAGGGTGATTAAGCTAGGGGGCGCATCACTCGGGTATGAACAAAAGATCATGCGCGGCGAAGAAGAACTTGTGGTGATCGAGATTTATCTCGCCTGCATGTCGTTGGAAGAACTTCGGGCACAAAGACTGCCCGAAGAATTAAGAACAGTATTTAGTCGATATCTGGATGTGAACAAGGACTAACGGGAATATGGAAAATCAAGTGGTCGACGCGGTAACGCTGGGGCAGTCGGTCATGGCGCATGACATGTCTCTGTGGGGACTGTTCATGCAGGCTGGACTGGTCGTCAAAACGGTGATGATCGGACTGTTGCTGGCATCTGTCTGGGTATGGGCGATTGTCATCGAAAAGCTGATGCGCCTGCGCAAGTTGCGCGCGCAAGCCAGCACATTCGAAGAAGCATTCTGGTCGGGCGGTTCGCTTGAAGACCTGTATGACCGGATTGCGGATAAGCCGCGTGATCCGATGTCGGCAATCTTTGTTTCGGCAATGCGCGAATGGCGTCGTTCGAATGCGCGCGGTGTTCATGGTGATACCATGCGCGCCCGTTTGCAGCAGCGCCTTGAAAAATCCATGGAAATCACGCTGGGCCGTGAAATGGATCGCGTCGAACGTTACATGACCTTCCTGGCATCGGTCGGCTCGACCGCACCGTTTGTCGGTCTGTTCGGTACTGTCTGGGGGATCATGGTGTCCTTCCAGTCGATCGCCGCATCCAAAAACACCTCGCTTGCGGTCGTCGCACCGGGGATCGCCGAAGCCCTGTTTGCAACCGCCATGGGTCTTGTTGCCGCAATTCCGGCCGTGGTTGCCTATAACAAGATTTCCAGTGATCTCAATCGCTACAGCAACCGTCTTGAAGCCTTCGTGGACGAGTTCAGCTCGATCCTCTCGCGCCAACTTGACGATACGAGAGACTGATTATGGGCGCTCAACTCGCATCCCGATCTGGTGGAGGACGCCGTCGCGGACGTCGGAGTAACCGACGCGCAGCGATGAGCGACATCAACGTCACGCCGATGGTGGACGTCATGCTGGTGCTGCTGGTGATCTTCATGGTCGCAGCCCCCCTGATGACGGTTGGTGTCGAAGTCGATCTGCCCGAAACCAGCGCCGCCCCGATGACCGGGCAGGACGAGCCGCTTGTCGTCTCGGTTTCGCGTGAAGGCACCATCTATATTATGGATAGTGAAATCGCGCAGGACACCCTGACCGAAAAGCTCGCGGCCATTACCGATAACAAGGCCGACACCCGCATCTTTGTGCGCGGTGACAAGGCCATTGATTACGGCCGGGTGATGGAAGTTATGGGGCTGATCAAGGATGCCGGCTTTACCAAGGTCGCCCTGATCGCCGAATTGCCCAACAAGGGTTCGTAACAGACTATGCTGCGTTACGCTCTCATATCGCTTGGTTTGCATATTGCGCTGTTTCTGATTGCGTGGTTGGGCTTGCCTGACCTGTTTGATGAAACGCCGCTGGAATTGCAGTCCATTTCGGTCGAAGTCGTGACAGTGGACGAGTTTTCCGCTGCCCCGACCAAGGCATTGCCAAAGCCCGAACCGAAAAAGGAACCAAAACCGGTACCCAAGCCCGAGCCGAAACCAAAGCCCGAGCCAAAGCCTGAGCCGAAACCGGAACCAAAGCCCGAACCGAAACCCGAGCCCAAACCGGAACCGAAGCCCGAGCCGAAACCAGAGCCGAAGCCCGAACCAAAACCGGCGCCAAAGCCGGAACCGGTGCCCACGCCCGAGGTTAAAAAGCAGCCTGAACCCAAACCGGAACCACAGCCGACCGAACTGGCTGCGGTAAAGCCCGACAGCAAGCCACAGCCGCCCAAACCCGAGCCGGTCAAAAAGCCGGAACCGAAAAAGGAAGAACCCAAGAAGGAAGAGCCGAAAAAGCGCGACCTGATGAGTGTTCTCAAGGATGTGAGCAAGCTGAAGGAAACGGCACAGGCAACCCCGGAACCGCAACCTGATCAGGTACCCGAAGAAAACGCCAGCGAGGTCGTGGCAACCAGACTGGATGCGAATCTGACCATGAGCGAGCTTGATGCCGTAAAGCGCCAGATTGAAAAATGCTGGAGCCCGCCGGCCGGTGCCAAGGAAGCCGGGAGCTTTGCTGTTGAAATTCACGTCAGCGCAAACCCTGACGGAACCGTTCGACAGGCACGTATCAGTAATCTGAATGACATACAGGGCGATTCTTCTCGCCGTACGATTGCAGAAAGTGCTTTGCGAGCAGTGCTAAATCCGCAATGCAGTCCTCTAAAACTGCCGCTGGATAAATATGAAATGTGGCGCACATTCACGTTTAATTTCGACATGCGTGAAATGCTGGGCCTTTAATGATAAGTTCTTGAACACGCGTGGAAAATAGCGAGGCAGGATGACGATCAAGACCAACGCAGGAAAACGATTTTGGGTAAGAAGCAGTGTCGCGACACTGTGTGCCCTTGCCGTTGTCGCTGGCCTGAATGTCGGTTTCATGTCGCCGGCAAAGGCGGAACTCCGGATTGACATCACCCGGGGTGAACTCAAGCCAATGCCAATTGCCGTCACCCGCTTCCCGGGTGAAGGCGTTGCCGAAACCGAGATCGGCCAGAACCTGACACAGGTGATTGCTGCCGACCTCGAACGTTCGGGGCTATTTGCGCCGATCAATGAAAAGGCATTCATCCAGAGTGCCGCATCATTGGCGGTCAATCCGAACTTCGCCGAATGGCGCGCCATCAGTGCCCAGGCACTGGTCAATGGTCGCGTTGTTACGGAACCAAACGGATTGCTTCGTGTCGAATTCCGTCTTTGGGATGTGCTGGCAGAAACCCAGATGTCTGGTGTTGCCTACCGTACACAGCCCAATAACTGGCGCCGTATTGCGCACAAGATCGCTGACGAGATCTATAAGCGCATTACCGGCGAAACCGGATATTTCGACACCAGAATTGTGTATGTGTCTGAATCAGGCCCGGCCGACAAACGTGTAAAACGTTTGGCGATCATGGATCAGGATGGTGCAAACCACCGGTTCCTGTCGGACGGTCGGTTCCTTGTGCTGAACCCGCGTTTCTCGCCGACAGCACAGGAAGTGGTCTATATGTCGTATTTCAACGACAAGCCACGCGTCTATGTTTTGGATATCGATACCGGCGAGTTGGAATTGCTGGGCGATTTTCCGGGGATGACTTTTGCGCCCCGATTCGCGCCAGACGGGAACTCGGTTGTCATGTCGCAAGCGCTTGACGGGAACAGTGAAATTTATGAACTGGACCTGCGCACGCGCGAAAAGCATCAGCTGACGCGTCATGCCGCCGTGGATACCTCGCCTTCCTATTCGCCTGACGGTTCGCGCATTGCGTTCAACTCTGATCGCAGTGGGTCACAACAAATTTACGTGATGAATGCAGATGGTGGTGGCGTTCAGCGTATCAGTTTTGGTGGGGGTCTTTACGCCACACCAGTCTGGTCGCCACGCGGAGACCTGATTGCATTCACCAAATCACAAGGAGGTAGGTTCTATATCGGTGTCATGCGGCCAGACGGCAGTGGTGAAAGGCTGCTGGCCGAAGGGTTCCTCGTAGAGGGACCAACATGGGCTCCGAACGGAAGAGTGTTGATGTATCACCGCCAGCACCCGTCCAGGGACGGGACCAAGGATCGCTATCGTCTGTATTCGATAGATCTCACAGGTTATAACGAGCGAGAGATCGTTACACCTGCGGATGGGTCGGATCCAGCATGGTCACCCTTGATTCCCTGATATCTCAAGAGTATAGTCATCGCGAAGCACTGAATGCGATTCGCTTTTATCGCGGGCATTTTCGGTGTCGCGAGACATGGAAAACACCAACCTCGGGCGAATGCGTCCGGTGTTAAGGGGAAAACTTAAATGAAACTTCGTATTCTCAGCGTTTTTGCTGCTGCCGCTCTTCTGGCTGCATGTGAAACTGCACCTGATAGCTCTGCGACCACTGGTGGCGAGGGTGTATCGACTGTAAACCAGCCGTCCACCAGCACGTCGCTGTCGGAAAGCAGCCCAGAGTGGTTCGCTGTTAACGTTGGTGACCGCGTCTTCTTCGGCTTCGATAAATACGATCTGGCTGGCGAAGCACGTCGCACCCTCGAATTGCAGGCCGCTTGGCTGAAAAAATACCCGCAGTACAAAGTTGTTGTTGAAGGTCATGCCGACGAGCGCGGCACCCGTGAATACAACCTTGCACTCGGCGAACGTCGCGCGAACTCGGTTAAAGATTACCTGATCGCTCTGGGTATCGACCCGTCGCGCGTTGAAACCATTTCTTATGGTAAAGAACGTCCGGTCGCTCTTGGCCATGACGAAGAAAGCTGGGCGAAAAACCGCCGCGCTGTATCGGTTATCCGCTAAGCGCGTGCAGGTGAAAGCCTGACTTGAATACCAAGGCGCCTGTCCCGTCCGGGGCAGGCGCCTTATTTTTGCCGCCTGAAAATGTTGAAAATGTCATCGTGTCCTGTTCATAGTGACGCAACAAAGACAGCATTGACGACAAAGGACCTGATAATGATCCGAGTTCGACCCACCACTGAATCGCACCTTGCTGCCTGTGCCGCGATCCGATCCGATCGGGCCAGTGCCACGGGTTCACGCGCAACAGGGGCCGCAACTTCGCGTAAAGGCCGCCGGATTCTTGTGGCTTTGGCCATGGGTACCGTGTTTGCGATGACGTCACTTGGATCAGGAACGGTCCACGCCCAGGACGCCAACATGTCCCGCCAGGTCGAACAACTGCGCAAGGATCTCGATCTCTTGCAGCGTTATGTCTACCGCGAAGGGACTGGTGGCGCAGGTGCGGCTGCCGGTGCTGCCGCATCTGGTGCCGACAGCGCCTCAACCCCGGCAGCAGCCCGCCAGCAGGTTCAGATCAATGAACTTCAGCGCAATGCGTCGCAACTGACCGGGCAACTCGAACAGTTCGATTTCCGTATTCGCAAGATGGAAGAACGTCTGGAACGTCTGGTTGCCGATATCGATTTCCGTCTTGGCCAGCTTGAAAATGGTGGTGCCATGTCCGGTGCGGCCCCGTCCGGTGCTGCGCCGCTGGCTGCGGGGGCTGCGGATGGTCCGGCGCCAACCGGTGATGCGGTCGCATCAAGCGAATTGGGCGGATCGGCAAGTGGCGAACGTCTTAACGAACGCGGCACCAAGCTGTTTGGCGTGATCGAAAGCGAAGGGCAGCCGCCAAAAATTCCGTCCGGTCCGTCGGGCAATGTATCTGCGGCATCGACCCAGTCCGCATCGGTATCGGCATCGACCGGCACCCCCGAAGAACAATATCGCGAAGCCTTTGGCCTGCTGCGCAAACAGGATTTCCCGGCTGCCGAACAGGCGCTTAGCAGCTTTGTCGCCCAGCACCCCAATGATCCGCTGGCGGGTAATGCGCAATACTGGCTGGGCGAAACCTATTATGTGCGCGGACAGTATGAAAATGCCGCCATCGCCTTTACTGAAGGTTTCCAGACCTATCCCGACAGCACCAAGGCACCGGATAATCTTTTGAAACTCGGCATGTCGCTGGCCAATCTTGGCAAAAACGAAGATGCCTGCACTGCATTCGGCCACCTGATCGATAACTTCCCGAATGCATCGAATGTTGTCCTTGATCGCGCCCGTCAGGAACGCAAAAGCCGCGGTTGCGCGCAATAGGCCATTGGCAACAGGCATGTCATGACCGACAGCGTCCCGAACAGATCCGAACATGCTGCGGCGTCCAGTGGAACTCCACTGGACGCCGTTGTCTTTGAAAAACTGATGGCCGAATTTGCCCCGTTCGAAGCAGCCCCGGTTGTGGGTGTCGCGGTTTCGGGGGGCGCAGACAGCATGGCATTGGCGTTGCTGGCCCATGAATGGTGTCGGGCGCGGGGCGGCGCAATCCTGGCAATCACTGTCGATCACGGATTGCGCGCCGATTCCGCCCAGGAAGCGCAATGGGTCGGAAACCAGCTTTCCCGTCACGGGATTGAACATGTCATTTTGCGATGGCAGGGCACCAAACCGTCGCGTGCGGTGCAGGAACAGGCCAGACGCGCGCGCTATGATCTGATGGATCAGTTGTTGGCCGATCGCGGTATTTTCCATTTGCTGGTGGCCCACCATGCCGGTGATCAGGCCGAAACAATTGCCA
Organism: Thalassospira sp. MCCC 1A02491; assembly: GCF_001613785.1. Lineage (NCBI taxonomy): Bacteria > Pseudomonadati > Pseudomonadota > Alphaproteobacteria > Rhodospirillales > Thalassospiraceae > Thalassospira > Thalassospira sp. MCCC 1A02491. The sequence goes on along the minus strand of NZ_LPVX01000012.1, from coordinate 91,050 downwards.
TGCGCGAAATGCGTGGCCCAACCCCGCTGGGGCAGGCAGGCATGTCGGCACGGCGCTTTATGAAACATGCCCGTGTGCTGCGCCCTTTTTTGGCCGTGGAAAAGGTCGATCTGGTCGCAACTCTTCAGAGCCGCCATCAAACCTGGGTCGAAGACCCGTCAAATCGCAATGAAAAATTCGAACGCGTCCGGGTGCGCAACCGGCTTGCTGACAACTGCGGGCCATCATCATGCCGCGCGGATATTGCCAAGGAACGGCGGGCGCTTGAACAGTCGATCGGACGTCTTTTGGCCGGGTGCGTAACCCTTCATGTCAATGGGGTTGCGCTTTGCGACCGGTCCCTGTTCATGACCGGGCATCACGACGATACCGCACGCATTTATGCTGTGGGGCAGGTGGTTCGAACGGTTGGCGGGGCGGGCTATATGCCGGCTTTTGACAGTCTCGCGGGTGCCTTGGCGCGGATTTCTGAAAATCCGTCCGCGCGCCTTAGTTTGGGCGGATGCGTTTTGCATGCGCGCCGCGATCAGGTTTGCGTGTATCGCGAACGGGGGCGGCTTGATGGTGCGGCAGTGCATCAGGCGGTGACGATGGATGTGCCAGCGGATGTTAAAACCGGATCGGTTTGTTGGGATAACCGGTTCGAATTGCTGCTAAATCGCGCCGATTTCGGGGGCTTGACCGATCCGTGGATCGGGCCGCTTGATCTTTGTGATGTGTTTCACACAAAGGCATTTCGGGCTGCATTGCGCGAAATCGTACCATTTATTGGCAATTTGCCGCGCGCGGCCCTTGCATCCATGCCTGCACTCTACGATAAAGAAGGCTTGCGATCCGTTGGCGGGCTTGAGGTTTCGGAGCTTTCCGACGTATTATCCGCCGCCGACTGTGAACCGCCTTCGGGCAGGGGAAAATTTGCATTTGGCGGGCGATGGCGGTTTGCACCACCAGTACCTTTGTGGGAAAGTGGTTTCAAATCGTCGCCGAAACCCGACAACCTACTTGCGTAAGCAGGGCTTGTGACTATCTGATGATCAAGCCTTGCGCAGGAAGTTTTGCGTCACGGCACACATAATTGCGACCAGTAGCTTGGAATGAATATGGGAAAAAATCTCGCACTGTGGGTTATCATTGCCATCCTTTTGGTGGCCTTGTTTAACCTGTTTCAGTCGCCCTCCGGACGGTCCGGCCAGTCGTCGCTGGCATTTTCGGACTTCCTTGCCGAAGTTGATACCGGCCAGATTTCGGAAGTCACCATCCAGGGCAATAATCTGACAGCAGAAACGCGCGACGGTCGCTCTGTTAATGTTTACACCCCCGATTATCCGAACCTTGTCGAAAAACTGAACGACAAGGGTGTTCGCATCATCGCACAGCCGGAAGAAAGCCTTTCGCCACTGATGAGCGCACTGATCAGCTGGTTCCCGATGCTGCTGATCATCGGTGTCTGGATCTTCTTCATGCGTCAGATGCAGGGCGGCGGCGGCAAGGCCATGGGCTTTGGCAAGTCAAAGGCCAAGATGCTGACCGAAAAGTCCGGTCGCGTGACCTTTGAAGACGTTGCGGGCATCGAAGAAGCCAAGGGCGAACTTGAAGAAGTCGTCGACTTCCTGCGTGATCCCCAGAAATTCCAGCGTCTTGGCGGTAAAATCCCCAAAGGCATGCTGCTGGTTGGTCCTCCGGGTACCGGTAAAACGCTTCTGGCACGTGCAATCGCCGGCGAAGCAAACGTTCCGTTCTTCACCATTTCCGGTTCGGACTTTGTGGAAATGTTTGTTGGTGTTGGTGCATCGCGTGTCCGTGACATGTTCGAACAGGGCAAGAAAAACGCACCTTGCATCATCTTCATCGATGAAATCGACGCGGTTGGTCGCCATCGTGGCGCCGGTCTTGGCGGCGGTAACGATGAACGCGAACAGACCCTTAACCAGCTTCTGGTCGAGATGGATGGTTTCGAAGCCAACGAAGGCGTGATCCTGGTTGCTGCAACCAACCGTCCGGACGTTCTGGACCCGGCATTGCTGCGTCCGGGTCGTTTTGACCGTCAGATCGTTGTCCCGAACCCCGATCTTGAAGGCCGCGAACACATTCTTGGTGTTCATGCCCGCAAGGTTCCGCTGGGTCCGGATGTTGATCTGCGCACGGTTGCACGCGGTACACCGGGCTTCTCGGGTGCTGATCTGGCCAACCTTGTCAACGAAGCGGCCCTTCTTGCTGCCCGTCTTGGCAAGCGCGTCGTCACCATGGCCGATTTCGAAAATGCCAAGGACAAAGTCATGATGGGGGCGGAACGCCGTTCGATGATCATGACCGATGACGAGAAAAAGCTGACCGCCTATCACGAAGGTGGCCACGCACTGGTTGCCCTTCATACCCCGGCATCCGATCCGATCCACAAGGCAACCATCATCCCGCGCGGTCGCGCACTGGGGATGGTCATGCGCCTGCCGGAACGTGATCAGGTTTCCAAATCCTATGAACAGCTGATCTCGGATCTGGCTGTTGCCATGGGTGGCCGTGTTGCCGAAGAAATCATCTTTGGCAAGGACAAGGTCACCACTGGCGCATCTTCGGACATCAATATGGTGACCCAGTATGCCCGCAAGATGGTGACCGAATGGGGCTTCTCGGACAAACTGGGTAACGTCAAATACGTTGATAACCAGGAAGAAGTGTTCCTTGGTCACAGCGTCGCACAGCATAAAAACGTGTCCGAGAAAACGGCACAGCTGATCGATGACGAAGTCCGTCGTTATTCCGACGAGGCCTATGAATTCGCCAAGCGTGTTCTGACCGAACATCTTGATGACCTGCATGTTCTGGCCAAAGGTCTTCTGGAATATGAAACCCTGTCGGGTGATGAAATCAATGCGCTGCTGCGCGGCGAGGAAATCAACCGTCCGGGCCATTCGACCGGCGGCGGCAAGGATGCGGGTGGTGGACGTCGTTCCACCGTGCCGAGCACCGGTGGTGCCCGCAAAGACAACCCTGGCGAAGGTGGCGGGGATCTGTCCCCGGAACCGCAACCGGGAAGCTAACGAAAGAGACTGATGGACGAGATCAAAAGATCGGTCCTGCGAAGCCCCGCCGATGTGCGGGGCTTTGCTGATTTTGATGGACCGCTTTACTACGCACCTACGGGTTTCATTGACCACGCCGATGATCCCAACACGCTTCCGCTGGCCGGATCGCGCCGCGGCTTTTCTGCGCTTGAGATCATCCGCCGCCGCGATGGTGGCGGGGCCGAAAGCATGATCCTGCCGCTGCTCGCCCTTGAAGGCTGGGTTCAGAACAGCGGACGTGTCGATGAAATCAACAATGTTCTGGATCGCCTGATGGCCAAACGTCCGGAATATGCCGGGCTTGATATGGCGACATGCCATGTCATGGGCATCATCAATGTGACGCCTGACAGCTTTTCGGACGGTGGGGATTACAACACCACGTCCGACGCGGTTGCACGCGGTCGTGCCATGGCAAAGGCCGGGGCATCGATCCTTGATATCGGTGGCGAATCAACCCGCCCCGGTGCAGCCGATGTGTCCGAAGACGAGGAAATTAACCGTGTGGTTCCGGTCATTCGGGAACTCGTAGCCGACGGTCATGTGATTTCGATCGATACCCGTCATGCCTCGGTGATGGAGGCCGCACTCGAAGCCGGGGCCGCGATCATCAATGATGTTACCGGGCTTGAAGGCGACGAACGGTCAATGGAAGTCGCCGCTGCGTCGGGCAAACCCGTCATGCTGATGCATATGCAGGGCGAACCGGGCACAATGCAGGCCGATCCGCAATATGATTGCGCGGTTCTTGATGTCTATGACTATCTGCTGGATCGTATCGAAAGCTGCGAACGGGCAGGGATCGCACGTGACCGTATCTGTGTTGATCCGGGCATCGGTTTTGGCAAAACGTTGTCGCACAATCTTGAACTGCTGTCGCGTCTGGCGATCTTCCATGGTTTGGGTTGCCCGATCCTGTTGGGGACGTCGCGCAAATCCTTCATCGGCAAGATCGACCCTGATGCAGACCCCAAGCAGCGCCTTGGCGGATCTATTGCATCGGCGGTCAATGGCTGGCGCCACGGGGTTCAGATGATCCGCGTCCATGATGTTCAGGAAACGGTGCAGGCACTTTCAGTGTCCAGCTCTACCTCTATGGTATAGCCGATAAGACCTTTACACTCACTGGCTGTATAGCTTGTGATTTTTAACGTTTCGATTAAAAGGCAAGATCATTCAAAAGGTTGGGGACTTCTTACCCAACCTGATGTGGTCTTGCCTTTTTCTGTTTGGATTCTGGCATTTTCTGACCTTTGACGGTTGGGGCTTGCAGAATAGGGCACATCGTCACATACCAGATATTGAATGAATACAAGTGGCACAAAGCCACAACTCTTGGTTGGCACAAAAAAGCAAACGCGAAGGTCTTTGTATGAACGGAATTGGCGGCCTGACGCAGCCTGATTTCAGCAGCGTCACATCCGGCCGGGATGCTATGACACAGTGTGTATTTGTCGTTGAAGACAACACAGACCTGAACAAGGATCTGTGCGAGTATCTGGAAATGTGCGGGTTTGACGTCGTGGGATGTGAAACCGGCGCAGCCTTCTATCGTGCATTGGAAACCAAGCAACCCGACGCGGTTATTCTTGATATCATGCTGCCGGATGCCGATGGCTATGAACTGGCAAAACATGTCCGTAAAACGATTGATTGCGGGATCATGATGCTGACATCGCTTTCGGGCATGGATAATCATCTGACCGGTTACAAATCCGGCGCGGATGTCTACCTGACCAAAGACAGCCCGCTTTCCGTGATCGAAGCTGCCCTTAAACCGTTGATGCGCCGGACAACCCGCAGCGATGTCGACTCCGGCCCCGAACAGGCCGGACTTGAAGGCGGTTGGGTTCTCGACATGCTGAACTGGACTTTGCGCAATCCCAACGGGGATGAAGCAACCCTGACCGCGACTGAACGCACGATCATCAAATTGCTGATCGAAGCAAACGGTGCCTGGCTGACCCGCCCGGAAATCGTCATCGAACTTGGCAAGGCCGATACGGCGGAAAATTGCCGTAACCTTGATACCGCCATCCGTCGTGTCCGTCAGAAAATCCTCAAGGAAATCGGCGAAGAACTGCCGGTCAGAACGGCCTATGGTCGCGGTTATGCCTTTACCTCGACCGCAATTGTTCAGGGTGCGGCTGACGCGTCCTGACTTTTCGGGCATATCGCCCCGTTCCGGCGTCCGATACCTTGCACTGGATAGCTTGCGCCCGATGCCGTTATTTTGCTGCGCCGAACCTTTGGGGGGGGCAGCAGTGATGGCGGGGGATTGTAAATAGCCCGTCTTACGGTTCGCCCGCGCCGGCTTCTTCACAGGGCAGCAACAGACAAAGCTCGATCCCCAAACGTCCCTGGTCACGCAATTTGATCGATCCGCCATGGGCATCGACGATGCGTTGGGAAATATGCAGGCCAAGGGCACTGCGCATGGATTTGGCTTCCATGTTCTGACGAAACAGCGCATCACCGATCAATCTGATTTCGTCATCATTTAATTCCGGTCCGCTGCACGGAATGGCGATTTCAACCATCGCGCTGCTATGACGCACCACCTGGATGTGCAGTGGGCGACCATGGGCGAACCGGCGCGAAGTTTCGATCAGATTGGTAATCGCAAGCCCGATCAGGGTTTCATCAATAAAGGCCTCGAACCCGTCCGTATCGTGGCAGGTCACAAAGATTTCCGCCCCTTCACGGGTGGTGTTGGCAACGAAATCCTCCATGAACCGGTTAATCGCGACCAGTTCACGTGCCAGCGACAATTCCTGATTATCAATGCCATCCTTGCTCAGGAAAATGTCAACCAGACGGGCAAGCTTGCGGGCCTGTAACTGGATCCGTTCCAGACGATCCATCACGTCACGCGTCCCGCCCTTAAGGCGCAGCATCAACATTTCGGCCGACCGCTGAATAACGGCAAGCGGGGTGCGGAATTCATGGGACAGCATGGAAATCAGTTTGCGCTGTTCTTCGACAAGCGTCGTGGTTTCCGATGCCTGCCGCGAAATTGACAGGCGTTCGCTGTTCATATGAAACAGCCGCACCGCCATCAAAATGCCCATGCCGACAAGATGCAGCACAAGGGTATATTGATGCAGCCCGATACGCAGCGGTGTTGCATCAATCCAGCCGCTATGAACAAGCTGAAGCGTGATCCCCGCTGCGGTCGGAATGGCCAGAACAACCAGATAGGCCCAGTTGAGCCAGGAACGGATATCCTCGATCAACCGTTTGACCAGAAACAGGCACATCATGGCCATGAACAGCGCATGACTGGGAACGACATAGGTCCCGAACCACGTGTAATAGCGCCCGCCACCAGTCAGGGTAAAGGCCAGGACAAACAGGGCATAACAACATGACAGCTTGAAAATCAGTGGATGGCGTTTTCGAATGTCGGTGATGTAAAGCCATAAAAACGCGATTGCCGCATGCGACAATATGTTGGTTTCACTCAACAGGAAATCATTGAGCCACGGAATTTCCGGGCTGATTTCGCTTAGGACCAGCCCGTTGACAATCGCAACCACGGCCCCGACCGTGACAATCCAGCAGCCATAAAGCGACACCACATAGTCGCGCGCAATCAGACCAAACGTGAAATAGGCAATACCAAGTGTCACCACCAGCCCGAAAAACACATTGGTCGTCAAATTCCGATAGGTCAGGGACGTGATCAGGGCGTTGCTGGGCCACAGCTTCAATTGCATCATGTTGGTGCTGTTGCTTTGCACCCGGATATACATCTCATACTGGCCCGATATCAGCGGCGGCAGGGCCGCAATATGGGTGCCGCCCTTGTACGGGCGGGCACTTGCCGGAATATTGTCACCAAGATTTACCGTCCAGACGGGTTGATCGTCGCCCTTGGTGAACAAAAACACATCAATGAAATCCAGATAGGTTGGCGCAAATTCAAAAAGCGCCTGATTGCTGACCGGCGCATCGATGGAAAGCGCCATCCGGTACCAGATGATATCCTGCGTATAACCAAATGACGGGATATGTTCGGATGGCGCGAAACTCTGATCGGGCAGGGCAAGGATCTCGCGCAATGAACGATGGCGCGATTTGTCGACATAGGACCGGATAAACGGTGTCAGGTCGATTGCTGTTTCAAGACGCCCCGAAAGGACCACCGCACCATTTGGGGATGCGGACCCGGTTTGCGCAAATGCGGATCCGGAACCGCCGATAAATCCGCCTCCGATTCCGAAGGGCAGGGCGCAAACAATCGCAAATATCACCGCACCAACCATCATCGCGATCTTGTGCAAACGGCCCGACAGGCGGCCTGGCATCATGGTTTTGCGCATGTTACCGGTCCTCCCCGCGGGATTTGGGGCGAAACTTGCCGGGAACGCCAAGATATATTTCGTTGGTGCGCGCAATCGTAGCTTCGTGGTTATAGGGGATCTTTAGCAAAATGGTCGTGCCGCCGCGTTCACCGACACTGACCGATAATGTGCCCTCATGGGCTTCGACAATCTGGTTGGTGATATGAAGTCCCAGACCAACCCCCTGGGTGACCGAAGATTCCCGGCCACGATAAAACGCATTAAGCACATTGCTCAGATCTTCCGGGGGAATGCCCGGTCCTTCATCCAGAACCCGGATATAGACAAACCCGTTTGCCGCCCGGTTACACGCAATCCATACCGGTGACCCCGGTGCATATTTGCGGGCATTTTCAATCAGATTGACGATCGCCCGTTCCAGAAGAATGCGATCAACCTCGACAATTGCGAATTCCGAATTGATCAGATTGACGTTCTGTTCGGGGACTTCCCGGGTGCGCCGCGCGATCAGTTCGCTCAGGAAAAGGTCAATGGCGACCGGTTGGCGCGATGTCGTAAAGGTCGCGCTATCCAGTGTTTCCTTTGTCAGGAACGCATCAACCAGTCCCGATAACTGTCCGGCATTGCTGCGGATGGTGGCCAGCCGGGTATGGACCGCTTCCTGTTCGTCACGAAGATGCAGGCCAAGAATTTCCGCCGACCGCTGAATGATGGCAAGCGGGGTGCGGAATTCATGCGACAGCATGGTGATAAAGGTGCGCTGTTCCCCGGCAAGCTGGTTGGCGCGCTGGCTGTTCTGAAATGCATCCAGGCGCCGGTTGGCAAGCGCATAGGTGCGATACCCCATGGCAAGGGCCACCATGACGAGATGCACCGTCGAACTTGCCGAATAGATATTGCCGGTAAAGGCATTGATCGGCACAAGCCCCATCAACATCAACAAATGCACAATCACCGCAAGCGTCGGCACACCAAGCGCCACCAGAAGGAAACTCAACCGTGCCAGTCGCTTCTCGCGATAGCCGATCATCACAAAATAGACCAGCAACACAATCAGCAAAAAGATGTCGGGAACGAAGAACAGTTTGGCAAAATAGATATAAAGATCGGACGTCGATGTCAGGAAACCGCACATCGCCACACCGGCAAAACACATCATCACCCGGTACAGAACGCGGTTATGACGGTCCAGCTCGACAATCGATGCCCACATCGCAAGACTGGTTCCAAGCGCAAGTGCCGTCCCCGTACCGGTAACGAAATCACTGGCAAGCGGCCAAAGATCTTTGAAAATCAGTTGCGCATAACCCGACGTGCCAAGATTGATCAAAAACAGCGAAAGAATATAGCCCGCATACCAGTTGATCGCGCGGTCACGGGTCAGAACCCCAAAGGTCAGATAAACCCCGAACGCCACCAGCAAAATGCCAAGATAACTGCCCTTGAGATAACTTTCAGAACCGGCATCGGCGATGACAACGGATTCCGGTGATAGCGTCACTTCAAAAACATGCGAACTGTTGGTTCTGACCGCCATCACCAGCCAGTAATGGCCCGGGCCCAATATGGGCCATTGCGCCATATGCTTTAACCCGGCAATCGCATCGGGCCCATTGGGGATGCGATCGCCAACGCGTCCCTCCCAGATGGTGCGACCGCTTTCTTCCGACAGCACATACATCTGGATGTCATTCAGATAGGTCGCGCCAACTTCAAGATAGGATAACGCCTTGCTGTCGCGGTCATCGGCCTCGACAAGGAACGATGCCCGATACCAGATTGTCCTGTCGGTATAGCCGGGCCCCGGTGTGCCAAACACCGGTTCGAATTCGGAATCGGGAAGATTGACGACATCGGATGGAATGATGATCGACCGGTCGGTAACCATCCGTTCAAGAAACCGGTTCAGATTGACGGTGTTTTTCGGGCCATTGCCATCAAGAACAAAATGCTGGCGCAGTTCATGGGCATGGGATGGCGCTGTCCGGGAAACAAGCACACCGCAACCGATTGCCACGATCATCGCAAGCAATGCCAGATTTGTGCGGAAAACCCCCAAAATTCCCCCGGTTTCAAGCCTTTAAAACATGTCGCTTTGTGATAGCCGGTTTTTGCCATCAGGTCATTGCTTTTATCGGCCGACAAAGTGCCGGGCGCGTTAACGGATTGGTGGGTGAGTTGGGCTAAAATGCGCGCTTGCCGAACACATTGAACAGTAGCATTGAAACGTCACTTTGATATAACCGGCAATCAGAATTCATAGGACGGGCATGACCGCCCGTTGAAGAAACAGAGAAAAGAAGCATGAGCCGCAAATATTTTGGTACCGATGGAATTCGTGGAACGGCCAATACGGCCCCGATGACTGCCGAAGTGGCACTTAAGGTCGGGATGGCAGCAGGCCATTATTTCACGCGCGGCAACCATCGCCACAAGGTCGTCATTGGCAAGGATACCCGCCTGTCGGGCTATATGCTCGAACCTGCACTTGTGGCCGGTTTTACGTCGATGGGGATGGATGTGATGCTGGTCGGGCCGATGCCGACGCCTGCGGTCGCCATGCTGACCAAATCCATGCGTGCCGATATCGGCGTCATGATCTCTGCTTCGCACAACCCGTTCCAGGATAACGGCATCAAGCTGTTCGGGCCGGATGGTTTCAAACTGTCCGACGAGGTCGAACTCGAACTCGAACAACTGATGGAAAGCGACCTTTCAAGCAAACTGGTGCCGGCCAATGCCCTTGGTCGTGCCAAGCGTATTGATGATGCGCCGGGCCGCTATATCGAGGCGGTCAAATCTTCCTTGCCCGGCTCGGTGACGCTCGAAGGTCTGCGTATCGTCCTTGATTGCGCCCATGGTGCGGGCTATTCCGTCGCCCCCAAGGTTCTGCGCGAACTCGGCGCTGATGTGATTGAAATCGGCACCAGCCCGAATGGCCTGAACATCAATGACAAATGCGGTTCGACCTATACCAAAACCATGTGCGACCGCGTTCTGGCCGAAAAGGCCGATGTCGGAATTGCGCTTGATGGTGATGCCGACCGTGTTCAGATGTGCGACGAAAAAGGCCAGCTGATTGACGGGGACCAGTTGATGGGCCTTGTCACCACCCATTGGAAACGCACCGGACAGTTGCGCGGCAATGCGCTGGTGGCGACCGTGATGTCCAACCTTGGTCTTGAACGCTATCTCGAACGCAATGATGTGCGTTTGATCCGCACCAAAGTCGGCGACCGCTATGTGGTTGAACAGATGCGCGCGCTTGATTGCAATGTCGGCGGCGAACAGTCCGGGCATATCGTGCTGTCTGATTTTGCATCGACCGGTGATGGCCTGCTTGCTGCCCTTCAGGTGCTTGCCGTTCTTGCCAGCCGCGAAGGCCGCGTTTCGGAAATGAGCCGCGTGTTCGAACCGCTGCCCCAGATCCTTAAAAATGTGCGCTATTCGGCCGGTTCCGATCCGCTGTCGGACAGCAGCGTGATCGAAGCCATTTCCTCGGCCGAAAAGGCCTTTAATGGCGATGGCCGTGTTCTGATCCGCAAATCGGGGACCGAACCGCTGATCCGTGTCATGGCCGAAGGCGACGACGCCGCCAAGGTCGAAAAAATCGTCGACGGGATTGTGGCCCAGATCACCGCTGTTGCCGGCTAAGCCGTGACCGGTTGCCGGTTTGGCGTTAAACAGAACATCGTTTTGCACGGATAAAGGAAGTCGATCATGAAAGGTCGCGTCTTGATTATTGCCGGGTCCGATTGCTCGGGCGGGGCTGGTATTCAGGCTGATATCAAGTCGGTCACAGCACTTGGCGGCTATGCTGCCACGGCCATTACCGCACTTACGGTGCAAAATACGACCGGAGTCTTCGACGTTCTGGGCATCGCACCGGAAATGATCGTCCATCAGGCAACGGTAACGATTGATGATATCGGTGCCGATGCGATCAAGACCGGGATGCTGCATTCTGTGCCGGTGATCAATGCGGTGGCGGAATTCATCAAGACAAAAGCTGACGGGATTCCTGTGGTTGTCGATCCTGTGATGGTTTCACAAAGCGGTTCAAAACTGCTCGAAGACGACGCGGTTTCGGCATTGATCGAACAAATGATCCCGCTTGCAACGGTTTTGACACCAAATATTCCCGAAGCAGAAGTACTGTCAGGCATGAAAATCGCCGACGAAGGTGATATGATTGCTGCGGCGCACAAAATTGGTGATCTGGGCGCGCAGGCTGTCCTGATCAAAGGTGGTCACGCCGAAGGGGATAAAATCGTCGATATCTTGTGGCGCCGGGACGGTGATGTCGAAGGCTTCGAAGGTTCTCGCATTCCGTCTGAAAATAATCATGGTACGGGCTGCTCGCTTGCAAGTTCGATTGCAACCGGGCTGGCACAGGGCATGGGATTGAGTGATTCTGTTGCTCGCGCACGGGCTTATGTCCGTGAAGCCATCCGAACCGCACCAAATTACGGCAAAGGAAACGGTCCGCTAAACCATGCGCACCCTGTGACCGGATAGACATTTTCGTCAAACGTCGCCGGGTGCCATAAATTGGGACACTTGCGGTATGCCGGGAACTTCGTTTTTTCATCAGGCGCGAAACAATGCCTGGTCCAATCATCGTCTGTTTGGTGTGTGTCAAAAGCTCACACCGCGTGAACTCAATGCCAAACGGACGCGTTTCACCCCTTCGATCCTCGAAGCCCTGAACCAGACCCTGACGGTTGACAGCTATTATCTTGATGCCTTGCTGGATGGCGGGCACGGGCAGGGGGACCTATATTCGGGCCGTATGACACCCTTTTCCGACATCGCCGGTCTGGCGGCGGCCCAACGCGATGCCGACCATAAACTGATGGCATTTTGTGATCAGCTCGGGGAAAAGGATGCGATGCGTGATGTTGAACTTGAACGTCGCAACAATGTGGTCACACATGAAACTGTTGCCGACATCCTGTCGCATCTGTTTGTCTATCAAACCCATCAACGCGGGCAGGTTCACATCCTGCTTGCAACCACCACACAGTCGCCACCACCGATGGATGACTACCATCTTGAATATGATGCCCCGTTTCCGGCAATCGATTTCACATTGCTTCGCGGCAAAGGGGCCTGAAGGAAGAAGATGAATAAACGAATGCTACGTCGTGCGGTTCTTGCACTGGCGATTGCCGGTCTTGCTGTCGCAAGTTTTGGCAATCCCGAACGCCATATCGCCGACCTGTTCTGGTCTGATGATGCCGCACCTTGGGAAAATGTCACCGCGGTCTATACCCCTGATCGATCCGAACCGCGCAAAATCCAGATTACCGAGGCCGTCTTTGCAGATGTTGCCGCCTGCCGGGATCACGTGATGGAACTGGCCGCCGAAAAAGGCGACCCTGATCTTCAGAAAGGAAGCTTTGAATGCGCTGTCGGATTTTATCCCGATAAAAGTGCAGCGGACGGCACTGTTTCGGGGGACTATCGCCTGATCATCCGCTAGTGCAAGTTCCGTTTGGATTGAAACGGAACCTGCTCAAGGGCGCGCGCCTTACAGCACGTACCAAAGAAGGGCCGGTAGGGCGATGGCGGCAAGGAAGCTTGAACTGATGACCACACCCGCGACTTCTTCGGGTTCGCGGTTGTAAAGCTGCGCAAACAGATAACAGAAAACAGCAACCGGCATCGAGCATTGCAAAATCACAACGCCGCGCTCGATCCCGGTCAAACCCATGACTTCCGAAAGACCGACACCAACCCCGAAACCCATGCCAAGGCGCAACAGGCTAAGCGCTGTACTGCGTGCAAGGCTGACCGGGCGCAGCTTGGCAAGCGATACGCCAAGGGTAAACAGCATCAATGGAATGGTCAGCTGCCCGATCAGGTTGGTGGTATTGTAAAGCCATGCCGGAACGTCTGTATCGGTGGCAAGAAAGATGGTGGCGATCAGGGTTGCCGGAATGATCGGCATCTTTGCCAGCGATTTCAGTGAAAAGCTGCCGGAAACAAAGGCGACCCCGATGGTCAGCTGAAGCACCACATAGGTGGCAAAAAACGCCACCGAAAGCGCCAATCCCTCCTTGCCATAGGCCAGCATGCAAAGCGGCAAGCCGACATTGCCGACATTCGGCCAGGTCAGCGACTGCAAATATGTCCGCGGCGACAGCTTGAAAACCTTCAGGATCGGCCATCCGATCAGGGCAAAAAGAATATTGGCCGCAAGTGCTGCTGTCCCCATCAGGATCAGCGTATCCCCACCCAGTTCGACCGTTGCAAGGGCGGCAAATGTCAAACACGGTGTTGCAAAATAGGTGACGATGGATGTCACAAGATTGGTGTCAAAATGCTTGCCTGCACGGGCCCAGAAATAGCCAAGTCCAGCGGTGATAAAGACGGGCGCCAGAATGGCTAGGATATCGGCAAACATTGGATACGTATTCCTGATCAGGTTCTTTTAACCAGAACCTGTCATGGCAGACGGCCTTCCTGCAAGTGAATAATGGTAATACCACTTTGTTTTTCGCGCTGAGGAATGCAGGGTGGCTTTTCCCGGCGATCTTGCCATATTGGCTGGGGGCTGAACCTGATTGACTGTTTAAAATGGGCTCAGGCCCCAAGCTTGCAGTATTGTTACTTGCGGTACTGTTGCCCCAGATTGATTGCGTAAAAGGTTCCTGATGCAAAACCCTTCCGATGATCCTGTCAAACGTCACCTGATTGATCCGGCCCCGCGGTTTCGCGATCGCCGCAATCTGTTGCCGGCGGTTTTTCTGGATCGGGACGGCGTGATCAATGAAGAAGTTCATTACCTGTCACGCATCGAAGATTTGCGCCTGATTGATGGTGTCGCTGACGCCATTCGCAAACTGAACGATGCCGGCATTCCGGTGATCGTTGTGACCAACCAGTCCGGTGTTGCGCGCGGTTATATTACCGAAGACCAGCTTTTTGATATTCACAAGGCGATGGTTGCGATGCTTGCCGAACAACATGCATCCCTTCAGGGGATTTTCTATTCGCCTTATCACGAAAAGGGCGAAGGCGATTATCGTCGCGAAACGACCTGTCGCAAACCCGAACCGGGCATGTTGCTGGCCGCGGCCGATGAATTTGCGATTTCACTGCCTGACAGCGTGCTGGTGGGCGATCGCATTAATGATATCCGCGCCGGTCATGCCGCGGGGGCACGTGCCATCATGGTGCGAACCGGGCACGGGGCCAAGGAAACCAGACAACCGGAATCATCAGAAGCCGACTTCATCGCCGATGATCTGGCCGCTGCTGTTGATGAAATTCTGCGCTCGATGATCGTCCGTTAGGCCGCGTGCGCCGTCTGAGTATCGGCAGGCGCGCGCATGGTATGTTGCCGATCCGGCCTGTTATTTGGCCAGACACCAGTTTTGCCACATCTCGCGACAGGCTTCCTCGAACTCGCGGGCGACTGCCGGGCCGTGGAATGCCTTGCTGTTGCGGATGCGTTCACGCATGTTTTCCCGGATGCTGGCCAGCGCCTTAAGATCGGAACTCAGCATGATACATTTATCGACATAGCCCTTCTCGGTCTGGGCACATAATGCTTCAAGCCCGATATCACCCAGCAATGCCAGTCCCATACGGGATCCCGGCAAGTCGCTTGCAAGCGATACAAACGGCACCCCGAACCACAACATGTCGAAATAATTCTCGATCGAAATCGCCGGGAATGGCGCCAGTCCGATATCAATCTGGGCAAACAGGGCAGGGCGGTCTTCTTTGGCGACAGCCCCGGCAAGATCAAGCCGGTCGCGCTTGATCCCGGCCTGACGGGTACGGTCAAGAAACGTCTTGGCGGCATAACTGTCTTCAAGAACATCATCCTGGATGACAATGCGGCTGTTTTTGACCTTGTTCAGGATACGCGCAAAGCAATTGAGTGTTTCATCACTGATATTGGCAACCCGGTCGATGCAGCCAAACCGGATAATATCATCGCCCACCGCGGCAGGAAGCGGACTGACAGGAAGCGCGTCATCATATTCATCAGGAAGATACGGCCCAAGTTCAAGCTTCTGCGGACGTTCGGAGAACAGCTTGTTGGCGGCAAGCTTGCCACTGAACATTTCCTTGTGTCCGATCAGATAATCGATCTGGGCGATACCTGTTGTGATCGGCGACAGGCTGGCTTGAACCGGGGCGGCATAAAGCGCGAAAACCTCGATCGGTTGGGTCGGATGAATGCCGCAAACATCAATCAGGATATCGACCTTGTCCTTGCGGATGCGGTCGGCGATTTGCATCGGGTCCTGTCCGAACACCTCGCGCCAGCCATCTGCCATGACCTGCCAGGACCGGGTGACATCATCGGGGCGCGGTGTTGCGCAATACAGGAACAGTTCGATCTCGTGGCGGTTCAGATGACGTGCCAGGGGCCGCAAAAGCCCGTGGGTCGCGTGATCACAAAAGAACGGCGACAGCCACCCGATGCGCAACCGCTTGTCGGCTTGTCTGATATTGGCAAAGCTGGGCTTGGCCGCAATCGGCATATGATGCTTTGCCCAGTTCTTGGCTGCCTTGGCGTGGTCTGTGCCGTCTGTTGAGCCAAGCTTGGCCTTTGTTCGGACCAAAAGCGCATCTGCGGTCGCATGGTCCGGGTCCGTTGCCAGGATCCCTTCAAGAAGGGCGATGGTCTCAGTCAGGTCACCGCATTTAAGGGTAATATCGGCCAGAACCAGATCAATATCCGAGGTCCGGGTGGCAAGCTGGCGCGCCGTTTTCAAAAGGGCGATTGCCTTGGCATATTGGCCTTGATGGGCAAGGGCCTGTCCAAGTCCGCGCAAACCGGGAACGAATTTGGCATTGATGCTCAGGGCGCGCTGATAAAGTTCCTGTGCCGGTTTCGGATAGCCCAGCCGCAAATAGGCCCCGCCAACCCGGCAAATCAGGTCCGGTGAAATTCCGGCGGCCTGGGCGGCATGTTCAAGGGACGTCAGGGCGGCTTCTTCCTGGCCGAGTGCATGCAATGCATCCCCGAACAGAAGCAACCCTTCATAATGGTCGGGTTTAAGACCCAGCAACCGCCCCAGAAGGTCGACCGCCTGGCCAAGATGGCCGCGCGGTATCTCAAGACGCGCCAGATGATAAAGGGCGGTGGGGAAATCCCCATGATAGCTGATGGCCTGCTTGAACTGATCGATGGCCTTTTCGATCTGGCCCGAACTTTCAAGCGCGATGGCATAATTGCACCGGGCGGCCGGATTGGCGCCAAAGCTCGATAAACAGCTTTCAAACAGGTCAATCGCTTCGCCATGGCGGCCCTGTCCGGTCAGAAGGGTCGCCAGAAGATGCTCTGCCTCTGCATTGTTGGGCGCGATATCAAGAACCTGGCGATAGATCTTCTCGGCCTCGTCTGGCCGGTTCCCCTCATGCGCGCTAAGTCCGCGTCGCAACAATGTCTTGAGTTGGTCCGACATCTGGGTGCGCTTCTCCGCCTGATCTTCTCATTCCGAATGGATGACTGACCCCCGACATTAAAGGGTTACGGGACACCTTTAAAGTAGACAGTTCTGACATGCCATCAGTCGTTTGCCCAAAAGGCAAAAAAAGAACCCCGAACCGCTACAGGTCCGGGGTGAGAATGGGAGTGGGAGAATCGCCTGGCGGCGATAATCATCCACTAAGATATGGATTGTTCAGGTAAAGATCGCCTATCCAAGGGGATAGTATTCTTGGTATTTGGGATAGGTACTTCATAATAAGGTAATGTAAATTGTGAACTGGGTCACAAAATTGGCCCTGATGGACGATCAAGGCGCTTCGCGCAGGTGCGGGGCATTCCCGATCGGACGTTTCGGCGGGTCTTTGCATTGTCCGATGTATCAATCGTACCAAATGTTCGGGTCTGGTGAAATTTTCAGGCAAAAAACTGTCAAAAAGCGCGAATACTGTGCTAGAACGCGAGTATATTAAAGAAACGTACCCCGCGAAAAAGAGAGGTTCCTTCCATGCCGGAATATCGGTCCCGTACAACAACCCATGGCCGCAACATGGCCGGTGCGCGCGGCCTTTGGCGCGCCACTGGTATGAAAGATGAAGACTTCGACAAGCCGATCATCGCGGTCGTCAACAGCTTCACCCAGTTCGTGCCCGGTCACGTCCATCTCAAGGATCTCGGCCAGATGGTCGCCCGCGAGATCGAGGCTGCCGGCGGTGTCGCCAAGGAATTCAATACCATTGCGGTCGATGATGGCATCGCGATGGGCCATGACGGCATGCTTTACAGCTTGCCGTCGCGCGAAATCATTGCCGATTCCGTTGAATATATGGTCAATGCCCATTGCGCCGATGCGATGGTTTGCATTTCCAACTGTGACAAGATCACGCCCGGGATGCTGATGGCTGCAATGCGCCTGAATATTCCGGCGGTCTTTGTTTCCGGTGGCCCGATGGAGGCCGGCAAGGTCGTCCTGAATGGCGAAGAACATCACCTTGATCTGGTTGATGCGATGGTTCAGGCCGCCGACCCGAAAATTTCCGATGAACAGGTCAAAACCGTTGAACGTTCTGCCTGCCCGACCTGCGGGTCGTGCTCGGGCATGTTCACGGCAAACTCGATGAACTGCCTGGCCGAGGCCCTTGGCCTTGCATTGCCGGGTAACGGTTCGGTTCTGGCAACCCATGCCGCCCGTAAGGAGCTATTCCTCGAAGCGGCCCGTACCTCGGTCAAGCTGGCACGTCGTTATTACGAAGAAGAAGATGTCACTGCGACCCCGCGCGGTATCGCCACGTTCGAGGCGTTTGAAAACGCCATGGCGCTTGATATCGCAATGGGTGGGTCGACCAACACGGTTCTCCATCTTCTCGCGATTGCCAAGGAAGCCGAAGTCAATTTCACCATGGCCGATATGGATCGCCTGTCGCGCAAGATCCCCTATCTGTCCAAGGTCGCGCCGAACCATCCGAAATTCCACATGGAAGACGTCCATCGTGCGGGTGGCATCATGCGCATTCTGGGTGAACTTGATCGTGCCGGGTTGCTGCATACCGATGTTTCAACCGTCCATACCAAAACCATGGCTGATGCCCTTGCAAAGTGGGACATCAAACGCACCACCAACGAGGCGGTCCACAAATTCTATCGCGCCATGCCCGGCGGTATCCCGACCCAGACCGCGTTCAGTCAGGAACGCTACTGGGATGACCTTGATCTTGATGAAAAGGAAGGCTGCGTTCGTGACGTTGCTCATGCCTATAGTCAGGATGGCGGTCTTGCGGTTCTGTTTGGCAACCTTGCGGTCAATGGTTGCATAGTCAAGACCGGTGGCGTGGATGAAAGCATCCTGAAATTCACCGGCCCGGCCGTGATTTGCGAAAGTCAGGACGAAGCCGTCGCCAAGGTTCTCGGTGGCGAGGTCAAGGAAGGCGATGTTGTCGTCATCCGTTACGAAGGCCCCAAAGGCGGTCCGGGCATGCAGGAAATGCTCTATCCGACCAGCTACCTGAAATCGATGGGGCTGGGCAAGGCCTGTGCGCTGATCACCGATGGTCGTTTCTCGGGCGGGACCTCCGGTCTTTCGATTGGTCACGTCTCCCCCGAAGCTGCGGCTGGTGGCGATATCGCGCTGGTCGAACCGGGTGATATGATCGAAATCGACATCCCGAACCGCACGATCAAGATTGCGGTTGATGACGCAACCCTTGCCGCCCGCCGTCAGGCAATGGAAGCCAAGGGGCCAGAAGCATGGCGCCCGGCCAAACCGCGCAAACGCAAAGTCACAACCGCCCTTCGCGCCTATGCCGCCATGGCAACCAGTGCCGATCAGGGGGCTGTGCGCGACGTAACCCAGGTCGAATTCTGATTTTCGACCGGCATGAACCAAAACAAAAGGGCCCCAATTCGGGGCCCTTTTTTCATGGGATTGTGCGGGTTTAAGACAATGCCTTCTCAAGTGGCAAATTGTCATATCCCAGCGCATCCGCGACCGCCTGATAGGTGATCTTGCCGTTATGAACATTAAGGCCTGCTGCCAGATGCGGATCATCTTTGCAGGCCTGCTTCCATCCCTTGTTGGCCAGCGCCAGGGCAAAGGGCAGGGTGGCGTTGTTCAGCGCAAAGGTTGATGTGCGTGCAACTGCACCGGGCATATTGGCAACGCAGTAATGCACCACGTCATCAACGATATAGGTTGGATCGGCATGGGTGGTGGCTTTGGATGTTTCAAAACATCCGCCCTGATCGATCGCGACGTCAACAATCACCGAACCCGGCTTCATTTTTGCAAGCTGTTCGCGGCGGATCAGTTTCGGGGCTGCTGCACCGGGAATAAGAACCGCACCGACCACCATATCGGCATCAAAGACAAGCGCCTCTGTGTCGTCGATGGTGGCATATTGGGTTTTGATGCGCGGACCAAATACATCATCGATATAGGTCAGGCGTTTGACGTTTTTATCAAGAATGGTGACATCTGCCCCCATGCCCGCGGCATTGGTGCCAACAACACCGCCGCCAATCACCACAACCTTGGCCGGTGCAACGCCCGGCACACCGCCGAGCAACATGCCCCGTCCGCCATTGGCCTTTTGCAGGGCGGCTGCACCCACCTGCGGGGCCATGCGTCCTGCGACTTCCGACATCGGTGCCAAAAGTGGCAACCCGCCATTTCGATCGGTTACGGTTTCATAGGCAATCGCCGTGACACCGGACTTGATCAGGCCCGCGGTCTGATCCGGATCTGGCGCCAGATGCAAATAGGTGAACAGCAACTGTCCTTCGCGCAGCTGTTCATATTCGACTTTTTGCGGTTCCTTGACCTTGATGACCATTTCGGCGGTGGCAAAGATCTCGGCGGCGGTACCGACAATTTCCGCACCGGCGGCGACATAATCCTCGTCGCTGCAACCGATACCGGCGCCGGCCATGGTTTCGATCTTGACCGCATGGCCATGGGCGGTCAGTTCGCGGACTGAACTTGGCGTCAGTCCGACACGGTATTCGTGGTTTTTGATTTCCTTTGGAACACCAATCAGCATTTCGTTTTCTCCCGACGAAATAGGTGGCAATCGGGGTGTCTCACGGGATCGACCGGGGACGCCCGGGCGTTTTGCGCCCATTTTGTTATTGTTTGTGAATGATACCCTAAAAATAGGGCAATTAATCTTCATTTCTAGGGGGCGTTGGTGGTATCATTGCTAGATAATTTAAAAGAATGACCAAAATCTCGGAGGATTATTCAAATGCAGATGGATGAACGTGATCGCATGATCCTGCGTCTGTTGCAAAAAGACGGACGTATCAGCAATGCGGATCTGGCCGAAAAGGTAAACCTGTCCGCATCGGCCTGCCTGCGGCGCGTGCGCCTGCTTGAAGAAGCCGGTTTCATCGACCATTACACCATGCTTCTCAATCCGGCCCGTATTGGCAAACCGGGCAATGCGTTCGTCAATATCGCCATCACCCGCCAGACCCGCGAAGCCCTGGAAACCTTTGAAAAGGAAGTCCAGAAGGTGCCCGAGGTCGTCGAATGCTATCTTCTGGCCGGGCAAAGCGATTATCTGGTGCATGTCGTTTATAGTGACACCGCTGATTATGAACGCATCCACAGCGAAGTCCTGACCCAGCTTCCCGGTGTCGAACGTGTCCAGACGGTCATTACCCTTCGCGAAGTCAAACGCACAACCGAATTGCCGGTGTGATCGGTTGCGGTACCGGGCGGGAATAACGACTCGCCCAAAAACTGTACAGATTCGCGGAAAATGTTCAGAATTGCCAAGGTCGGTTGATTTACATGACTGCAATTCATCTAGTGGAAGAAGCTTTGCACAAGCAAAATCCCTGCTATTTCAAGGCGTCATCAAAATTGTCAATTTATTCTGGTTCCACGGTTTGACTTTTAGGTGAATTACAATGCAATAATATGCGCGGGGAAAAACGCTGGGGGAAGTTAACCAACATGGAACAAGAGAATCTTGTTCGTGCGCGTAGCCACGAACAGAAACTGAAGCGCCGTGCAGATATTCTGGATGCTGCACGCGAGCTGTATCTGGAAGGCGATGGAACGTTGCCATCGGCTGCCGAGGTCGCCCGCAAGGCCAATCTGGCAAAAGGGACCCTCTATCTTTATTTCTCAAGCAAAGAAGCACTCTTCCTTGAAGTGCTGCGCCATTTCCAGAAAGGCTGGTTTGAGAACAATCTTGATGTCATCGATCAGGAAGCACTGCGACGGCCCGAGGAACGGGATTCAACCCGTGTGGCGCGCGAATTTGTGCAGTATCTCGTGAAAAACGAAAAGTTCCTGTATCTGGCGTCCTTGTCACAAGGTGTGCTGGAATCGGGATCGGACGATGAAATGGTCGTCGGCCATCGCCGTTTTCTGGCATCAATGGTCAAACGTACCGCCGATGCCCTGGCCGAGCTTTACGAAATCACCCCGGACGATGCCAGCAAGCTGATGCGGTCATCCTATGCGCTGGTGATTGGCCTTTGGCAGATGTCGCAGTTGCCTGATCGCGTCAAAAAGCTGATGGAACAGAATGCGCTGACCAATCTGATCATTGATTTCGAAGAAGCTGCCGAAGAAGCTGTCGTGTCTTACTGGCAGGTGGCGGCACCTGGCATGAAATGCCGTGAAATGATGCGCCGTGCCGCATCTGGCGAGTGCTAGCGCCGCGCACAGTGCGACGCTGACCGGACAGATCATATAAATCGGATCATAATGCAAAACAGCGCCGGAAGTGCTTCCGGCGCTGTTTTTGTTTGTAGCTTTGCAGGGCCTGATGATCAGGTGGTCTCGGCACCGCCATTGGCGGCCCGGTTGCGCAGGCGTTCTGATCGCAGGATCAGGATGCTGGCAATCACAATCAGGATCGATACCGCCAGGATAATCAGCGTCGCAAGCGCGTTGATTTCCGGCGATACACCCAGACGCACCGATGAAAATACCTTCATCGGAAGGGTGGTCGAACCCGGCCCTGCGACAAAGCTTGCAATCACAAGATCATCAAGCGACAGCGTAAAGGACAGAAGCCACCCGGCCATCAATGCCGGAAGGATCATCGGAAGGGTAATCACGAAAAAGATCTTGCCCGGTTTGGCGCCAAGATCCATCGCCGCTTCCTCAACCGAAATGTCCATGCCTGACAGGCGCGATTGCACGACCACCGCGACATAGGCCGCACAGAATGTCGTATGCGCAATCGTGATGGTCGAAAGCCCGCGTCCGGCCGGCCAGCCAATCATCTGTTCAAGGGTCACAAACAACAGCAAAAGTGACAGACCGGTTATGACTTCGGGCATGACAAGCGGGGCGGCGATCATGCCTGAAAACAGGGTCCGGCCCTTGAACCGGCCAAAGCGCGACATGACAAGCCCGGCCGGTGTGCCAAGTGCCAGCGCAAGCGTTGCCGACATCACCCCGATCCGCAGGCTGTTCCAGGCGGCATCGATCATGCCGTCATTGTTAAACAGCGACACATACCATTTGGTCGAAAACCCGGCCCAGACGGTAACCAGCTTGCCTTCGTTAAACGAATACACAATGACCAGCAGGATCGGCACATACAAAAACGCAAAGCCGAAAACCAAAGCCGAAATCAGGAAGGTTGAACGTTTCCCACTCATTGTTCACGTTCCTCCTGCTTGGTCTGGATATGCTGGAACCACATGATCGGCACCACAAGGAAGATCAGCATCGCAATCGCCACCGCCGATGCAATCGGCCAGTCACGGTTGGCAAAGAATTCATTCCAAAGCGTGCGCCCGATCATAAGCGTGTTCGGACCGCCCAGAAGTTCCGGAATAACGAATTCGCCAACAGCTGGAATAAACACCAGAAGCGATCCCGCCAGAATACCGGGCAGGGACAGCGGCAAGGTCACCTTCACAAAGGCCTGCCACGGTTTGCAGCCAAGATCCATCGCCGCTTCGATCAGGCTGATATCCATTTTCTCAAGCGTCGAATAAAGCGGCAGGATCATGAATGGCAGATAGGTATAAACAATGCCGACATAAACCGCGAACTCGGTCTGACGCATGATCAGCGGTTCGGTAATGATCCCGGTCCACATCAGGAATGCATTGATCAGACCTTCGCGGTCCAGAATGCCGATCCAGGCATAAACACGGATCAGAAAGCTGGTCCAGAACGGCAGGATCACCAGCATCAAAAGAACACTGCGCATCGATCCGCGGGCGCGTGCAATCCCGTAGGCCATCGGATAACCGATCAAAAGGGTAATGATCGTGGAAATGGCGGCAATCCGGATCGAATTAAGATAGGCCGTGGCATACAGGCTGTCAGATAGCAGGAACAGATAGTTCCCGAAATTAAGCGTGATCGTGACGCCTTCATCAATCCATGCAAACAGGGCGCTATAAGGCGGCTGTGCATATTCCGCCATTGAAAAACTGATCTTCAGAACGATCAGAAACGGCACAAGGAAGAACAGGAAAAGCCAGAAATAAGGGATCCCGATCACCAGTACCCGGCCATGCTTGATCATCCAGCGGTCAAATTTTTGCTTGATGGTTAGCTTGTCACTGCTCATTTGTTCAGAACCGAAGCAGCCCCGGCCTCCCACGATACCCACACGCTGTCTTCCCACGTATAGCGCGGTTCGATCTGGCGGGTGGAATTGGGCTCGGTGACCTTGATGCGTTTGCCGGTTTCAAGGCGCACGTGATAGGTCGAAATACCACCAAGATAACCGATCTCTTCGACCTTGCCCGACAGGCAGTTATATTTGGTATCTTCCGGCGCATCCTTGGTCAGACGCAGGCGTTCCGGGCGCAGTGCAACCCAGAAAGTCATGCCTTCATGGCCCTGAACGGCGTGATCGATATAGATATCGCAATTGGCCTCGTCCGATTTGATGATCGCGTATTTTTCATCATCATCAACCAGAACGCCTTCGATCAGATTGACTTGGCCCAGGAAGTTCGCGGTATAGCGGCTGTTGGGATATTCATACAGCTCGAACGGGGTGCCGATCTGATTGATCACGCCTTCATTCATCACCGCGATACGTGATGCCATGGTCATGGCCTCTTCCTGGTCATGGGTCACCATGACAAAGGTCGTGCCGACTTTTTCCTGAATATTGACCAGTTCGAACTGGGTCTGTTCGCGCAGCTTCTTATCAAGCGCACCCAGTGGCTCATCAAGCAAAAGCACCTTCGGGCGCTTGACCAGTGACCGTGCAAGGGCGACACGCTGACGCTGACCACCGGAAAGCTGATGGGGTTTGCGTTTGGCAAATTTGGTCATTTGCACAAGGGCAAGCATATCAGCAACCTGTTCCTTGATCTCGGCGCGCGAAACGCCGTCCTGAACAAGGCCGAACGCCACATTCTGTTCAACACTCATATGCGGAAACAAGGCATAGGACTGGAACATCATATTGGTCGGGCGTTCATAGGCCGGGACGCCGGCCATATCGACACCATCAATGAAAATCTTGCCCGATGTGGGTTCTTCAAATCCGGCAAGCATGCGCAGAAGCGTCGTTTTCCCGCAGCCCGAACCGCCCAGAAGGGCGAAAAGCTCGTGGCGATAAATATCAAGGGAAACGTCATCGACAGCGTAAAAGTCGCCGAATTTTTTGGTCACATTCTCGAAGCGGATATAGGGAACCGCATCTGGATTGTTCCAAGGTTGCGTCTTATGCACGTCCTCATGCGCGCGATCCAAAACCGCCTCAGGCACCAGCATTCTCCCCTTTTTCAGTGTCATGATGAACCGATTTGACCAGACGACAGTCCCTGATGATCTGCTGCGCAAGTTTTTGATTATTGCGTCGGCGCCGGGTGTCGGTTCGCTCTGATAACAGGATGAAGCAATTCTACAATCTGTAAAGAGGGGTGTGCGATATTTTGAACAACAAATATGATTTGCCGCCCAAAACGGCAGAAAATGGCCTTTGGGTGTTCAGAAAATGTGCATTCTTCGACCGCTGAGGATGGTGCGCGGACGGGCGGGGATTGTGTGACTGTCTTCACAGCTTTGCGAGTCACAGCCATGCCGGGGTGCGGGAGGTGGTCGGCACTGGGCGTCTGGCACTTGATGTCGCCGATAAGAAAAGGGCGCGATGAAAATCGCGCCCTTTGATGGTTCGAATGTTTTGTTGTCCGATCATCAGGGGATGATCGCAACGACAGTCTTACTGACCGGTTTTAAGCTTGGTCCAAAGACGGGTACGGGTACGCAGTTCGCGCGAACCCGGTTCGACCTTCGAACGCAGACGTTCTTTGACTTCCTGCGGCGGGTAGATGCCCGGATCGTTCAGGAGTTCCTCGTCAACCAGTTCCATTGCCGCCAGGTTCGGGGTGGCATAGGCAACATAGTTGGCAATGTCGGCTTCAACGTCGGCACGCAGCACATAATCGATGAATTTGTGTGCCAGTTCCGCATTCGGCGCATCGGCCGGAATCATCATGGCATCAAACCAGATCAGGGTGCCTTCCTTGGGGATGACATACTTGATCTCGTTGCCGTTGCCGGCTTCTTCGGCGCGAAGGGCCGCCATGCCAACGTCACCCGACCAGCCAACAGAAACACAGGTGTTCCCGTTTGCAAGATCGTTGATGTATTGCGAGCTGTGGAAATAGGTCACGTAAGGACGGATTTTTTCCAGTTCGGCAATCGCGGTTTCAATCGATTCTGCGGACGGTGCGCCGTCTTCCATATTTCCGAGATAGAAGTTGACCAGCGGCACAACCTCGCCCGGATCATCCAGAAGGCTCAGACCGC
This sequence comes from Thalassospira sp. MCCC 1A02491, assembly GCF_001613785.1. NCBI lineage: Bacteria > Pseudomonadati > Pseudomonadota > Alphaproteobacteria > Rhodospirillales > Thalassospiraceae > Thalassospira > Thalassospira sp. MCCC 1A02491. The sequence continues at coordinate 64,977 of NZ_LPVX01000012.1, read as the reverse complement.
ATTTCGACAGCGGCTCGGCATATTTCGGATCGAAAATCAGCGACCAGCTATCGACCGGTGCGTCGTCGCCAAGGACTTCCTTGACCTTCTCGACGTTATAGCCATAGCCGTTCGTACCCCAGAAATACGGAACGGCAAATTTGTTGTCCGGGTCGTATTTGGCCTGCTGTTTCAGGATGACCGGATCAAGATTGCCATAGTTGGACAATTTCGATTTGTCGATTTCCTGGAAGATACCGGCCTTGATCAGGCGTTCGGCATCGGCAAGGGTCGGGACAACAATGTCATACCCGGAATTGCCTGCCAGCAGCTTTGCTTCGACAACCTGGTTGCTGTCATAGACGTCGTAGTTAACCTTGATGCCGGTTTCTTTTTCGAAATTGGCAATGGTTTCTTCGCCGATATAATCCGACCAGTTATAGATGTTCAGAACATCTTCGGCCTGCGCCGCGCCGGCAAGGCCAACGGATGCAAGCACAACAAGGCTTGAAGATTTAAGAAGAGATTTCATTTCGCTGAGCCTCCCATGTGGCAGCGTTTGAAAAGTTTGGGCGTCCTGTTGTTTCATTCCCCCAGGACAAGAGGACACGTCCAATATCCTTCGAATGCATCAGGATATTGTCAAACACAAGATGGAAAATTGTGCATTTTTCGCATCAAGTGAAAATTTGGGCATTCGAGAAGCAATAATCTTGCGCCGGGTTCAGGATCCCGGCGCAAAATTCGATCTGTGATTTTAAACGTTGAGCAACAGGTGCTCGCGTTCCCAGGCGCTGATCACGGTCTGATAGGCATCCCATTCCGCTTCCTTCACCGCCAGAACCGCGGCCGAGAATTCCTCGCCCAGAAGTTCTTTCAGCGGCTTGCAACGCTGGAATTTCGCCAGTGCCTCGTGGATATGACGGGGCAGGGAATGCGCCCGGTCATAGCCCGACCCTTCGATCGGTGACGTCGGTTCGACTTCTTCAAGAATACCCAGAAGGCCACAGGCAAGGGACGCTGCCACCGCAAGATACGGGTTGGCATCGGCACCCGGAATGCGGTTTTCGATCCGGCGTGCGGCTGCCGGGCCATTGGGCTGACGCAGGCCGACCGTTCGGTTATCAAGCGACCAGTGCATGTTGATCGGGGCATCCGACCAGGGCTGCAAACGGCGATAACTGTTCAGATTCGGAGCCAGAAGCGGCATGGCCGCAGGCAGATAACGCTGCAAGCCGCCAATATAGTTCAGGAACATCTTGGAGTTTTCGCCGTCATCATCGGCAAACAGGTTCTTGCCGGTATTGATATCGACAAGACTCTGGTGAATATGCATGGCACTGCCCGGATGGTTGCCCATCGGTTTGGCCATGAAGGTACCATAGACTCCATGCTTGAGTGCGGTTTCGCGCAGCGTGCGCTTGAACAGGAACGACTGGTCGGCCAGTTCAAGCGGTTCACCATGGTTAAAGTTCATTTCAAGCTGGGCGGGACCGGATTCGTGGCTCATGGTATCGGCATCGATATCCATGGCTTCGCAATAGTCATAAAGATCTTCGATCAACGGGTCGAACTCGTTGATCGCATCAATGCCAAACGCGTTCGATGCACGTTCCGGGCGGCCGGAACGGCCAATCGGCGGTTCAAGCGGGTTGTCCGGATCGGTGTTTTTCGCCACCAGATAAAATTCAAGTTCCGGGGCAATGACGGGTTTCATCCCGCGTTCTTCAAATGCCTTGAGAACACGTTTGAGAACCCCGCGCGGCGAGGTCGAAACTTCCTCGCCAGAGAAGTGATAGCAATCGCAGATGATCTGGGCAGTCGGCTCCTCGTACCACGGCACGACGCGGATGGTTTCCGGATCGGGAACCATGACGACGTCTTTTTCCGCCGGGTCAAGGAATGCATCGGTTTCTTCCGGATAGCCGCCGGTTACAGTCAGGCAGAAAATCGCCTCCGGGATGGCAAGGCTTTTGGCTTCCAGACCGCGCAGAAACTTCTGCGTCGGCAGAACCTTGCCCCGGGCCACCCCTGACATGTCCGGTACAATGCATTCGACTTCTTCGATTTTTCGCTCAGATAGCCACTTCTTGAGATCGGTGCTCATATGTAGTCGGGCGCTTTCACGCCAGTCCTTCAAAATTGCATTTTCTTGCGTTTTTCGGGCCATTCCCGACAAATTTCACAAGAAAGAATGTTGGTCTTCGAAGAGTTTTGTATTTTATTTTGTTATTGTTTTGGTTTTTCGAATTATAGTCGAAATATCGGTGTGATCGTCGAAGATATCAATTCATATCTCTGGAACGACCCCACCATATTGCGGTATAACTGCTCCAGATTATAAGGGCAGCGCTTGGACGCTGGTCAAGGAGGTATTATGAAAATCGAACATCCCTATCTTATGTTTCTTGGTGACGCGCCGGATGAACTGGCTGCAAAAACCGCAATCGGCATCAAGCAGTGGCGCCCGGAATGGTGCGTCGGTCAGCTCAGCCTGCCAGGCTGTCAGGCTGATCTCGGTCTGCAGGAAATGACGATCGCCGAAGCAAAGGCCGCTGGCGTCAAAACCCTGGTTCTTGGTGTTGCCAACCGTGGCGGCATTATCGGCCCGGCATGGATGGAAACCCTGCTTGCCGCAATTGATGCCGGCATGGATATCGCCAACGGTCTTCATACCCGTCTTTCGACGATTCCCGAGCTGGTCGAAGCTGCTGCTGCCAAAGGTGTAAAGCTGTTTGACGTTCGCCACTTCGATGGCAAGGTCCCGGTCGGCAACGGCGAAAAACGTTCCGGCAAGCGCGTGCTGGCAGTTGGTACCGACTGCTCGGTTGGTAAAATGTACACCACTCTTGCCATTGATGCCGAAATGAAAAAACGCGGCATGAAGTCCGACTTCCGCGCAACTGGCCAGACCGGCATCTTTATCGCCGGCGAAGGCATTTCGGTTGATGCGGTGATTTCCGACTTCATCTCCGGTGCGGTTGAAACCATTGCGCCGGCCAATGATGCCGATCACTGGGACGTTATCGAAGGGCAGGGCAGCCTGTTCCACGCTTCGTTCTCGGGTGTGACCATGGGCCTGATCCACGGCTCCCAGCCCGATGCGCTGGTTGTCTGCCATGAACCGACCCGTGCGCACATGCGTGGTCTTCCGGGCTACAAGCTTCCGGATCTCAAGACCTGCATGGATGTCAATCTGATGCATGCCAAACTGACCAACCCGAACTGTGTGGTTGTCGGTTTTGCCATCAACACCAAGGCGCTTGACGATGCCGCCGCGACCAAGCTTCTGGCCGATATCGAGGCCGAATTCGGTCTTCCGGCTGTTGACCCGGTCCGCACCGGCGTTGCGTCGATCGTCGACAAGCTTCAGGAGATTTAAGTTGCCTCAACTCACTGTGATTTCCGAAGTCTTCCCCCTTGCACAGGTTTTCAAAATCTCGCGCGGGGCCCGGACCGAGGCACATGTGGTCAAGGTGACCCTGACGGACGGCACCCATACGGGCTATGGGGAATGCGTTCCCTATGCCCGTTACGGGGAAACGGTCGACGGTGTCATTGCTGATATCAATGCACAGGCCGATGCCCTGTCGCGCGGCATGACCCGCAAGGAGCTTCAGGATGCCATGAAGGCCGGCGCGGCACGCAATGCCGTTGATTGCGCCTATTGGGATCTCGAAGCCAAGCGGTTCGGTCGTCGTGTCTGGGAAATGATCGGGCATAAGGCACCGGAAGGTCTGGTAACGGCCGAAACGCTCAGCATCGATACCCCTGACAACATGCGCGAAGCAGCACGCAAAATTGCCCATGCGCCGTTGTTGAAGGTCAAGCTGAACGGGGAAAATGTTCTCGAATCCGTGCGTGCGGTTCGCGAAGGTGCCCCGACGGCCCGCATCATTGTCGATGCCAACGAAGCCTGGTCACTTGATCTGCTCGAAGATATCGGTGCCGAACTTGACGGGCTGGGAGTCGAAATGATCGAACAGCCGCTTCCTGCCGGTCAGGATGATGGTCTGATCGATATCGATTGCCCGGTTCTGCTATGTGCCGATGAGTCAGTTCATACGGTGGCAGACATTCCGCGTCTGGCCAATCTCTATGACATGATCAATATCAAGCTCGACAAGACCGGCGGCCTTACCGGCGCGCTCGAACTTGCCGAAGCTGCCTCCAAGGCAGGCATGCAACTTATGACCGGCTGTATGGTCGGGACATCGCTTGCAATGGCACCGGCCATGATCATCGGCGCAATGTCGCGCATTGTTGATCTTGATGGTCCGATCTGGATGGCAAAGGATCGCGACCACGCCCTGACCTTCAAGAACGGGGTGATGGGGCTTCCCGATCGCGCCCTTTGGGGCTGATGCTGATGCACGCAGGTCGGTGATCTGTGTGCATCCTGTCATCTGACTGATATGTTTCAAAAGGCCGCCCCGGCATTCGGGTGCGGCCTTTTTCTTTTGCGCAATATGACCGCAGGTCGAATTGCCTTTGCTGCCATTTTGAAAAAAGTTTCAGTTTTTTTAAAGCGATTCCAAAATTGAAACTTGAATAATTATCTTTTTTATCAATATGTTGCGCCACGGTTCTCGACGGTGTTGCAAAGATCGCTATGTCGTTTGGATACGACCACCTCTAATGGATAGTTGTATCTTTGGTTAAATAAGGGAACCATGATGGTCACATTCGGGGACAGGTAGGTCCCTGAAATTATTGAAGGTGGAGCTGTTCTGCGTGCTATCTGATCTCTTCAGAGATAGTAGGCGCACTGCCGGGTCTTTGCGGTGTTGCTATCGTGACTTCCTCTATACGCCAAGACATGCGGAATTATTGCATCTGCGGCGTAAGGAAACGATTCTGCTATCGGCGCGTTTCGCCGCCTTCTTTGTGTTGGTGCTGATGCTGGCTGTCCCGTTCTGGGATGGTTCTCTTTCGATTGATATGTGGTCCTCACAGGTCTTTGTGATGCGGCTGCTGGTGTCCGGGGTGGCCTTGGCCGTCATCACCAACCGGGCGGTCAGTGCGCGCTTGCGTCGGCATTTTCCCTATTTGCCGATGTTGATGCTGATTGTTGCGGTCTGTCTGCTGACGGTATTTTGCGGCAATGATCTTCAGGCGACCGAACGCATGCATACCGCGCACAGTTTCCTGATGCTGGGGCTGGTGGTGATGATTGCGATCATGCCCGTGACCCTGGTCGAAGCAGTCATGTTGTGTGTGCCGATTCTTGGGCTTCTGGTGGTCGGGGGCTATATCGACCTTGCCACCGGCATGATCCCGCTTGAATTGCTGTTGATGGTGCTGCTGCCGCTTGCGGTCTTTTCGGCACTGGTACAGCTCTATCGCACGATTGTCGCGGCCCAGGAAATCGCCATTGATCCTTTGACCGGCTGTTACACCCGTGCCTTTGGCATGGAAATGATCAAGGTCAGCTTTGATGGTGCCCTGCGCAAAAAGGTGCCCTATACGGTGGCCTTTATCGATCTTGATGATTTCAAACAGATCAATGACCGCTACGGGCATGACTATGGCGATCGCATTCTGGGCGAGGTCGGTGAAAATCTGGTTGCCCGGTTCCGGCGTTCCGATCTTGTCGTGCGCTGGGGTGGGGAGGAATTCCTGGTCCTGTTGCCCGAACTCGATCGCGCCCGCGCCGCCGAGGTCCTTGACCGTGTCATGGCACCCGGATTGGCTGCGCTTGAAAATGGTCAGGTCCAAAAAGCCAGCGTCGGTCTGTCCGAACGGATCGAAGATGCAATCGCCTTGCCGCAAAACCTGATCGAACTGGCCGACCGCCGCATGTATGAAGCCAAAAAACGCCGCGATCATGATGACATGATTGCAAACGGGTTGTCCGGGCGCCGTCACCCGACCCGCAAGCCTGCCGGCGCACCCTGCAGCGCCAATGTCCAGTCGGTTGACCGTACCCTGAATTGATCGGGCTCATCCTGTATGCCCTTTGCCTGCATCGGGTAAAGGACGGCGGCGGTACGTGCTCCTGTTCTTCACCTGACAATTTGCATCGGAAGCACCGCAGCTCCTTAAGTCCATGTCCGGGACTGTCTCTCTCTCTCTCTCTCTCTCTCTCTCTCTGCGCTTCACACCACGGGCCATGCTTCTGGCGCTTAACGTCAGATGCCTGTTTGTCGGCGGTCTCTCGGACGCTTGGCGCTTGGGCTTGGTGCCGAAGCATCTGAGCGCCAGCACCGGTCATCCAGTACCGGTTGCTCGGCGTGGGCCATCCAGCACGCTGCACTCAGCTAAAGCACCCGATATCCGAAGCTCTCATAACCACTTCCGATTTACGACGGCCTTTGCGCGGTGGTTCAAGCTGGCTGTGCACGTTCGCAAGCTTTGGCGGTGTTGGTGCATTGTTGGTTGCCCATGGCGGTGTTTTGCGGGCATGCCATCAAATCGCGGGTTTTTATTTTCTTTTGTGATCGACTTTAATCCCCGGTATTGGGGGAAAGAGTTCTGATGTTTTCGACGCTTGCGTGCAGCTCTCGGGCTTTCGGTCTGTGTTTGACGGGCGAAACGCCGTTTGATGTGCTTGTCCCGGGTGGTTTTCTTGCTTTCAGGGGTGATTTTCCCGAATCACCCGAACCGGGCAGGGGGATTTCGGGCGATTGATGCGATGGATTCGCATCGATTCTTTTTCCAGATTCGAAAATCCGCTTTTCTTTGATGATCAAAAAATAGCCTCTCACGTCGGAAATTCAGACCGATTGGCGGGCATTGTCATAAAATTGTGATGAAAAAATATGCATCGATATTTTTGACGAAAAAATAGTCAAAAAGCTATTGCGTCCTCCCCGTCAAATGGGTAATCTCCATTTGTGCGCTGCGGTAGGACGCAGTGCATTCCGGCGAGCGACTTGTCGCTCGTTTCTTGGACGTTTCCTCCCTAGACTTGGGCCGCTGTCACAGGCGGCCTTCTTTTTTGCCTGAATTCAGCCATTTAGGTTGATTTCGGCTGTCTCAATAATCCTGTTGATATACGGTTTGAATTTTTGCGCGGATTTTTGTGCGTTGCAAATCAACCAGGCCGCGCCAGTATGCGCGGGGCTGATATTTTGGGGCACGATTGCCCTAATGGCTGCAATCGGTTCGGCTGACCCGGAATGTATTGAGATGCTTTTGACTGGTGACGTAGTTCTCGACAAATACGGCACCGGCATTCACCAGTAGTGCTATTTTCGGATCGCTGCATAAATAGGCCGCGATCTGATCATGGGAGTCTGCGGTAAAGGCAAAGGCGGGATCATAAACGATATAGGTCCGCTGAAGCTCGTTCCTGGCAGCTTTGATCATGACCAGGTCAACCGTTTCCCCCGTTGTGATCGGCAGCATCGGCTGAAGGTCGTTTGCGATCTTGCCAAGCTTCGCACTGAGCTGTTGCTGATCATTGATCGTAAAGGCGGATGTTTTGAAATTGAATGACGTATAGGCACCCAGCATAATGATCGCCAGTCCGATCATGATGCCTTTGCCGCCAGACAGCAGGGATGCCGAGCCGGATCTTATGATGCCTGGCCTTGTCCGACCGCTTTTCAAAAGCAGATAAAGATTGAGAACCGGGATAAATCCCAGAATGGCCAGTTGCTTCTGCCCGCCGATATCAAGCGCCCGGGCAACAGAAAGGCGGCCAAGGACAAAGCCCGCCACCATGGCGACAAGCAGCGGATATACCGTGATCACCCAGTAAAGATTATGCTCGATCGCGGGCGTGGTGAAAACATAGGCGACCCCGGAAAGCGCAATGGCAAATCCCAGAAGCGACAGTCTGACAAAATACTGTGTTCGCGTGATCGATACGTTGTTTCTGCGCGACATCGCGCCAAGCAATCCGGCAGCGGCAAACATGCAGAAATTCACCGCACGGGCAGCCTGATCGGGCAGGCCGGCATAGCTGGTCGCAAGATCGTTCAGCATCTTATCGCTCTTTCCCCCGATTGCGGATCACGCGTCGGAGAATAAGAGCGTTTCAGGCCCCGCGGAACTAGCTGCAAGAGTAGGTTTTGCAGTTTATTTTAGAAAAATCGAATAATAAGTGTGTCGGGCTTGATGTATTCCCGGATCAGGGGCTTGATTCCGGAATTATTTCTCGCGCGAGGGGTTGTTTTGCGGGGTTGTCCCATCGCCATCGCCAAGGCCGCGCTGCATGATGACGCTATCGACCCAGCGGCCCAGCTTGAACCCGGCCGACTGAAGGGTTCCGGCAACCCTAAAGCCAAGCCGCGCATGAAGCCCGATCGATGCCACATTGGCACTATCGCCAATCACGGCTACCATCTGGCGGTAACCAAGGGCGGTACACCGTTTGATCAGCTCCGAAAGCAGGGCACGCCCCGCACCCTTGCCGACAACATCGGGCGCGATATAGATCGTGTCTTCGACCGTAAAGCGATAGGCCGGGCGCGTTCTGTATGATCCGGCATAGGCAAAGCCTTCGACCCGGCCGTCAAGTTCGGCGACAAGATAGGGTAGGCCGCGTTCGCGCACATGCTGCCAGCGTGATGTCAGCTCGGCAATTTCGGGTGCACGTTCTTCAAATGATGCCAGCCCGTGCAGGACATGATGGCCATAGATTTCGGTAATGCGTTCGAAATCTTCGGGTTCGGCATCGCGGATCACCAGATCGTGCAAAACAACGCTGGTCGCAGTATCGGTCATTAAAACGGGTTCCCGTCGAGATCATGGAAGGCCGCAATCAGATTGGTCATCTGGTCACGCAGAATGTCAAAGCCGCGATGCGGGGTGATTGTGGCTTCATCCATGTAAAGCGCGCGTGACAGCTCGATCTGAAGACTGTGCACATGCTCTTCGGGGCGGCCGTAATGGCGCGTGCAATATCCCCCGGCATAGGGGTCATTATGCGCCGGGCCAAAGCCCATATTGCGAAGACAATCATCCACAAACCGCGTCAATGACGGGTGGCATGAACTTCCATAGCAATCGCCAAGCACCAGATCAACGCGGTTTTTCATGCTGTCGGTGGAATCACCGGGCATTGAATGGCAATCAATCAGAATGCAATAGCCGAAACTGTCGCGTGTCTGATCAATCAGTTTCTGCAACGCGCTGTGATAGGGCCGGTAATAGGTATCAATTCGCTCGAATGCTTCTTCGACGGGCAGGCGGCTTTTGTAAATCTCGACCCCGCCGCTGACCACGCGCGGGATCGATCCCAGCCCCGAAAGTGCCCGCATCGAATTGATTTCCGCATCATCGGGCAGGTCGCCTTCGAACATGCGCGGATCAAGTTCCATCGCGGCCCTGTTCACATCGACATAGGCACGCGGAAATGTCGCGCATAAAAGCGGCGCGCCAAGTTTCGGAGCGGCTGTAAACAGCTGATCGACAAAGGCATCTTCCGATGCGCGCAGTTCGAACGATCCGATCCGCGCGCTTTCAATAAGGTCCTGGGGGTACTGGCGTCCTGAATGTGGGGATGCAAACACCACTGGCAATGTTTGCCGTGGTGGCAGGATAACAGTAGCTGGGCCGGTTGAGGTAATTTCCGAAGGCAACTGGTTCATTGTCGTGCGTAACGTCCATCCCTGGTAACAGTGTTCTTCAATATCCCGCGGTCCCCAAAACCATCCTGCACCCGATCAGGTGCAGCAGGCTTCCCTAGCATATGGTAATTGGAGCAGAATTGATGAAGATTTTTTGTCAAAAAACCATTTCTGGGGTTGCACCTTTGTCTGCCTTGGGCTAAATACCGCCTCGCCGACGCAAACGGCACGGACCAATCCTTTCACCCTGATCGGGGCGGTTTTTCAAAAGATGGATTTGCGGGCCTATAGCTCAGTTGGTTAGAGCGTTCGCTTGACATGCGAGAGGTCACAAGTTCGAGTCTTGTTAGGCCCACCATCTTTTACACCCATAGGGGCCTATAGCTCAGTTGGTTAGAGCGTTCGCTTGACATGCGAGAGGTCACAAGTTCGAGTCTTGTTAGGCCCACCATTCCCACCCCGCCGGGTTGCCGCGCGGGGTTTTGTGTTTCTCGGGGGGAGTGTGTTTCTGGCCCGGTCCTCACCGCATTTGCGCGATGCTTTTTCTGAACCGCATGGCACTGAATGCGAAAAAGGCGCTGCCGATCACAAAGACCAAAAGAAATTCCGGCCACACCACATCAATGCCCGCTCCGCGAAACAGGATGGCTTGCGCATATTTCACGAAATGGGTTGATGGCGCGATCTGCATGATGTTCTGAAGGGTTTCGGGCATGCTTTCAAGCGGGGTGGTGCCCCCCGAAAGCATCCGAAGCGGCAGGACGACCAGGATAAACAGCAACCCGAATTGCGGCATGGATCGCGTCATGGTCGCCAGGAAAATGCCAAGGGCAGTGGCAAAGAACAGATAAAGCACCGTGCCGGCCATGAATAACAGCTTAGATCCGATCACCGGCACGCCAAGGATCAGCTCGACCACAAAGGTCAGCGACAGCGTACTGGCAATCAGAATGACAAGCCCATTGGCCCAGACCTTTGCCATCATGATTTCAAACGGATCAAGCGGCATGACCAGAAGGTGTTCGATCGTGCCATGTTCGCGTTCGCGAATAAGGGCCGCCCCCGAAAGAATGATCGACAGCATGGTAATGGCATTGATGATTTCCATGGTCGCGGTAAACCACGAACTGGTCGCATTCTGGTTATAGGCATAGCGCGTGACGATCTGGGCCGTGCTGTCGCCATTGGCCCCGGCATAGGCCGATTTGCCGCCGAGCCAGGTTGATACTTCCCGCGAAATGATATTGCTGACATATCCCTGGCCGATCCCGGCCTGCATCATCGCCGTGGCATCGATATTAAGCTGCACTTCCGGATTGCGCCCGCCAATCAGGTCGCGTTCGAATTGCGGCGGGATCACCAGTACAAAGGTGAATTCACCGCTATCCATTGCCGCATCAAGGTCGCGTTCCTCGATCTGGACCGGGTTCTGGAAAAATGGTGGCAGGAATGAATCACGGATGCGCAGAGAAAGTGCCGATCCGTCCTGATCGGAAATCGCGATCGACGCATGGTTAAGGTCATGGGAAAACCCGGTCGCCGCGTTATAGATCGCAAATGAAAACGCCCAGACAATCAGGATCATCAGAACGATGTCGCGTTTAAGGCTGTAAAGCTCCTTGATGCCAAGCCGATAGATATTGCTGATCCGTCTTGCCAACATCGCTTAGGCCTCCTGCTTTTTCAAAAGCAGCATCGAAATCATGCTGAGTGCCGGGAAGAAGATCGCAAGCTTGATCAGTTCGGGATACAGCTCGGCAAAGCCAAGCGCCTTGGTAAAGGTGCCGACACTGATCGACATGAAATGCGATGTCGGGATGATGGTCGAAAGAACCGCCGGCGCGCCTTCCAGTGATGAAATCGGCTGCATCATTCCTGAAAACATCACCGATGGCACCATGGTAATGATCGCCGTGCCAAACAGGGCGGCAATCTGGGTGCTGGTAAAGGACGAAATCAAAAGACCAAGCCCCGTGGTCGAAATCACAAATAGTGTTGCCCCAAGCAAAAGCGTCAATCCATTGCCGCGCAACGGCACCTCGAACCAGAACAGCGCCATGGCGCTCATCAGGACAAAGTTGATCAAACCAAGCGCGATATAGGGCAACTGTTTACCCAACAGAAACTCAAGCTTTGAAACCGGGGTGACATAAAGATTGGTGATCGATCCCAATTCCTTTTCGCGCACCACGCCCACTGCCATCAGAACGGCCGGAATAAACATCAAAAGCAGGGCAATCACCGATGGCACCATGGCATAGATGCTTTTGAAATCCTGATTGTAGCGATACCGGGTTTCAATCTGGATCGGCAGGGATGATGTCGTGCTGCCATCCTCACGGCGGGCTGTCTCGCTCAGATACCGTTGATGGATGCCTTCGACATAGCCATGAATGGTCTCGGCCCGGAACGGCATGGTGCCGTCAATAAAGGCCCCGATTTCCGGGCTGGCACCCCGGCCGACATCGCGCCCGAAACCGGGCGGGATTTCAATCGCCAGTGAAATGCTGCCCGACAGCAATCGTGCCTCAAGATCGGCATTGCTGATCAGCGGTTCCTGTTCCCGGAAATAGCGCGATCCCGAAAGATTTTCGATATAGGTCCGGCTTTCCGGCGTCTGATCGCGGTCCAGCACCGCATAGGTCAGGTTTTCAACATCAAACGTAATGCCATAGCCAAAGACCGGCATCAGGATCGCCGTCCCGATCAGGGCAAACATCAGCCGGATCGGATCGCGGATCAGCTCCATGGTTTCGCGCAATGAATAGGCCCAAAGTCGACGCGGGCTGAATATCGATGCCTTTGCCGGTTTCCAGTGATCGGGTTGAATGTCATCGCCCGAAATCTGATCCGGGTCCGGTTCGGGGGCAGCTTCCTGTTCGCCGCTGGCCTCGACCAGATAACTGATAAAGGCTTCTTCAAGGGTGTCTGATCCGCGTCCCTTGGTAATCGCGTCCGGGGTGTCGCTGATCAACACCTTGCCGGCATGCATCAGCGATATGCGATCGCACCGCTCCGCCTCATTCATGAAATGGGTGGAAATAAAGATCGTCACACCCTGCTTGCGCGAAAGTTCAACCAGCAATTCCCAGAACCCGTCACGCGCCACCGGATCGACACCCGATGTCGGTTCATCAAGGATCAGGATTTCCGGATCATGAATGATCGCAACCGCCAGCGACAAGCGTTGCCGCACACCAAGCGGAAGGCGCTCTGCCAGATCATGGTGATATTCACCAAGCCCGAACCGCTCGGAAAGCGCGTCAATACGCGGCTTGATCTGATCCTCGGACAGGTGAAACAGCCGCGCATGCAGCTCAAGGTTCTGCATCACGGTCAGTTCGGAATAAAGCGAAAAGGCCTGGCTCATATAGCCAACCTTGCGGCGAAGCTCGATATCCTGTCCGTCGACCGGCTTGCCAAAAAGTTCTGCCGTGCCTTCGGTTGCTGCCAAAAGCCCGGTCAGCATCTTCATGGTCGTGGTTTTGCCGCAACCGTTCGAGCCCAGAAACCCGAAAATCTCGCCTTTTTCGATGCGGAAGCTGACATTGTCCACGGCGGTAAAATCGCCAAATCGCTGGGTCAGGTTTTCGGCAACAATGGCCGGTGTGTCGCCATGACTGGTGCGCGGCGGAATGACCAGTTCATGATGCCCGCTGCGTTCTTCTTCGGGCAAAAGGGCGATAAAGGCCGCTTCAAGGTTATCTGTTCCGGTCCGGCTCAGGATGTCATCGGCACTGCCGGTCGCAAGGATCTTGCCGTCATTCATCGCAATCAGATGGTCAAACCGGGCGGCCTCATCCATATAGGCAGTGGCGACAAGGACCGTCATCTCGCGCCGGGTTTGTCTGATTGCGTCAATCAGTTGCCAGAATTGCCGTCGCGACAGGGGATCAACCCCTGTGGTCGGTTCATCCAAAATCAGGATATCGGGATCATGAATAAGCGCGCAACACAGACCAAGCTTCTGCTTCATCCCGCCCGAAAGCTTTCCGGCGGGCCGTTCGGTAAACGGTGCCAGTCCGGTCGCCTTGGTAAGGGACGCGATCCGCTCGTTGCGTTCTCGCTTGCCCTGACCAAACAACCGGCCAAAGAAATCAAGGTTCTCGCGGATTGTCAGATCCATATAAAGGTTCTTGCCAAGTCCCTGGGGCATATAGGCAATCCGGGGCAGGATATCGTTGCGGTGGGCGCGATCGGCCATTGATCCGCCCAATGTCTCAACCAACCCGTCCTGAACCTTGCGCGCACCCGATATCAGGGCAAGGGCGGTCGATTTCCCCACACCATCCGGCCCGATAAAGCCCACGGTCTGTCCGGTCGGGATTTCCAGATCAATATGATCAAGCGCCGTGACCTTGCCATAGCGGTGGCACACATCTTTAAGCCGCACGGCATGTTCGATGGCATGATAGACACCCTGAACGACGCCCTGACCGACAGCGTGAACGGGCTTTGAGCCGGTATCACTCATTACTTCATGCTCTGGCGAAGGGTGGCGTCATCGGGCACATTTGGCGTGAAGGCATCGGGCCAGTCCTGATGATCGGCCAGCATGATATAGGCCTCACCGGGAAGGCCGGTCTTGACCCGTTTGATATGTTCGGCAAGCAATTCCCGATCAATCCGCACCTTGACCCGGAACATCAGCTTGTCACGTTCGGACCGTGTTTCGACCTCGCGCGGGGTGAATTGCGCGTCATCGGCAACAAACGATACCTTGGCCGGGATCACAAAGCCCGGCGCGGCATCGAGCATGATGCGCGCCTCATTGCCAACAAAGGCCAGACCGGCCTGTCGCGTAGGCAGGAACACATTCATGTAAACATCGCTCAGATCAATCATCGTGATGACCGGCCCGCCACCCGACAAAACCTCGCCCGGTTCGGCAAGGCGATATTGCACTCGCCCATCGCGCGGCGCTTTCAGGACTGAATCATCAATCTGGACCTGAATGCGTCTGAGTTCCGCTTCGGTCGCCTCGACATTGCGCTGCGCACTCACAAGCTTGGCCTGGGCGGCACTAAGGGCTGCTTGTGCGACATCCCGGTCGGCCCGGCGCTGATCGACCTGTTCGCGGGAAATGTTGTTGTTTTTCACCAGCTCATTGGCGCGCGCCAATTGCTGCTGGGCAAAGGAAAGCTCGCTTTGGCGCTGGATGATCAATGCCTCGGCCTCGGCAATGCCCTGTTCGGCACCGGCAACTTCGGCCCGCGCACGCGCCTGACTGGCCATCAGTTCGGCGGTATCCATACGTGCCAGGACCTGACCGGCACTGACCGTATCGCCCTCATCAACCAGAACCTCGTCGACCCGCCCGGCATATTTGGTCGCCACCCGGATTTCTTCGGCTTCAATGCGGCCATTGCCCGATGCGATAAAGTCGGGAAGCTCGGATTGCTGGGATTTCCAATAGGCAAAGCCGCCACCGGCCGCCACGACAATCACCACAAGAACAATCAGCACAGAACGCAGGTTCTTCATTCCATTCTCCGAGAAACGGGGCCAGGACAGGGGGCAAGGGATCTACAATCTCTGATCGTAATATCTGACCAGAGTTCGCTTACGCTTGCAATGTCCGATTTTCTGGAATGATCCTAAAGGGTTGTGCGAGGGTGTTCTTTGATATTGCGCAAAGTATTTTATTACACTTTGGGCTGGTTGCGATCTTCCATGAAATCGAGACTGACCGATGGGCTGTCAAAGAATGTATCCCACAAATGATCGACTGGCGTAACAACGCGAGCCGCATTGATGGAATGTACGGCAACTGTTTTCGTGCCTTGTGGAAAGGCCATCTCTGCCGGGATACGAACAGCCTGTCCCTTGCTATCGCTGAATACCGTTGTCTGTTTCATGGCAATCCCTCCGCTCGGATATGCAGGGTCTGAGGGCCAATATGTGCATTTTCAATCTGGTTTCAATGAGAGACCAAAATCGACGAATCACGCCATCTCAAGATCAAACACCACCAATCCCGCCAAACCACCTTCAAGCATCCCGACCAGTTGCCCGCCAAGTTTCTGATGCTCGGGATGTTCAAGATAGGCATCACGCGCGGCGGCATCATCAAAATCAATGCAGAACCCGTGGCGGAAACCCTGTTCAAGCTTTTCCGGGCTGACCGATATGCCGCCATCAAAGCCCCGCATGCCGGGGATAAGGGTGCCAAGATTGGCAAGGGCATCAAACAGGGATGTGATGTCATCCTGTTTGATGCCCGATTGGAATTTGACCAGAACGATATGGCGGATCATGACAAGACCTTTGCGAAGGTTGGCTTTGTCTGATTTCACCTCTGTTTCGTTTGGTCTGTCAACTGATGTGAACGTGATCAGCGACCATGAAGGCTTGCTGCAATGCTATCCCCGATGATCGCAATGCCAAGATCAAGTTCTTCTTCGGTAATGGTCAGCGGCGGGGCAATGCGGAACACACCGCCCATGCCCGGAAGCTTGACGATATTCATGCTAAGCCCGCGCTTGAATGCCTCACTCGCAATCGCAGCCCCCAGATCATGATCGGGCGCACCGCCATCCTTGACGATCTCCATACCCAGCATAAGCCCGCGTCCGCGCACATCGCCAACACACGAATACTGGTTTTTCAGTGCGGCCAACCCGTCAAACAGCCGTTTGCCCATGTGACCTGCGCGCGCCACAAGGTTTTCCTCGGCCACGACATCAAGAACCGTTACGCCCACGGCGGCGGGCAGGGGATCGGAAACGTGGGTGGTATAGAACAGATAGCCCTTTTCATGGGCGGCATCTTCGATTTCCGGCGTCGTCATCACAGCCGAAAGCGGCAATCCGGCCCCGATGGTTTTTGAAAGGGTGAGGATATCGGGCATCACGCCATCACGTTCAAAGGCAAACATGGTGCCGGTGCGGCCAATGCCGGTTTGGGCCTCGTCCAGGATCAAAAGCATCCCGCGCTCAACGCATTTCTGCTTGAGTGCGGCAAGATACCCTTTGGGAAGTTCCAACATCCCGCCGCTTGATAAGATCGGTTCGGCGACAAATGCCGCCAGATTGCCGGTTGATTGCGCATCAATCAGGTTAAAGGCGTCATCAAGTTCGGTCTGCCAGTCAAGCGATCCGTCAGCATTTTTAAACCGCGGACGAAACGCATTGGGGGCCGGAATGGCAAGCGATCCGACTGCCGCCGGGCCATAACCCTTGCGCCCCGCACTATAGGTCGCCGATGCCGCAACCCCGGTCATCCCGTGCCAGCTTTTGGAAAAGGCGACAATCTCGTGCTTGCCGGTCACAAGCTTTGCCATGCGAATGGCGGCTTCGTTGCTTTCCGCCCCTGTGGACAGCAAAAGCACGCGATCAAGCCCCGGCGCAAGGGCGGCCAAACGTTCGGCCAAGGTCACCACCGGGCGGGTCAACATGCCACTAAACAGATGGGCCACCGTTTCGACCTGGCGCTGCACGGTTTCGACAATTTTCGGGTGCCCGTGCCCCAAAACCGCACTCATTTGCCCGGATGTGAAATCAAGGATCGCGCGATTGTCGGCATCATATACAAACGATCCCTTGGCACGTTCAATGATGGCTGGTTCGAACGTTCCGCCATAGCGGATCAGGTGTTTTTTGGCGGCATCCCAGAATTTCGGATCGGCATTGTTTGACATGGTTGGCTCCCTGCAAGCGTGTGTCTTTGATGGATACAGGGTATCGGCTGTTGATATCTTGGTAAAATTGATAATTATGGCATTCCGGTATTGGAAAAATTGATATGCGGTGGGCAAAGCCATGCAAAACCTGCTTGATCTCAAACTGCTGACGACTTTTGTACGCGCTGCCCATTCCGGGACGCTAAGTGCAACTGCGCTTCAGGTCGGGCGCACGCAATCAACCGTCACCATGCAGATACAGCGTCTTGAAGATGCGCTGGGCCAGACGCTTTTTCATCGCAGCGGCAGTGGCGTTGCCCTGACCGGAAGCGGTGAACGGTTCCTTGGCTATGCCGAACGGATTTTGAAATTGCATGACGAGGCGGTCTTTGCCTTTTCCGACCGGGGTTTGCGCGGATCGATGGTGTTTGGCTGTCCCGAGGATTACCTGATCGCCTTTTTCCCGGCCCTGCTTAAAAGCTTCGGGACGATCTACCCGGATGTCGAGATCAGGGTGGTTTCGGCCCCGACGCCGGAGCTTCATAAAATGCTGCGCGCCCGCCAGATTGATCTGGCACTGGTCTCGGTCGCCAACCCGGACGGGGAACCTGATATCGCACGGGCCGAACAACTTGCCTGGGTCGGTGCCAAGCCGACCCTTGATCTGCATGATTTTGGTACAGGAATTGGAACCGGGATCGGAAACACTATCAGCGATGCATCGGGGGCAGGTGACAGCCCGACACCCGCCCGAACCATCCCGCTGGCCTTGCCCGCATCAAACGCCCTTGATCACAAGGCCGCGTGTGATGCAATCGAGGCAGCCGGAATTCCCTACAAGATTTCCTATGCCAGCAGCAGCCTGACCGGCCTGATCGCCGTCGCCCGTTCCGGCCTTGCCATCAGTGTGATGATGCAAAAGGCGGTGCCAAATGATCTGTATATCCTCAAGGCGCCGCTACCCGCCTTGCCCAAACTGGGCCTGAAAGTCATCGCAGGCGAGGGTACTCAAAACCCGGCTACAACCGCCTTCGCCGACCACGTCAAAAATATGCTGCCGTTTTTATAAGGGAACTGGTGTCGCGGGCTGATCAGGCCTGCAAACCCGCACAGCGTGCCGTGTTGCGGACATGGGTCTGCATTTCCTTGCGGGCGCGTTCAGGGTCATTGTCGCGCAGGGCCGCCATAATTTTGCGATGTTCGCCAATGGATTCACGCATGCGTTCCGGGTCGGTGATCGGAATCGGCTGGCGCTGGGTTTCCGTGATCTGGTCGCGCACGGTCTTGTAAAGGTCGCGCAACATACTGTTGCTGCATGCCGCAACGATGGTTCCGTGGAATTCAAGATCGGCCTCGACATTGGCAATAAGGTCCTGATCAGCCCAGCATTTTTCCATGCGATTGGTGGCGTCTTCCATCGCGTCAAACTGGGTTGCGGTCAGGCGTCCACAGGCAAGTGCGGCAATCTCGCTTTCTAGGATCATGCGGGTCTGGAAAACGTCAAAAACGCTATGGGTTTCGGAATAGCGCCAGGGGGCCATATCGCCTTCTGATTTACCGCCGCCTGCGGTGACAAAGGTGCCACGACCGGCTTCGGTCTTGATCAGGCCAAGGGTTTCAAGCGTTAAAAGGGCTTCGCGGAGCGATGCGCGACTTACCCCGAATTTCTGGGCAAATTCGCGCTGCGAGGGGATCTTTTCGCCGGGCTTCAGGGTGCCGTCCTGAATCATTCCCTGAATTTCCCGCGCCACAGATTGCGGCAATAGGGTCCTGTTGAACATTGCTCTTCCCTCGTTCCTTGTTCTTAAAGCGAATACCGCGCTGGTTGTGTGCTTGTCACGATTTTTCTCCAACCCACTTGCAACGGTTTCGGATTTATGTTTCCTTGTGGTCTAACTGGTCAGACCGGTTAGACCAGTAGTTATCAGGGATATCGAAAAACACAAGGATAATAAAATGAAGCTCTTTTCATATGTTGCGGCTTCCGTTGTCGGTGGGGTTTTTGCGATGGGTGTCGCAAGCTCGGTCAATGCTGCCGATCTGACCGTTGGTGCCAATATCGGCAACGTTCCGTGGGAATTTGAACAGGCAGATGGCACCGTGGTCGGCTTTGAAGTCGATCTGGTCAACGAAATCGCCAAGCGTCTGGGTAAAAGCGTCGAATTCGTCAATATTCCGTTCAACGGTCTGTTCCCGGCCGTTCAGTCGGGCCGCATCGATATGGCGGTTTCCTCGATCACCATCACCGACAAGCGTCTTGAGTCTGTGACCTTTGCACAGCCTTACTATGACAGTGACCAGTCTCTGACCGCGACGGCCGCAGGCGGTGTTACCGGTCTTGATGCCATGAAGGGCAAGGTTGTCGGTGTTGATACCGGCTCCACCGGGGACATGTGGGTCACCCAAAACGGCGGCGAATACGGTATTGGCGATGTGCGTCGCTACGAAGGTCTTTCGCCTGCGATGCTTGATCTGACTGCGGGCCGTATCGACGGCTATATCAGCGACATTCCGGCATTGCTTTACTACGTCAAGGACAAGCCGAACCTGAAGGTTGTTGAACGTATCACCACGGGCGAAAAATACTCGATCATGTTTAACAAGGACGCCGCGCTTGCGACCGAAGTCAATGACGTGATCACCGAACTTAAAAAAGAAGGTTTCATCGCCGGTCTGCATGAAACCTGGTTCGGCGCAACGCCGGAAGACACCACCTCGACGGTCAAAGTGCTTGATATGCCGACCCTGAAATAATCGCGCATATCGCACATCAACCCTGCCGATGATGCCCCCGATATTGGCATGCGGCTCCCGGCATTGTCGGCAGGGTGAATTTGAACTGGTGGTGAAATGGATTTATTTTCGACCTTCTTTAACATCCCCGTCCTGGTCGCCAGCCTGCCGCAATTGTTAAACGGCCTGCTTGTGACCATCGGGATTGGCGTAACAAGTATTATTGCCGGTCTGATTGGCGGGCTTTTCCTGGCTGTTTTGCGGCTTTATGCCGGACCTGTCACCAATACGTTGGTGCGCGGATATATCGATGTCTTCCGCTCGATCCCGCTTCTGGTGCTTTTGATCATTGTTTATTACGCGCTGCCTTTTGTCGGCATTCGCCTGTCGCCGTTCTTTTCGGCGGTAACGGCCCTGACACTGGTTTCTGCCGCCTATACTGCCGAAATTTTCCGCGCCGGGATCGAAGCCATCCCCAAGGGCCAGTTCGAGGCATCCGCCGCCCTTGGTCTTTCCAACCGCTATACCATGACGGATGTGATCCTGCCCCAGGCGATCCGCATCGTCATCCCGCCGCTGACCAATAACTGTATCAACGTTCTCAAGGATACCGCGCTGGCATCGGTTGTTGCCATGCCGGACCTGCTCAAACAGGCGACCCAGGCACAGGCACTTTCTGCCAACCCGACGCCACTGATCGGGGCGGCTGTGATCTATCTGATCTTGCTGTTGCCGATGGTGCGGTTCGTCGCCCGCCTTGAAAAACGTTTTAGCCGCGGGAGATCATGATGAAAGCGCCCCTGATCACAATCAAAAACCTCCGCAAGGCCTATGGCAATTTCACCGTTTTGCACGGCATTGATCTTGAAATCGCACAGGGCGAGGTCGTCTGTGTTGTCGGTCCGTCCGGTTCGGGGAAATCAACGCTGATCCGTTGCATCAACCATCTCGAACCGTTCGAAAATGACGGCGAGATCATCGTTGATGGCATTCCGGTCCGCCCCGGTCGCGATCTTGCCGATGTTCGGGCCGAAGTCGGCATGGTGTTTCAGTCCTTCAATCTGTTCCCGCACATGACCGTTTTGCGCAATGTCATGCTGGCCCCGATCCGGGTGCGCGGCATGAAAGAGGCCGACGCCGAAAAACGTGCCCGTGATCTGCTGGATCGTGTCGGTATTTCGGTTCAGGCCGAAAAATATCCCGGTCAGCTTTCTGGCGGACAGCAACAGCGCGTGGCGATTGCCCGGGCGCTCGCCATGGAACCAAAGGTGCTGTTGTTTGATGAACCGACATCGGCTTTGGATCCCGAAATGGTCGGCGAGGTGCTTGATGTGATGAAAAAGCTCGCCGGGACCGGGGTGACCATGGTCGTCGTGACCCATGAAATGGGCTTTGCGCGTCAGGTCGCTGACCGGGTCCTGTTCATGGATGGTGGCAACATCATCGAGGCCGGAACACCCACCGAAATATTTGACGCCCCCAAAGAAGAACGCACGCGGAATTTCCTCCACGCCGTTCTCGATCATTAAAAATAGAAACCATACACCCGGAGGATGCCTTTCATGGCAAACACACGCACCCTTGATATGGAATATGTCCATAGCCAGTTTCCGGCACTGTCAAACGGCTGGGCCTTTTTTGATAATGCCGGCGGGTCGCAAATTCTGACCAAGGCGCTGGACCGTATCAACAGCTTCCTGCTCAACCGCAATGTGCAGATCGGCGGCTCTTACGAGGTTTCCAAACTTGCGGCCGAGGCCCTGCTTGATGCGCGCAAAAGTGCGGCACAGCTGGTCAATGCGTCCCGGCCCGAGGAAATCATTTTCGGTGCTTCGACCACCGTTCTTTTGCAAAACCTTGCGCGCGCCATGCGCAGCCAGTTTTCCGCAGGCGATGAAATCGTTGTCACCATCGGCGATCATGAATCCAATATCGGGCCTTGGGTGGCACTGGAAGAATTCGGTGTGAATATCCGCTTTTGGGAACCTGATGCCAAAAGCGGTCGTCTTCATCTTGACGGGCTTAAGGCCGTCATGACCGATAAGACCAAGCTTGTCTGTGTGACTCATGTGTCAAACATCGTTGGCGAGGTCAATCCGGTCCGCCAGTTCGCCGATTACGCCCATGCGATGGGGGCCAAAATCTGCATTGATGCGGTGGCCTATGCGCCGCACCGTGCCGTTGATGTGCAGGCCTTTGATGCCGATTATTATGTCTTCAGCCTGTATAAAACCTATGGTCCGCACGGGGCGATGATGTACGGGAAGTATGACCTGCTTCTCGAACTTGATACGCTTTATCATTATTTCTATGGCAAGGATAAAGTCCCCGGCAAGTTGGAGCCAGGCAATCCCAGCTATGAAATGGCCTATTCGGTTTGCGGTATTGTTGATTACCTGTGCGAACTGGGCGAACGGGCTGGGGAAACCGGATCGGTGCGCGATAAAATCGTTGCCGCCTATGATGCCATCACCCATCAGGAAAATGCCCTGACCGAACGGTTGTTGTCATATCTGCGCGGGCGCAATGATTGCGTGGTGATCGGGCAGGCCGACAATCGCGACGGCACGCGCATTCCGACCATCAGTTTCCGGTTTGATAACCGCAATGCCGAAGAAGTCTGCAAGATCATTGATCGCGAAAAAATCGCCATTCGTTTTGGGGATTTCCATTCCCGTCGTCTGGTCGAATATCTGGGTCTGTCTGATAATGGCGGCGCACTGCGTGTTTCGATGGTGCATTATAACACCATCGAACAGGTCGACCGCCTGACCGCGGCCTTTGACCGGTTGCTTGATGCATCGGATCAATAAGGACCATCACCGGAAATCAGCCAACCAGCAGGGGATGTATCATGCAGTTTGACCGCATTATCAAAAACGGCACCATCGTGACCGCCAGTGATACCTATCGCGCCGATATCGGGATTACGGATGGCAGGATTTCTGCCATCGCTGCATCCCTTGACGGGGCCGATGATATTGTTGATGCCAAAGGGCTTTACGTCATGCCCGGCGGCATCGACAGCCATGTTCATATTGATCAGCCATCTGGCGATGGCATCGTCATGGCCGATAACTTCGAAAGTGGCACACGCTCGGCTGCCATTGGCGGCAATACCTCGATCCTTGCATTCTGCATGCAGGAAAAGGGCGACAGCTTGCGCCATGCTTTGGATGTCTATCACGCCAAGGCCGATGGCAATTGCCATATCGATGTGGCGTTTCACATGATCGTCACCGATCCGACGCCCTCGGTTTTGGGGCAGGAACTCCCGGCCCTGGTCGAAGACGGCTATACCTCGTTCAAGGTTTTCATGACCTATGAAAACCTGCGTCTGCGCGATGATGAAATCCTTGATACGCTTGATGCCGCACGGCGTACCGGGGCGCTCGTGCTGGTACATTGCGAAAACGAAGACGCCATTCGCTTCCTGATCGGACAGCACGAAGAAGCCGGCGAATTCTCTGCCAAATCACACGCCACCGCGCGCCCGATTGCCGCTGAACGCGAAGCCACCCATCGTGCGCTGTCACTGGCCGAAATCGTTGATACGCCGATTGTCATCGTCCATGTCTCCAACCGGCAGGCGATGGAAGAAATCGAACGCGCCCGTGTACGCGGCAGTAAGGTCGTGGGCGAAACCTGCCCGCAATATCTGATGCTGACTGCCGATGATCTGGATCAGGATGAACTCGAAGGCGCGAAATTCGTCTGCTCCCCGCCGCCACGCGACAAGGAAAGTCAGGATGCCTGCTGGGATGGTCTGGAACGCGGGGTGTTTGACCTGTTCTCGTCCGATCATTGCCCGTTCCGCTTTAACGACCCGGAAGGCAAGCTGAATGAAAAGGGCAAGAAAAGCTTCCGCTGGATCCCCAATGGCATCCCCGGTGTCGCCACCCGCCTGCCGATCCTGTTTTCCGAAGGCGTGCAAAAGGGCCGCATCGACCTGAACCGCTTTGTAGCCCTGACATCGACCAACCACGCCAAACTTTATGGCATGTACCCACAAAAGGGCACAATCGCGATTGGCTCGGACGCAGACCTTGCCCTTTGGGACCCGACCAAAAACGTCACCATCACCAACGACATCCTGCAACAGGGCTGCGATTACAGCCCTTATGAAGGCTTGGAGGTCAAAGGCTGGCCTGTCCACACCATCGTCCGCGGCAAAACTGTGGTGAAGGATGGTGAGGTCATGGGGCAAAAAGGCGATGGCAAATACCTGCCCAGACAGAAGTCGAACCTGGTTTCCAACATGGCTGGCTAGCCCTGCCAGGCTACTGAACTGATTAACAAAGAAAATGCGACGTGAAAAACGTCGCATTTTTTGTTGGTTTCGATGTCGCTTGGCGGGCTGTATCAAGCCACAAGTTTCACCAGATACTGCACCGGATGCTGCGGTTTCACGCCTTCATAGCGGTTGACCTGACAGCGGCAGGAATAGCCGGTGACCAGCATGTTTTCGGGGCCCGTCGCATCGACCTTCTTTTTCCAGCTCAGCTCATACAACTCGTGTGAGGTTTCCTGATGGCGGGTTTCGTGTCCGTAAACGCCCGCCATGCCGCAGCAGCCGGTTTTCTCTGCCGTCAGTTTAAGACCAAACGCCTCAAAGATTTTCTGCCATTTTACGCCAACATCGGGGATCGATGTCTTTTCCGTGCAGTGGGGGAACAGGCTTGCCGGGGTGTTGATGTTAACGGCGTTATCAATTTTTGGCGCGTTCAGGCGACCGTCACTGATTTCTGATGCCAGCCATTCATGGAACAGATGCACGCGGTAATCCGGTCGGTCTGAAAGGCGCTGGGCATATTCCTGGCGATAGGTCAGGGTGACGCTGGCCTCGATGCCGACCATGGCGACACCGGATTTGGCAAGGCGGCCATAAACGATATCGTTCTGTTTGGCCTGATAATCGAATTTCTTCAGGAACCCTTTGACATGCATCGCTTTGCCGTTCGGGCGATAGGGCGGCACAAACACCCGGTATCCAAGGCGTTGCAGCAAATCGACATGGGCAAGGAACACGTCGGTGTCATAATGCGTGGTAAAGCAATCCTGCAAGATAATGACCGACTTCGCCTTTTCATCAGGGCTCAGGCCATCCAGATCAGCCTGCCGGAATTTGCCAATGCCGCGCGCACGCAGGCCTGATTTAAGGCCCCGGGTGTCAAGCTTCGGCAGATCGGTCAGGCCGATGAAGCGTTTGAAAATCCACGGCATTGGCGGGATTGATTGCAGGGCATTGAACAGGCCCGGCGCGCTTGCCAGAAGCGGGGCCATATATTCAAGTTTTGCAATGACATAATCCTTCACCGGACGTTTGTAACGGGTGTGATAGGTCTCCAAAAAACGGGATTTCATTTCCGGGATATCGACCTTGACCGGGCATTGCCCTGCGCAGGCCTTGCATGACAGGCAACCGGCCATCGATTCATACACATCGTGCGAAAAATCGCGCCCGTTGATCACCGCCAAATCCTGGTTCATCGGATCGGTGCCGACCGAAAGCTGCCTGATCCATTCGCGCAGCATTCCCGCACGGCCCTTGGGCGAATGCACACGCGACCGCGTGACCTTATAGGAAGGGCACATGGCATCCATCAGATCCCAGTTAAAGCACGCCCCGTTGCCGTTACAGCGCGTCGCATTAAGGTATTCATCACGAAGGGCATCTTCGATCTGACGGTCAAGCTGCCCGCGCATCGGGGCTTCGTCGATTGCCGTGATCGGGATGTCCTTGGAATAGGGGGACGCGATCTTGCCGGGGTTTAATTGTCCTTCCGGGTCAAAGGCTTCCTTGATACGGCGCAGAACGTCATAAAGCTCCGGCCCGAAATAGATCGGGCTGTATTCGCCGCGGAACCCCTTGCCATGTTCGCCCCAGATCAAGCCGTTATAGCGCTTGGTCAATTCGGCGACCGCGTCCGATACCCGGCGCAGGCGCGCTTCGTCTTCTTCGTCGCACATATCAAGCAGCGGGCGGACATGCAGGCACCCGACATCGACATGGCCAAACATGCCGTAATCAAGGCCTTCGGCATCCAGAAGTGCGCGGAATTCGGCGATAAAATCGGCAAGGTTTTCGGGCGGGACAGCGGTATCTTCGACGAATGGTGTCGCGCGGCGTTTGCCTTCAAGATTGCCGAGCAATCCTACCGATTTGGCACGGATTGACCAGATTGCCGCGATCTGGCCGGGGTCGGTTGCCTGCACAAAGCCGATCGGGGCGTAAGCGGTATCGGGATTGCCATCAAGATAGGCGCGCAGTTCGTCCTGTTTGGCAGAGACTTCTTCGGGCGTTTCGCCAACAAATTCAACGACGTTAAAGCCGCGCGTGGCAACGGTACTGGTTTCCGTACCCAAAAGCTTGCCCAGCATGTGCCAGCTTTCATCCTGCTCGGCCAGTTTCATGACCTTGTCATCAATACTTTCAATCGCGACAGGATCAAACTTTACAAGGGCTTGCACGTGACGAAGGGCGCTATCAAAGCTGTCATAACGGACAACGGTGATCGCCTTGTGCTTGGGCAGCGGAATAACCCGGAAGGTGATTTCCTTGACCATGCCAAGGCTGCCCTCGGCCCCGGCAATCAGGAAGGAAAGGTTCATATCCCCCTGATCGGAAACGGCTTCCTTAAGGTTATAGCCTGTAAGCCCGCGGTTCATTTCCGGGAAGGTTGCCTTGATCTGATCACGACGCGGGGCGATTTCGTCATGGACCTTGCGATAAAGCGCGCCAACACGGTCGTCGCGGGACATGATTTCCTTTGCTTTATCGGCACTTAGGGCCGATGTGCGGAAATCGGTGCCGTCAATCAGAACCGTGGTCATGTCATGGATATAGTGGCTGGTTTTGCCATAAATCCGCGATCCCTTGCCCGAACTGTCCGATCCGATCATGCCGCCAACCGTGGCGCGGCTTGCGGTCGAGACGGCGGGCGGGAAGAAATAGCCATGCGGTTTCAGCCAGGCATTAAGCTGATCAAGCACCACGCCCGGTTCAACATGAACCAGTCCCTTTTCCGCATCAAAACCCAGTATGTTATTGAGATATTTGGAAGTATCGAGAATGATGGTGTTGTTCAGCGACTGGCCATTGGTGCCGGTCCCGCCGCCGCGCGGGGTGATTTTGACCTCGCTGAATTTTTCGCGACCGGCCATTTCCATGACGATATTGATGTCATCGCGGGTACGCGGCTGCAACACCGCACGCGGCATCACCTGATAGACGCTGTTGTCGGTGGCATGGATCAGGCGGGTCGGGAAATCTGCATGGATCTCGCCGCTAAATTTTCCTTCGGATTCAAGGGTTTTGAGGAAACTTAGCGTCAAACTGTCCAGCGACCGGTCCGGGGTCAGGCGGGGCAATTTGGCAATAACGCTTTTGGCGGCGGTCGCGGCGGGCATGGTGATCTCTCTGTCTGCGATCCCCCGGCTGGATGCCGGTTTGGTTCCGGGTTTGATGCCTGTTCTGATAGCAAGTCTGATACCGGACTTGATATCGGATTTCATGGCGGATCTGGCACCGGGGCGGGATCGATGTCATGGCAATTTTCCCTATTTGACCCGATCAGGATTAATTGGACAAATTGAAAATTCCGAATGATTATTAGTTTTTGCCTAATAATCCCGACTGGAAAACCATGCTGCAAAGACCGACTTGCTGACACCTCCTGGCAGAATTTTGGAATTCGGGCCTCATCGCCGGGAAACCGGAACCCGTTTTTAGCCACAGCACCATTTTATTTGTATGAGGATTTGTTTTCCGGCTGTGAAATTTGCATCGGGCATCGATCAAAGGGTGCGGATGCGCAGCCGCCATAAAGTGCCGATGTAAAGAAAAGTTTACAGCGCGTGGTGCTGTTTGGTTGAGCCGCGGTGGCGCGGTCTGTTCTGGCGTGAACCCGTCCTGGCAACGGGGGCTGGTTTGATGGTGCATGGCCTGATGGTGTTTGGCCCGGACTGGCCTGGACAGGGCATGTTTGGTTCGGTTCAGTTCGGGCAAGTTTGGTTTGGGTAGGTCGGCTCTGAGTTGGTCCGTTTCGGTGCGACCCGACCCGGCACAGCCCAGCGCGCTGGAGCTTAGTACAGGCGGCCTTTAATCGTCCGGCTGGCATGCGGACTGGGGATTTGGGTGTTTTGGGCATGGTTTCTGTGCCGGGGGCATGAGCGGAAGAGCGTGAGCCAAAGGTCTTCCGGAGCCTTGCAGAAGCGGTGCAATCGCCGGGTAGAAGTAGTGCAATCGCCGGGCAGAAGTCGTGCAGAAGCGGTGCAATAGCCAGGTGGAAGTCGTGCAGTGGCCGCGCAATAGCCGTGCAGCAGCCGGGTCGCAATTGTGCGGTGGTCGTGTTGGCGGCGTGCGGATGCAGGTGTCGTGTTGAGATCATGTTGAAGCCGCTCGGAAGCCGTTTGCAAGCTGTGCTGAAGCCGTTGGAAAGAATGCAGAAGCCGTGCTGACACTGTACTGATGTTGTCGGTGATTTGATTGGGCTGTGATGGCCGGTATTGCCAGGTCATAAATGGCCGAAAAAAGGGGAGTTTCGATGTTTTCATCGCTGAATATGCGCCATATGCGGTCCTTTGTGGCGGTGGCCGATCACGGGTCCTTTACGGCGGCGGCAGCCGTTCTTGGGGTCACCCCGCCCAGCCTGACCACCACCATTCGCCAGTTCGAGGATGTGACGGGGGCAGCGCTTTTTGATCGCACGACACGGCAAGTCACCCTGACCGATACGGGGGAGCGGTTTTTGCCGGTGGCAAAGCGCTTGATCGGTGATTTCGAGGAGGCACTTGGCGATCTTGATGCGCTGTCCAAGGGGATTGGCGGGAAAATCACCATTGCCGCGGCCCCGTCGGTCCTGACCCGGATATTGCCGGCCGTGATATCGCGTTTTGTGGTCGATCATCCCGATGCGCGATTACGGCTTGATGAAATGAATGCCGGGGAGGTCCATGCAGCCGTGGCGGCGAACGAGGCCGATTTCGGCATCGCCGGGGAGTGGGAAGCGCTGCCCGATATTGCGTTCCGGCCGCTGTTTTCCGACAGGTTCGGGGTGCTGTGCCGGGCCGATCATGCCTTTGCCAAACACCCGTTCGTGACCTGGGCGCAGTTGGCCGATCAACCCTTTGTCGGGCTGGGTCCGGAATCCGGGACATCGGCAATGATGGCCGGGGTCAGCGGCGAGCCCCGGGGGGAGGGCACGGCAAAGGCCCCGCAACATAGCGGATCGGATTTCACAAGTCCGGCCATCGAAGATGCCGCAAGGCTTGGCATCGCGGCGGCCAAAGGGGTGATGAAACAGGCCAAAAAACTGGCGCGCGCACAGAATAAACTGACCGACCAGCGCACAGAAAAAGCCGCAAAATCCGCAGTACGCGCAAGTGCGGGCGACGGAGCTTCGGCCATGCCGATCACCCTGCCGCGCCCGACGGTGGAGGCGTCCAATACCCTAACGCTGGCCGCCATGGTGGCCCAGGGGGTGGGGATCACGGTACTGCCGGAACTGGCCGCCCGGGTATCGGACATGACGCGCGACAAGGGGCTCGTCTTCGTGCCGCTGTCCGCCCCGGTCCGTCAGCGCCATATCGGCATCATCACCCGCAAAAGCAAAAGCCTGTCGCCGATTGCCAGCCTGTTCCTGCATCAGGTCCGCGAACAGGCCGCAGGCCTTGATCTGCCAGCGGCGTTGGAGTGGTATTGAGGCAAGGGATGCAGGAGGCAGCACCGATGCGAAAGGAGTGGGAGACAGATTGCCCGGTGTCGAGTACTGAGTGTCGAGTGTCGAGTGCCGAGTGCCTAGTGCCCGGTGTCGGGTCCTGAGTGCCAAGTGCCTGGTGCTGCGTACTGTGATGGGGCAGGCCCGGGCACACGCCAGTCCGCGCCGGGTGATAAGCTGGTCCTGCCAGTAATGAGTTTGCGGCAGCGGGCTCAGCGCTTCCAAATGGGCGTCAACAGAAGAAAAAATTGGCCCCTTGATGGATGAATTGCTGCGCGGGGCATCCGGGAAAGGGTGATCTTGGGCGCAGGGTGTTCCAGGCAGCTTTGCTTTGCCGCCAGCATCTTGCAGGTGCCGGTTGCCCGGGAACTGATATCCCCGGATTGGGGCAAAGGGGTAATGCAATGTGCGGCTGGCGAGCTGGTCCTAGGGCTTCGCCGCCCCGAAACGCAGGCCATCAATCATCAGTTCGAGCATGCGATGCGTGTGTTCAGCACCTTCGGTGCCGCCGACCGAGGCGAGGTTGCCGATGGCGCGGAGCAAGTCAAAGGCGTCAATATCGCCGCGGATTTCGCCGGCCCTGGCTGCTGATTGCAGGAGGGATTGCAGGGTCGGTTCGAAATTGGCGCGGAAATAGGCGGGCAGGGCGTCAAAGGCCGGATCGCCGGAATAGAGGGCGGCGGCCAGTCCCTTTTTGGTGACGATGAACTGGCAATAGCGTTTCAGCCAGTGGGTCAGGGCATCACCCGGACCATATTGGCCGGTAAAGTCGGCCGCGGCTTTGACGCAGGCATCGACTTCGCGCTTGTAAACACCAACCACAAGGTCGCTGCGTTTGGGAAAACGACGATAAAGCGTTCCGACACCAACACCGGCCCTGGCGGCGATTTCACGCACCGGCGCATCCACCCCCGAGGTCGCAAAAATCTCCTTGGCGGCTTCAAGAAGCGCGTCCTCATTGCGCAGGGCATCGGCACGGATGCTTTTTTTTTCGACGGCAGTGTCGTCGGTCATCTCATTGTTTTCCAATAGCAAAATCGGGTTTTGACGTGCGGACGGAATCGTCGCGTCAAATTTTGTGCTTGATAAACGGAACAATGTTCCATATTTGCATTCGCATAAGCGGAACGTTGATCCATTTATGAGCCCGCTTACGGGCCACAGCTTATCGGATCAATGTTCCGTTTCGGGATATATAGGTGAAACATCCGGTTTCGCCAATCGGAAAAGGATCTCAGCGATGAATAACCTGATTGATAAGGCCCGCCACATTCCGGTCAATGAAGCTGTTTCGACCATTTCGGTATGTCCGGTGATCCTGGCCGCACCCGGGCGGCCCAAACCGATCGAAATGCGGGTGACGGCCCCGGCACAGGGGCGGGATTTGCCGATTATCCTGTTGTCGCACGGGCATGGTCCGTCGCTTTATATCCCGTCCAAGGATGGCTATGGGCCGCTTGCCAATTTCTATGCCGAGCACGGCTTTGTCGTGATCCAGCCGACCCATGGCAATTCCAAAGTCGCCGGGTTTGGCGCGGACGCGCCCGGTGCACCGTTCTTTTGGCGATCGCGGGTCGAGGATTTCAAAACCATTCTCGATCATCTTGATGATATCGAACGTGCCAGCCCTATTCTGGACGGGCGACTGGATCATGATCGGGTGGCGGCGGTCGGTCATTCGCTTGGCGGGCAGACGGTGGGCATGTTGCTGGGCGCGCGGCTGAGCGACAGTGCCGACCCGGATGCGCAGGATGTCAATCTGATCGATCCACGGATCAAGGCCGGGGTTCTTTTGGCGGCACCGGGCCTGGGTGGCGACAGCCTGAGCGATCATGCGCGCCGGAACTATACCGCGCTTAATCCCGATTTTTCGCATATGACGACGCGGACATTGGTGGTGGCGGGCGATCAGGATCTCAATCCGAACCTGACCACACGCGGGGCGGCCTGGCACACCGATCCGTTCCATCATGCGCCGGGCGGGGAGTTCTTGCTGACCCTGATCGGTGGCAAACACGGGCTTGGCGGCATTGCCGGTTATGATGCCAAGGAAACCGATGACGAGGACCCGGACCGCCTTGCGATTACCCAGCGCATGACATGGGCCTATCTGCGATCCGCCCTTTATGGTGATGACCCGGCATGGACGGATGCCTGTGCGGGGCTTGCGCAACACGCAGGCGAGTTGGCGTATGTCGAGGCGAAGCAGGCCGCAACGGAACCAACCCAATCAGGAGCCGTCGCCTGATCGCAGGATCACTGCGCCGCTAAGGCAGCCTGGGCTTCCTCAAGGGCCTTTTGGGCCTTGATGCGTTCGAGCAGGGCATTTAGCAGTTCTGTCTCGCTGTTGATTTGTGCGGTGCTTTCGCTTGTCGGGTCGGGTTGGCCTTCGGCGATCGCGGCCTGCAATGCGTTGCGTGCTTCGACCTCCTGTTTTTCAAGTTTCAGGTCTTCAAGTTCGGCAGTTCGACGAAGTTCCTTGAAGGCCAAAGCATTGTCGACAGCGTCATCAAGAACACCCGCAATCTTTTCAAGGGAAGCCGTTTTTTCATCATAGCTGAATGTTTCCAGCATGCCCTTGTCTGAAAATGTCGCGGCCAGAACATTATCCTGCCCGACGCCATTCTTAAGCGGCAAGACGGCAAGGACGCCAAGTTGCGGCACGTCTAGATACTCGTTCAAAAGCAGGCTGCTTTCGGGGATGCTGCCGCATCCGGCATTTATGGCTGAACCTGACATGCAGGAACGCAGATAGGCCTTCGCCGGAATCCGGTAGTACACACCCTGTCTGTCAGAGCTGCAATCCCAACTCCCGTCACTGCAATTTCCGGCGGTTGGGCCGGTGCTTGTTACCTTTGATATTTCGGTGAGGACAGCAAGCTGTTCAGGCAGTTCAGCAAGGGACGTTGTGGTCACTTGTGCCTTCAAACCGTCGTTTGCCAGCGTGAATGAACCATCCCTCAAAAGCTTGGAAATCGGTGGCGCAGGCATGCGGGTTCGGGTTGACGTCTCGGTTCCTTGTTTCGGCCACGTGTCAGAAACCTTGATCGTCAAGGCAGCGTCTATTTTTGCCAGCAGTTTTTGAGTTCCAGCCAGTGCCTTTTCCGCAGCCAGGCTGTCTTTCAAAGCGGTTTCAAGCGCCTGGACGGCCTGATCGCTGGGTTTGGCAGATGCTTCTACAACCGCACGTGCTTTTTCAAGTGCCTGTGTTTTAACAAGTAATGTTGCCGTTTCTGTCTGTTGCTTGCTGCTGGTTGAGCTCCGCTTGATCATTAGTTGCTCTGCGTAGGGAGTGCATATGACACCGCCAACGTCTGTAGACTTGGTTTTGTCTAATGGCATAGCGCCTGAAAAACCGGAGGCCAGCTGGACGATTTTGAAGCCGGTTTTGATCGCAGACTTTGCAACTTCGGTGGTGCGATCCGTGACGCCTGCATTGATGCTTTTGAGTGTGCCGTTTTCGTGCAAATCCACTTTCAAAGTCGAGGTTTTGGTCGGACCTGACATGTCTTCATAGTTCAGGATATAGAGCCGGTCCGGGTCGGGGGTTATGTTTTCCTTTGCGGTCTGTTTGATTTCAAAATCCGGCGCAAGAAGAATATTTCCAGCTTCTAATGGAATGTCGGCAATCGAGGGATCGGGGCAGCCCGTTATACGGAAGCTTGTTTCGAGCTCGTATTGCACCATTGGAAGGCTATAAAGAACGCCCCCTTGCAGTGCTTCTTTTCCGTCGTCGCTTACCAGACCTGATTTTAGCTCGGTGCAACCAGTGATGGTCGCGAGGCCCAGGAAGGCCGGAAGCATATATTTGAAGTGCTGTCGACCCATGAGAGCCCCCTTTGCCGTCTGTTGCAATATTATATTAGTAACTTATGATGGTAAATTTATCAACCTAGGATTGTTATGGACGTTCGTCGCAGGAGAGAAACTGGCAATTTGTGCCGGCTGCGACATATCATGATTGCGGGTTGTGTGATGTCAGGCAGGAGGCGGTATGAGTGCGAAGGGCGCGGATACGGGGACGGAAACCGAAACCGAAACCGAAAAGGGGGCTGATGCCGGGGGTGATGGTGCCAGTGCGGGCAAAAAGCCGCGCAAAAATATCAGTCTTGCCCTTCAGGGGGGCGGGTCGCACGGGGCGTTTACATGGGGCGTTCTGGACCGGTTGCTTGAGGATGAGGAACTGAGCATCGAGGCGATTTCGGGGACCTCGGCCGGGGCGATGAATGCCGCTGTGGTGACGTCGGGGGTTGCCAGGGGCGGGTATGAAGGCGCACGGGCCGATCTTGAAACCTTCTGGCGGGCGGTGTCCGAAGCCGCGCGGTTCAGCCCGCTGCAACGCAGCCCGATTGATATTCTGTTTGGCAACTGGTCGCTTGAAAACTCGCTGGCCTATATGTGGCTTGATATGAGTGCCAAGATGTTTTCTCCCTATGACCTTAACCCAACCGGCGACAATCCATTGGCCGCGATCCTGACAGAGGTCGTGGATTTCAAGGCGTTGAACAGTAGCCCGGCCAAGCTGTTTATCACCGCCACCAATGTTGAAACCGGGCAGGGGCGGGTATTTCGCAATCCCGATATCACGGTTGATGTGTTGCTGGCATCGGCCTGTTTGCCAACGATCTACAAGGCGGTCGAGATTGATGGCGTGCCCTATTGGGATGGCGGTTATACCGGCAATCCGAGCCTTGGTCCGCTGGTGCTGGAATGCGGGTCCGATGACACGGTTCTGGTGCAGATCAATCCGGTCCGGCGGCCGGGGGTGCCCAAAACGTCACGTGAAATTGCCAACCGGCTTAATGAGGTTTCATTTAACAGCAGCCTGATGAAAGAGCTGCGGATGATTTCGATCCTGCGTAAGGATGCGCCCGAACATATGTGCGAAGCCGCCAAATGGGGGGCGATGCGCATGCATTGTATTGCCAGTGAAGATATGCTCGATCTTGATCATTCCTCGAAACTCAATGCGGAATGGAGCTTCATGACCATGTTGCGCGATCTCGGGCGGGAGGCGGCAAGCGCGTTTCTGAGCCGCCATCGCCGCGATATCGGTGTCAGGCCGTCGCTTGATCTTGATCTGTTTGCGCCCGATTATACGTCCTGAGACCCTCTGTTGGGCGATTGCACATTGCGCGTGCGGGGCGTAGGCTTGTTTGTCTGCACCAGATACATGGCGCCCGGAGATTGGCAGTCCAGAGAAGGAATCCAGAGAAGGCCGTCCAGAGACGGCAGTCCAAAGACAAACCGCCCGATAGAACCAACAAAGTGCGACCGGAAATGTCCAAAACCGAATTTGAAAAAATGCAGGCAGGGGAATGGTATAGCTGCCTTGATCAGGAGCTTTCGGCCCTGCGCCGTCGTGCGCTTGAAGCCTGTCACGAGCATAGCGTTCTGTCCCCGGCAGAACGCGGCAATATCGGGCCGTCCTTGCGTGCCCTGTTTGCTGCCTGTGCCGATGATGTGCGGATCGAAGCACGGTTTCATTGTGCCTATGGCATCAATATCCATCTTGGGCGGGATGTGTTTTTGAATGTCGGTTGCGTGATCCTTGATACCGCACCGGTCCATATCGGCGATCATTCGATGCTGGGCCCCAATGTGCAGATTTACTGTGCGGACCATCATCGTGATCCGCAATTGCGCAAGGAACATCTTGAAGTCGGAAAGCCGGTGACGATCGGGGAAAATGTCTGGATCGGCGGCGGAGCGATCATTCTGCCGGGCATTACCATCGGCAATGATGCGATTGTCGGGGCCGGATCGGTGGTGACCCGCGATGTTGCGCCGGGCACCACGGTTGTCGGGAATCCGGCACGGGCCATCGGGTGATCTTCGGATCGTTTTGACTTTTTCCAAAAAAAAGCGGCAGCCAGAAGGGGGTGAGGACCGGCCGCCGCAAGTTTGCAGTATGAGGGAAAGATCGAATTCAGGCGATATCGTCAGACATCGGGCGGCGTTTGCGCCCGGTAAACATGGCGCGGATCAGGTTTTCGTGATGGCGCAGGCTTGCCAGCAGCACACCGCCAATATGCAGCAGCACAAGCGCAAGCAGGCCGTTGGCCAGAAATTCATGGATATGTTCGACAGCATCAGAGCCCCAGAAGGCATCGGTGGTATAAAGCCAGCCGGTAAAGGCGCAGCCACCCATGGCAAGCAGCAGGGCGATGATCATGGCCGCCCCGGCCGGATTATGGCCGATATAGCGGTGTTCACGACCGCGCGCGATATCGCCGAGATAGCCAAGTGTGGTTGCCGGGCCTTTGATGAACTGGGCAAAGCGGGCATAGTGCGTACCGACCAATCCCCAGATAAGACGCAGCGCAATCAGGCATCCGGCAGCATAACCGGCCCAGTGATGAAGGGTATGCCATTCATCGGCCGTGATCCAGGCGATCAGGAAGCTTGTTGCCAATCCCCAGTGGAACAGGCGGATGAACGGATCCCAGACCTTGATCGACATGATGGTTCCTTTCAGACAGACAGAAAGCGTTTCCGGCGACGCGGGGGACTGTTGGCGCCGCCAGAAACACCCGGATATGGCAACAACTGACTTTGGGGATCAGTCGTCTTCGCCATCCTGTTTGACGATCACGAAAGATGCCGGATCGAAATAGGCTTCGATTTTCTTGCCGTCGCTGTCGATGGCGTAAACTTCAAAGCAGCCTTCGTCTTCCTTGATCTTGCGGACGTCCCAGCCTTCGCCGGTCAGCTTGGCCTTGAGTTCGTCGGTGGTTTTCCATTCCGATTTCGGAACCTTGCAGTAATCCTCGTCAGCAAAGGCCGCGGTCGAGGAAAGCGACGCGACCGCCCCGGCCAGAAGGGCCGTGATGGCAACGGCAAAAAGGGCGGTTGGGAAAACAGTTCTTTTCATGGGCATAATCCTTCATAACTGTGGGACGCGGATCCGGCAGAGGGAACGATGCAGGAATTCCGGCGGACGCAGGCGATGTGACGGACATTTCCGGGATGTGCCGTGTCAACGATGCGCCGAACAGGAACAAGAATGACGGTGTTTCCTGACAGCCAACTGAAGGCGCCATGTGCGTTGTTCAGGTTGCTGTCAGGACAGGGGCATAGCCAGACGGTTTGGTTCAATAACGGTCTGGTGCAGATATCGTGGATGGAAAATCGTTGCGAATTCTTCTGGTTGAAGACGAGATCATGCTGGGCGAGGCAGTGCGCGATCATTTGCTGGCCAGTGGCGAGGCGGTGGATCACAGCGAAAATGTCACCGATGCCGAGATCATGATGCGCACCACCAATTATGATGTGCTGTTGCTTGATCTTAATTTGCCAGATGGCAGCGGGCTTGATCTTTTGCGCGGGCTCAGGCGGCGCGGATCGGCCATTCCCTGTATCATTCTGACCGCCCAGGATCAGATTTCCGACCGGATTGCCGGGCTGAATGCCGGGGCGGATGATTATCTGGTCAAGCCGTTTGATCTGAATGAATTATCGGCCCGTCTGGCCGCGGTTGCGCGGCGTTATAGCGGCAATCCCAATCCGTTTGTCACCCTTGATGGCGGGGTCGAGGTTGACCTTGCCGGGCGGACCGTTCTGGTGGACGGGGTGCAGACCGATCTGACATCGCGCGAATGGGCGTTGCTTGACCAGATGGTGCGCCGCCCCGGTCAGACATTGTCAAAACGCCAGCTTGAAGAAGCGCTTTATGAATTCGGGGCGGAAATTGAAAGCAATACGGTTGAAGTCTATGTCAGCCGGGTGCGCCGAAAGCTTGGGCGCGATGTGATCAAGACCGTGCGCGGTGTGGGTTATCGGGTATAGGGCGGGGCCGGCATGATGAAAATCAAGCAGCAAAACAGCCTGCAATTCATCCTGACCAAGCGGCTGACGATCATTGTCGCACTGTGCTGGATCGCAGGCTCGGTTCTTGCGGCCTATAGCATGTATCACGAACTCGAAGAGGCCGCCGATACCGGGCTTGTTGAAACCGCGCGGCGGGGTTCGACCCTTATGCGGTTTTATTTTGATGCCCATTGGGACGGATCATCCATGGTGGTGATGCCGCCCCCGGCCGATCAAATGGCAAGCACCGATAATGACGGGGACGAGGAAAATGTCGCCGATTATCTGCTTTATCAGTTGCGGGCGGCTAACGGGGATGTGTTGTTGCGATCGCATAATGCCATGGCCGCACCGTTTGCCGCCCCGGTGGCGGTCGGGTTTTATCAGGATGACGATTTCCGGATTTATACCGCCCGCAGTGGCGACGGGCAGCTTTACATGCAGGTGGCAGAGCCGCTTGAGCATCGCCACGAGGCAATCCTTGAAAGTGTGGCGGCGCAGTTTTTGCCGATTGCGCTTCTGATCCCGACGGTGATTATCGGGATTATCCTTGGCGTGCGTCAGGGGCTTAGGCCGGTACAGCGGGTGCGCGACGAGATCGAGGCGCGCGGCGAAGGCAACCTGACGCCGATTGAACAGGAAGAAGCCCCCGAAGAAATCACCACCATCGTATCGGCGGTCAACAGCCTGATGGGCAAGCTTGAGGCGGCGCTGAATGTCGAGCGCAGTTTTACCGCCAACAGCGCCCATGAATTGCGCACCCCGATTGCCGCAGCCCTGGCACAGACCCAGCGGCTTGTGCTTGAACTGCCCGAAGGTCATGAAAGCCGCAAGCGCGCCCTTCAGACCGAGGCATCGCTTAAACGGTTGTCGCGGCTGGCCGAAAAGCTTTTGCAGCTGGCGCGGGCCGAAGCGGGCGGCGGCTTTAGCCCGACCGGGCATGACCAGAAGCTTGGATCGACGCTTTTGCTGGTGATTGATGATCTGATGCGTGCGGGAATTTATGGCGGTGATATCGTCTATGACAGCGATGCGGTGGCAACGCTTGAGGCCAATATCGATCATGATGCCTTTGCCATCTGTTTGCGCAATCTGATTGAAAATGCGCTCAGACACGGGGCAAAGGACCAGGCGGTCGAGATTACGGTCACAGACCGCCACATCATCCGGGTGGCCAATGGCGGACCGGCGATCGCGGCGGGCAATCTTGATGATCTTAAAACCCGGTTCAAACGGTCCCATAACAGCGGGGACGGGGCGGGGCTTGGACTTGCGATCGTTGATGCGATCGTGCGCAATACACGGTCCGAGCTGAACCTTTATTCGCCGCGTCCGGGCAAGACGGACGGTTTCATGGCGGAATTGATCCTGCATCAAAGCTGAACGCAAAAAGGCCGCCCGAAGGTGGCCTTTGCGTCATTGGTATCGTGATATCCGTGATAAGCGCGAAGATGGGGCGGGCTATTTGCCGACCCCGACCTTGATGGCCAGTTTGCGAAGCGGGCTGATGCGGTTGATTGCCGACAGGCCCGCCAGACGCAGGTCGCGCAACGGTTTGGGTTCAAGCATCGATGCGCGGTTCAGGATATCGATACCGCCGACCCGCATCACGGTTTTGGGCAACTGGCGGCGTTCATAGGATTTCAGAAGCGGGGTTTCGCCGATATCCTTGCCGTGCAGCTTGGCCTTTGCCATCAGTTCGGCCAGGGTTTCGATGTCATGCAGGCTCATATTCAGCCCTTGTGCGCCAATCGGCGGCACGACGTGGGCAGCCTCGGCGATCAGGGCAAGACGGGCGGCAATCAGGCGGGTGGGGATCTGTGCGATCATCGGCCAGACCGCCCGCGGGGATGCCACGCTTAGCGGACCAAACAGGTTCATGGTGTCATGGGTGATTTCGGCGGACAGTGCATCGTCACTCATGGCATTAAGCTCATCGGCACGGGCCGCAGGCGTCATCCAGACCACGGACGAGCACGGTTTGCCATCAAGATCAGGCATCGGCACCAGTGTCAGCGGCCCGCCGGTGCGGTGGATTTCGGTCGAGATATTGTCATGCGGCTTGTCATGGGTGACGACAAAGACCAACGCGCTTTGATCATAGGCCCAGCGTTTGTGTTTGATCCCGGCCATGTCGCGCAAGCTGGAATTGCGGCCATCGGCGGCGATCACGACTTTGGCCCGGACGGTTTCACCATCGGACAGCGTGACTTCGACAAAACGCGCAGCGCTTTTGAATCCGGTTACCGTGGTCGAAAACCGGAAATCGACATTTTCAAGTTCGGCCAGACGGGCCATCAGGGCAACGCGGGCCGCCTTGTTTGAAACGTTCCAGCCGAAAAATCCCTGTTTGGTTTCGGCCCCGTCAAAATCGGCGGTTTCGCGCGGTTGCCATTCGGAACCGCCGGCATCGACGATCCGCATGACGCGAAGTTCCGCCCCGGTCGGTTTGATCGCATCCCAGACACCGGCCTTTTTAAGGGTTTCGATGCCCGGCTCAAGAAAGGCGGTGGTCCGCAAATCCGTGCCTTCGCCAATATCGGCGGGGGCCGGATCGACAATCACGATCTGATGTCCGTCGGCTGCAAACCGCGCGGCTGCACTCATTCCGGCGATCCCGCCACCAGCAATCAGAATATCGGTTTCGATCATGATCGGTCTTTCCTGTCTTCACGGCAAAATGCAGCGGCCAAAGCCATACATTTGATGTCGGGCAATGTGCCCGTTTGGCGGACTATACGCAATTGTTTTGCCAAATGTCTTGATACAGATCGTCTTGCTATACGCATTGCACCCGCCATCCGATTGATCATGCGGCAGCAGGAAGGTGCAAGAGGCATCGTATCGGGGACGGGAGGTGTTCGGGGCGTCGGAGCAGGGGGCGGGCTGGTGGTGCTGTGTTGCAGTGGTGCAGTGGTGTTTTGATGCCGTGAGGCGGTTAGGCGGGGAGGTGGTGGTGTGGTTTTGCCGTGATGTGGTGATGCAGTGAGGCGGCTAGGGGGTGGCATTGTGGTGGTTCGGGGCGTGACGGGCGATGACAGCCATCGCTGGTGGGGGGATGATGTTTGGGGCGTGGTATCGCTGCCCAAGGCATCCGTGTTGGTGTTGGGGGTGAACGGGGCGGTTTTTTGCGGGCGGGTGCGGGCTTTTGGTTTGGGAGGGGCAGCGTTCGGGTGATTGCGTGGGCGGATATGTGTTGGGGGCGGGTGGAGCGTTGCGCGGGTGTTTGTGGTTTGCGAGTGCCAGGGGGGTACGTGAACGGTGCTGGTGGTGGGTGTGTTGCAGTGGATGTTCGAGATGGTTCAGGCCGTTCCGGGCGCATGTCACAGCAGGCATGTGGCGGGCGGGATTGCGCCGGAAGGGCGGATCGGGCATTTTGGGCGGGCGTTTGTTGCCACCACCTTTATGTGCAGGATATTTGCCATGCTCGCCTGGGTCTATTTGATGGGCGCGATCGGTCTTGAAGTGATCGGGACCGTGTCGCTTAAATTTTCCAACGGATTTACCGACCTGAAATTTTCGGTCCTGACGCTTGTGATGTACGGGCTGAGCTTCTGGGTGCTGGCGCTGACCTTGAAGGTTTTGCCGATCAGCACGGCCTATGCGGTGTGGTCGGGGCTTGGCACGGCGGCCGTCGCGATCATTGGCCTGGTATTTTTCAAGGAGCCGATGACCGTCCTTAAGGGTGTTTTCCTGTTGATGACCATTGGCGGTGTGGTCGGATTAAAGGCGATCAGTTCGGAAAGCTAATCCCGAAATTGTGCGCCGATCCGGCGAAGATCATTTTCAAGATCGCAATGAGCCGGATTCCAGCCAAGATCGGTGACGGCCCTTGTCGCGGTCATGGATTGATGGCGGGCAAGTCCCGCCGCCCAGCGGCCCAGTCGCGAGATGGCGGTTTGCACCGTGATCGCATCAATCTGGCAATCGGGCGTGCCGACATGGCGGGCGATCAGACCGGCCAGCGCACGGTTGGTCAGATCATTGATCGCAACCCCGGTATAGCTTGAACCGGGGGTGGCTTTGCCAAGGGCCAGACAATAAAGATCGGCCAGATCATCGGCATGAACCATCGGCAGGGTCACATCGTCATCACCAATCAGGGTGACGCGGCCATCGGTACGTGCGGTTTGCAGATCACGGCCAAGAAGCCCGTAATGCCCGTGCCGCCCGGTGGCATAGACACAGCCCGGGTGAATGACGATGCCGTGCAATCGTTCATCGCCCAGCACGCGATCAATGCCGGAGCACATCCATTGAAATTCGGGCAGCGGATCAAAGGGGCTGCCTTCATCGATTGACTGTCCGGGCGGGGTTTGCGCAAACAACCAACTGCCACCGGTATAGAGGAAGCGCACAGGTCCAGGCATGGCGTGCATCGCCGGGATCAGGTGATCAAGCAGGGTGCGGTCGATATCGGTCATGGCATCGGAAAAATCGCAGGCCGCATGAATGACCGCATCAACGGGTGGAAGGGCCGCACACCAGCGGGTCGGATCGGTCAGATCGCCATGGATCGGAACAGCCCCGATCGCGCGCAATCTGGTGCAGGCGGTTTCAGATCGGGCCAGCGCAAAGACCCGGTATTTACGGGAAATCAGGGTGTCAACAATTGCCGAGCCGATCAGCCCGGTTCCGCCGGTAATGAAAACACGCATCTGAAATTCCTTCCTGTGAGAACAGATTTGGCGATGGCCACAGGCGGTGTTTTCGGACCTCAACCGCGGTTGAGGTCAAGCGGTTTTATCGGGGCAATCAAAATCCGGGCAAACAAAAAAGCCGGGCATTTGCCCGGCTTTGAAATTGTGATCGGCGATTTGATCAGGCGACTTCGAATATGCCGTCAATTTCAACCGCAACGCCAAGCGGAAGCGATGCCACACCAACCGCGGAGCGGGCATGTTTGCCGACATCGCCAAATATTTCGACCATGGTGTCAGACGCACCATTGACGACTTTGGGCTGATCGGTGAATTCCGGGGCGGAATTGACAAAGGCATTGAGTTTGACAACGCGGGTGACTTTATCAAGGTCGCCGATCGCAGCCTTGAGCTGGGCAATCAGGTTCAGCGCGCACAGGCGGGCGGCCTTTTGGCCGTCTTCGACCTGATAATCCTTGCCGAGTTTGCCGACAAATTTCAGTTCGCCATTTTCCATGGTGATCTGACCGGAAATGTGAACCAGATTGTTCGAGACAACATAGGGCACATAATTCGCAACCGGTGCGGTGGCATTGGGCAGGGTGATGCCAAGTTCGGCAAGACGTGCGTCGATTTTACCAGCCATGATTTCCATCCTTCTGACTGTGGTGGCACAGGGTCGGAACCCTCGTTTGAGGCAAACTTACCGATCCTGACCGCCGAACAAAACAGTTTCTTTTGGTTCGTCGGTCATCGGGGATTTATGACGATGGCAGGGATTGGGCATTGCTGCGGTGCCGCATTTCACCGATAGTTGAGAAAAATCAAATTGTGCCGGGCGGCAAAGCACCGCAAAACTGTATGCACAACAACCGGTGCCGGTGGCAGATGCCGGGCACATGTTTGGAATGAAACCAGTTCGCCAAAGGGGACTTCATGGCATTGCGCGACCAGATCGGAAATTTGCATGGCGGGTGGCTTGCCCTGATCGGGGTACTGGTGATTTGCCCGGATGCGCTGTTGATCCGGCTGATTGAAGTCGATGACATGACGGCGTCGTTCTGGCGTCTGGCATTGTTGAGTGTTGCGACCCTGATGCTGGCCTTGTGGAAAGGGCAGCGGCGCGGCGAAGGTGTTTTGCAATCGGTCACACCGGGCAGGACCGAGATCCCGGCAGCCTTGTTTTATTGCGGCACGACGATCTTTTTCATTTTGTCGGTGCGCAATACCGATGCGGCCAATACGCTGGTGATCATTGCCGCAACCCCGCTGATTGCCGGGGTGATGGGGGTCTTCATTTTCAAGCGCGGACAACCGATGCGGACCTGGGTGGCATCCTTTGTCGTGCTGGCGGCTTTGGGCATGATTGTCGGGGCCGGGTTTGGCGGCAAGAATGCGCTTGGCGATCTTCTGGCGCTGGGAACGGCGACCTGCATGGCCGGGTTTTTCAACGTGATCGGGGCCAAGCCCGAAATCAATGAAATCAAGGCAATGTTGCTGGGCGCTGTTCTGGGGGCGGTGATTTTGCTGCCAACAGCGGAGCCGTTTACTGTGACCGGCATGGATTGGTTGTGGCTGGCGATGCTGGGCTTTTGGGTGTTGCCGGTATCGTTTCTGTTCATTTCGGCAGGGGCGCGCAAAATACCGGCAGCCGAGGTTGGCCTGATCATGCTGAACGAAGCGATTTTCGGATCGTTTCTGGTGTGGCTGTTTATCGGTGAAGTACCAAGCAACACGACACTGATTTGCGGATCGGTGGTGATCGTGACACTGGTGCTTCACAGCTATCTTGGTATTCGTGAAGTGCGCCGGATGCGGGTTGGTGCATCGGCCTGACCGGGGCGGTTGTTGCCAGCGCACATCTTTCAGGTTGCTGTCAGGTTGGGGCTTTAAATGTTGCGGGGTTGGTCAAGGACCAATCGCCCCGCA
The DNA here is from genome assembly GCF_001613785.1 of Thalassospira sp. MCCC 1A02491. NCBI lineage: Bacteria > Pseudomonadati > Pseudomonadota > Alphaproteobacteria > Rhodospirillales > Thalassospiraceae > Thalassospira > Thalassospira sp. MCCC 1A02491. The sequence continues at coordinate 21,029 of NZ_LPVX01000012.1, read as the reverse complement.
GGGCATCTGTTGAGGTGCGCTTTCTGCTGCGGGGTGGATGTGCCCAGATAGCAGGTAGGCCTTTATGCCCCGTTCCCGGTTCATGCCGAAAATTCCACCGATTGATTATCGTATTGTTCTTGTTGTGCTGGCGGTCTTTTTCACGCTGGTTCTCAATGCCAGGGTGCTTGGTCATTTCTATGACATTCTGGGTGCGCTTGGTGCCTATGACCGTGGATTTGCGATCAGTGCGCCGTTTGTGCTGATTTTGGCGTCACTTGTGGTGTTTACGCCGTTTTCGTGGCGCTATCTGTTCAAGCCGTTTTTCGTGGTGCTGATCGCAACAAGTGCGCTTGCCCATTACGGGATGATGAAATACGGCATCGTGTTTGATCGCGGCATGATGGAAAACGTGATCGAAACCAACCAGCTTGAAGCGGCATCCTATTTCAGTGTGTCGGCCCTGTTGTGGTTTGTGGCGACCGGTATCGTGCCGGTATGTGTTCTTTTGATCGTGCCGGTGCGCTATCCGTCGACAGTGTTGCGCGGGGTCGGGCAGCGCATTGTCATGATGCTTGTGCCGCTGGTGTTGCTGGGCGGAATTGGCGGCCTTTATTTCAAGGATTACGCATCGGTCGGGCGCAATAACAAGGTGCTGGGCAAGGAGATCATCCCGTCAAATTTCATCACCGGGACGATCCAGCTGGTCAAGCGGCGCTATCTTTATGCCGATATGCCGTTTCGCAAGATCGGCGAGGATGCGCGTCTTGTTGCTGCACCGGGGAAGACCAAGCCGACATTGATGTTTCTGGTGATCGGGGAAACCGCGCGGGCGCAAAGTGTGGCGGCCAACGGGTATGATCGCCCGACATCGCCCTTTACCAGTCAGATTGACGGGCTTCTGGCGTTTCAGAATGTGCAATCCTGTGGCACGGCGACCGCTGTTTCGGTTCCCTGCATGTTTTCACCGATGGATCATGCCAACTATGATGGCGAAATCGCGCGCCACAGCGAAAGCCTGATGGATGTGTTGCAGCGTGCCGGGGTCAAGGTCCTGTGGAAGGATAATGACGAAGGCTGCAAGGGGGTCTGTGACCGCATTCCGAGCATCGAGATTTCAGCCGATGCGTTTCCCGAAGAATGCGTTCTTGGCACCTGTTATGACGAGGTGATGTTGCGCAACCTTGATCAGCAGGTGGCAGATAAGCCGGTCGATCAGCTTATTGCCTTTCACCTGATGGGCAGTCACGGGCCGACCTATTACAAACGTTATCCCGAGGCCCATCGCGCCTTTGCGCCGGACTGCCCGCGCAGCGATATTGAAAATTGCAGTGCCAGGGAGCTGATCAATACCTATGACAATACGATCCGCTATACCGATTATGTGGTGGCGGAACTGGTGGCGAAGCTTAAATCCTATGAGGATCGCTATAACACCGTGTTGCTTTATGTGTCCGATCACGGGGAATCGCTTGGCGAAGGCGGGCTTTATCTGCATGGCGCGCCCTATATGCTGGCCCCGGATGAACAGACCCATGTGCCGATGATGATGTGGATGTCCGATGGATATCAGACCGCGCGCGCGGTCGGGCAGGAGTGCCTTGGTGATCAGGCGCAAAATGGCGCGTTTTCCCATGACAATCTGTTTTCAACCGTGCTTGGCGTCATGGGGGTCGAAACCGCGCTTTATCAGCCGGCCAAGGATATTCTGGCGCGCTGTGCCGCCAACGATGCCGACATGGCAGGGCGGCGCGACGGGGCCGTTGAAGCGGCCCTTGCAACAGTGTCCGCGGCCGGTCCGCAACGGCAGTAAGGTGCAGGGACAAGGCCCGCAAGGAATTGACAGACGGGGCACTTCGTATTAGTTGAGTGAACTCAGTGAGTTTGCTTGATGAGTTGGAGGGCCCCGATGAGCATTCGGGCAACCAGACGTGAAGAAACCCGTAAGAAGATACTTGAGGCGGCGCGGGGCATCCTTGAAAGCGGTGATTTCGAGGAGGCATCGACGCGCGAAATCGCCAAGCGGGCCGGGGTCGCCGAAGGGACGATTTTTCATCACTTTTCGACCAAGGAAGAACTGATCATCAGCTGTGTGACCACACAGCTGGCCGAAGCCATTGAAAAGGGTCTTTATACGATGGACCCGGAATGGTGCTTTGTGGATAAGCTGATGCATGTGGCGTCATACCGCTTTACCCAGATCGGCCTTCATCCGACACTTTGGAACGTGATCATGCGCCAGCTGACCTTTGCGCCGCGCAAGGGGGCGGTGCATGACATGATGCAGCGCAGCGGCCTGATCAAGGCGATTACCGACCTGATCGAAGAAGCGCAACTTTCGGGGGAACTGAACCCGGATCTGTCGCCGACCCTGATCCGCAAAAGCCTGATGGCGCTGTTCCTGTTTACGATCCACGAACATATGAGCACGCAGAATTTCGACTGCGAAGACATGTGTGCGACGCTGCGCGAACTGATCGAGGTCCAGACAATCGGACTTTGGGCCCGCAAACCCGAATGTGCGGCGTAACCGGACCTATTCCCCGATCAGATGCAGGATGACCTGGCGCCGATGCGGGGCGTGGCGATGTTCGAACAGATAGATGCCCTGCCAGGTGCCAAGCATGGCAAAGCCATCGGCAACCGGAATGGTAAGGGACACATCGGTCAGGGCTGATTTGATGTGGGCGGGCATGTCATCGGGGCCTTCGCAGGTGTGGCGATAAAGGCTAGGATTTTCCTGAACCAGCCGGCCAAAGAATGTTTCCAGATCAAGACGCACATCAGGATCGGCATTTTCCTGAATGGTCAGGCTGGCCGATGTGTGGCGGACAAAGACCGTCAACTGCCCGCGCGCAATGCCGGTCGAGGCGACCCATGATTGCACCTGATCGGTGATTTCAGTCAGTCCCTGGGTACCGGTTTTGATTTCAAGGGTGCATTGATCCTGACGCAGCATCATTTCATCTTGCCTGTCATTGACGGGAAATTGGTCTGGCGGTGATGGTAGAAGTGCGATCTGTTGCTGACAAGGGGGCTGTCATGTTTGTTGGCAGGTGCATTAAAAACATCACGTTTTCAGCATGTTATCCGTGCCACAATATTGCCACTTGACGCAAACGGCCGGTGTGAATAACGATCTGGGCGTTAACTTTCGACTGGAAAATCCGTTGCGTTTCATTTCCTGCATGCTTGTGATCCTGATCAGCCTGACAGTTCTGCTGTCGGGGCATGGCACCGTGCAGGCAGGTTCCGGTTCGTCCGGTGACGGGCACCATGTTGTGACGATCGATGTCACCAAACCGGTGTCCCATGATCCGCATTCATCCCATGCCGATATTTGCGGCATGACGGTGTGCGGTCCCTATGCCGAGGAACATGTCAGCACAGCATTGTTCATGCCGGTGGTGACGTCTGTGACCTATTGGGTGCAGGACCGTACCCTTGTTTCCGCCGAGGCGGATGGCAGCTACAAGCCGCCGCGCGCCTGAAAATAATCCCGTTTTAAAGAAAACGCCGTCGTTTGTTTGGCCCGTGTCTGTTTGACCAGTGTTGGGCAAAGCAGCAAGGTTTGCGCATGTCTTCATGCGGCGATGGCAATCATTCTGACGATTATTTTCAGGAGCATGATATGCCCAGTTTCAAGAAATCCCTTATCCGTCACATCGCGACATCGACCGTTCTTTTGGGCGCGCTTGCCGGTATGCAGGCCCCGGCCTTTGCCGGTGCAGGCCATAGCGGTGGTCATGGCGGGGCATCGACCGATATCGGCATGCCCGGCCAGTTGTCCGATGTTCGCCGGACCATCCGGATCGTGATGGAAGACAATTTCTTTGATCAGGAAAAGATCATTGTGCGTGCGGGCGAAACCGTACGCTTCATGATCGAGAACAAGGGCGAATTCGTTCACGAATTCAATATCGGCACCGCCGCAATGCATGCAGACCATCAGAAGGAAATGTTCATGATGATGGAGCATGGCGCGCTTGAAGCCGACAAAATCAACATGGCGATGATGGAAATGGACATGGGCAACGGCATGACGATGAAGCATGACGATCCCAACAGTGTCCTGCTTGAGCCGGGCCAAAGTGCCGAAGTGATCTGGACGTTCCCCAAGGACACCGAACTTGAATTCGCGTGCAATGTGCCGGGCCACTATGAAAGCGGCATGATGGGCAAAATCCGTCTTCAGTAATCATCATTGATGTGACCGGGGGCGTTCGGGATCGGCTTGTCTGCCATCCCGGGCGTCTGTCCGGCCTTTTCAGGTAATTTGAAATGAAACAACGCATTGTCTTACGCGCCCTGTTGGGTGCGCTGGGGACGGTCATGCTGTCTGCGCCCAGTTTTGCTGCGACCTATGATCTGACGGTCGATTATGTCGAAATCGATACCGGAACCATGAAAACGCACGGCATCGGATATAACGGGTCATCGCCCGGGCCGACCTTGCGGTTCAAGGAAGGCGAGGAAGTGGTGATCAATGTCACCAACAATCTTGATGAAGCAACGTCGATCCACTGGCACGGGTTGATCCTGCCCTATCAGATGGACGGGGTGCCGGGCATTAGTTTCCCCGGCATCGAGCCGGGCGAGACTTTTACCTATCGCATTCCGGTTTCGCAAAACGGCACATACTGGTTTCACAGCCATTCGGGTTTTCAGGAACCCGACGGCGCTTATGGGTCGATCATTATCGAGCCGCAAAAGCGTGAACCATTCAAATTTGACCGTGAATATGTGGTGGTTCTGAAAGACAAGCACCCGCATTCGGGCGAGCGCATCCTGCGCAATCTGAAAATGATGCCTGATTATTACAACCGCAATCAGCGCAGCCTTGGCGATTTCATCATGGATGCGCGCAAGAACGGCCTGGGCGCGACACTTTCGGAGCGTGCCGACTGGGGCGCGATGCGCATGATGCCGACCGATATCGAGGATGTGCAGGGCTTTGTCGGCCTGATCAACGGCATGTCGCCCGAACAGAACTGGACGGGGCTGTTCCATCCCGAAGAACGGGTGCGGTTGCGGTTCATCAATGCATCGGCCATGACCTATTTCGATGTGCGGATCCCCGGACTTGAAATGACGGTGGTGCAGGCCGATGGCAATAATGTGCAGCCGGTAAAGGTTGATGAATTCCGCATTGCGGTTGCCGAAACCTATGACGTGATTGTCCAGCCCAAAGACGACAAGGCCTATGCGATCATGGCGGAATCGATGGGCCGTTCGGGATACGGATTTGGCACATTGGCCCCGCATGAGGGCATGCGTGCCGAAATGCCCGAATTGCGCAAGGAGGCACCGCTTCTGACCATGGCCGATATGGGCATGAACCATGGTGACATCGGGCACGGTGATATGGGCAAAGGCGATATGGCCGGTATGGATCATGGCGCAGCACCATCGGGAAGTGCGGCAATGGGCAATTCGGCAATGGGCAATGCAGCAATGGATCATGGATCGGCCGGGGCGATGCCGGGCATGGATCATTCCGGCATGGCCGGTATGGACCATTCAAATATGGCGGGGATGGATCATTCGGCGATGGCGATGGGCAATCGCGCCGATCCGTTTTATGCGGCGGGCAGCGGATTGACGCCCAAGGCGGCAAATGGCGGCAAGTTCCTGTCTTATGCCGATCTCAAGGCGCAAAAGCCGCTTTATGCCGACCGTCCGGCCACGCGCGAGATCGAGCTGCGCCTGACCGGGAATATGGAACGTTATAGCTGGTCGATCAATGGCGTGAAATACGAGGATGCCGAGCCGATCCGCCTGAAATACGGCGAACGGGTGCGGTTCAAATTTGTCAATGAAACCATGATGTCGCACCCGATGCATCTGCATGGCATGTGGTCGATCCTTGATACCGGGCAGGGCAAATGGAACCCGGTCAAGCACACCATCAATATCAATCCCGGCACCACCGTCTATTCCGAGACCGAGGTCGATGAGCCCGGCCAATGGGCGTTTCATTGCCATCTGAGCTATCACATGGCGACGGGCATGTTCCGCAAGGTCGTGGTTGAAGGCGGTCCGGCGGTTGCGACACTGAAGAACGGGAATTGATCCATCATGAAACGACATGATCTGATGATGAAGGGCGGCTTTGTCGCCATGGTGATGGCCGCCGTTCCGGGCACCGGACAGGCCGCAGAAGGGCGGACCTATTACGGGTTCCAGGCCGAACAGTTTGAATATCGTCTTGGTGACGAGAATGAAAAACGGCTGGTCTGGGATGCGGATGCCTTTTGGGGAACGGACGAGCTCAAACTGCGCTGGCAGGGCGAGGGCGAACGCGACCTTGATGCCGATATCAATGAAGGGTTTGAAAACCGGTTGGTGCTGCAAACCCCGATCAGTGACTTTTTCGATGCCAAGGCGGGGATAAGGCTCGATACCCCGACGGGCACGGATCGCTGGTACGGGACGATCGGGATCATGGGGCTTGCCCCGCAATGGATCGAAGTCGATGCCGATCTTTTTGTCAGCGAAACCGGGGATGGCAGCGCACGGCTTGATCTTGAATATGAGGGGCTGATTACCAATCGCGTCATCCTGACCCCGTCGATTGAACTGAATGCTGCCTTTTCCGAGGATCGGGAAATTGAAGTCGGCACAGGGATATCAAGTGCAGAGATCGGATTGCGGTTAAGCTACGATCTGATTGATCGCAGTGTCGCGCCCTATATCGGGGTGTCCTATGAACGCAAATTTGGCGATACCGCCGACTTTGCCAAGGAAGACGGCGAGGATTTCGAGGCGACCTATATCGTCACGGGGCTTCGGTTGATGTTCTAGAAACAAGGGCCGGGAGGATTTCCTTCCGGCCCTTTTTATATGTGAGGATCAGCAAGACCCGGCAGATCAGGCGGGTAGCTTGATCAGGCTGCAATGCGGTCCTCGTTCGGTCCATAGAAACGAAGGGCCGTCATGGCGAGATTGCCAAATTCATAGCTGTCATGGATGACATCGGGGGCGAAATCATCGGATGCGGCGCCAAGGGCGACATAGAACGGCATCAGATGGTCGTCTTCGGGATGGGCCATGGCGGCATGGGGCGCAAGGCGGCGATAATCGAGCAGGGCGTCAATATCATGGGCCTTGACCCGGTCGATCATCCAGGTGGTGAATTCGATCGCCCAGGGATCAATCGGGCCTTCGTGACGATCAAGCGCACGCAGATTGTGGGTCATCGCACCGCTTGCCACCACCAGAACGCCAAGATCGCGCAAACCGCGCAATTTTTTGCCCAGTTCAAAATGATCGGACGGACCGCCATGGGCCAGCATGGAAAGCTGGAAGACCGGGATGTCGGCATTGGGCCTTGCAAGGATCAGCGGCATCCAGGCCCCGTGATCAAGACCGCGCGCATTGTCTGTGGCACAGCCGATCTGATCGGCAATCTGGCGGGCCAGTGCCGGATCGCCAGCAACGTCATAGTGCAACTGATAAAGAGGCTGCGGGAAGCCATAGAAATCGTGAATGGTTTCCTGACGCGCAGCGGTCGATATGGTCGGTTCGGCTGTTTGCCAGTGGGCGGAAACCATCAGGATGGCCCGCACGCCATCGGTATGACGGCCAAGATTGCCGACAAAAAAATCAAATGCCGGCGTGCGTTGGCGCGCCACCAGCATCGGCGAGCCGTGCGAAATAAAGATCGGGGCCAGATTATGCCGGTCTTGCGATACGGATTGATCCGGCCGGGACGGGGAGATCGCGGTGTCAGTCATGGCGGACTACCTTGGTCAGAATTGCATCATTTGCCATGACTATGCGCCGCTGCGGGCAGCAAGACCAGACCCGGTTTGGCAACAGTCTGTTGCCAGCAAGCAGGCAGGGGTAAACGGGCTGGGGTAAAAAGGCAGGGGCAAACAGGCGGGATTTGCCGCCGGTTTGCCGTCAGGGTGCGATATAAATGACCGGTGGTCTTGATAATGAAACGGAATTGCATCAATCTGGGGCAAGTCATTGTTCCACCGAGGCATATTTTGAATGGACCAGCAGCCGCCACTTGGCAGCCGGATATTGGAAAGATCGGTTTTCTCGCTTGATGCGCTTCCACGCGACCAGCAGTTTGAAGTCTGGAAGGACAGCATCAATTGCGTCTATTCGGTTGATGCCCCTCGGCAGGATCGCAAGGACGGCTTTAGCGCCGATCTGAATTCATGGTGCCACAAGGACATGGTGATGGTGCAGGCGAAAAGCCAACCCCAGAACTTTGTCCGATCCTCCCAAATGGCAGGCCGGGACGGGCTTGACCATTACAATGTGCAGCTTTTTACCAGCGGGCATGTTGCGGCGGAAAAAGGACTTGGCGGCGATACGATTTCCCATGGCGGCTTGCTTTTGCTTGATCTGGCCCAGCCCACAGAAGCTCAGACCAGCCATTTCAATTCCCTGCATCTGTTTTTGCCACGTCGGCTTCTGGAAGATCAGCTTAAAAATCCCGATGACCACAATCTGCGTTTTTTGTCGGAACGCGATCCGCTGGTGCGGATCCTGCATGACCAGATTTTGGCGTTGCATCGCCATGTTGATGTTATGAGTGACGAACAGATTGCCGTGATGCAGAAAACCATCGTCATGATGCTAGCTGCCTGCATGAATGATGCATCGGGCATTGGGGCGCAAAATACAGGTTTTCGCCAGGATCTTGATAAACTGGTACGTGCGCGGCGCTATTTGCGGGCCAATATGCTGTCGACGGAATTGACCGCAAGACGTGCGGCATCCGATCTTGGGGTGTCGCGCAGTGTTTTGTATCAGCTGTTTGCGCAATATGGCGGCGTGAACCAGTTTGTGCGCGATATGCGCCTGCGCCATGCGTTGCATTTGCTGAGCGATCCGGCACGGCGCAGCAGTTCGATCTATGACATTGCCCTTGAATGCGGATATGCGACCGATGCCAGCTTTATCCGGGCCTTTCGCGCCAAGTATGACGTGACGCCGGGGGATGTGCGGGCCGGACATGTACCGCGTTCGACCAAACCGCAAAATGATCTGCTGGATCATCGCTATGAAAGCTGGATCCACGGCCTGAGCTGACGGCCATGCACCACCCATCGTAATTCCAGATGCACATGCGGCCATGTGCTGGACCGGGTAAGATTGGTGCGGGCCGGGCTTGTAAGGGAAAACCAGCTTTGGGCGTCGGAGCGCGGGTCTTGAGTTGAAAGCGGGGGAGAGGGCGCGTCGTGTCGTGGTGATGGCGTGTTCGGATGGTCTATTGGGAGGGTATGCCAGAGCTGCGGCGCCTAAGATCGGCTTTCCGGGGGGCTGCGGGCGAACTGCTATTGGGCGTCTGGCAGGGATTGCGGGTGCTTTGCCAATTCCGGGATCGGTCGGGAAGTCCGGGTGATGTTGACCGGGGGGACGTTGGGATGTTGCGTGTTTTCGTTTACGAAACAGTGTCGCGATCAGATCCCGAGGTCAGAACGTGAGGGGAAAAAAGGGTAACAGCCTGCCGCCAAGGCCCGCGTTTCAGTGGGGGGGGAGGGCCGAGGGCGATGGCAACAGGCTGTCGGGGGGAGAATTAGCGACGGCGACCAAACAGCATCAGCAAGACACCGCCGACGATGCCGGCAATCCCGGCGATCAGATACCAGATGGTTTCATCGGTATAGCGACCAACCAGTGTTTCGGAAATCTGATCCACAGCACTTTCCGATGCGTTATAGCCCGTCACCAGAAGGCCAACGCCAATCACAAGGATAACAACGCCAAGAATGCGGCCAATCGACATGATGTTTGCTCCTGTTTTTTTCGGTTCCGTTTGCCAGAACTTTTGAACAGGGTTGATAACGCGCAATCGGGAAGCTTGTTCCCGACGCGTCAAAAACACGGTGTCAGGGCAGGGATTTGATCACGGTATCGGCATCGGTCAGTTGGCAATATTCGGAGGCCAGAACGGCGGCATAAAGATCAAACACATCCTGTGCCGGGAAGGTTTTGCCGTTGGCATCGGTCACATCGATTGCCGTGGTCGCATCGAGCGGCAACCAGTTTTCAAAGCCCAGACAATGGGCCATGCGGATGGTGACATCCATTGAATTATGAATGACCACACCGGTAAAGATCAGGCGTTTGATTCCATGATCATGCAGGTGTTTTTCAAGCGTGGTGCCGACGAATGCGCAGTTTTGCTGCTTGGCGAAGACGGTTTCACCGGCAATGGGCGCAACTTCGTCCTTGAACGGCTGTCCGGGGCCGTTGACATAGAAGCTTGAAGCCGGATTGGCTTCTTCGTGGCGGATATGGATCACGGGCAGGTCGGCGGCGCGAAAGGCCGCGAGCAATTTGGCAATCACATCGGCATAACCGGGATTGTTTTTGGCATTCCAGCGCGAATGATCCATTGCCTTTTGCACATCTAGAATGATCAGGGCGGTGTCTTGGCCAAGCGATGGAAGGGGCATGGTGGTGTTTCCTTGTCTGACGGGCCGGGGCAAACCAAAAACGGCCGGGAAAATCCCGGCCGTTTTGCTGATCAGATCAGAAAGTCGTTCGGGCCGTAACCCTTAGGAGCAACCGGTGGTCGCGCCGCAAGAGTCGCATTTCAGGCAGGTGCCGTTACGCACCAGGGTGAAGTTGCCGCAATCGGGGCAACCGTCGCCTTCGTAGCCCTTCATGCGGGCTTCGCGAATTTTGTCCATCTTGTCATCGGTTTTGGCGATGACTTCTTCGCTTGCCGTCAGGATCGCAGAGGTCTGCGGTGCGGACGGGGTCGCGGTGGTTGCGGCACTTGCGGTGGTTTCATGGCTGTGGTTATGGCCATGACCGTCCGTGCCGGTGGACTTGACTTCGACAACGCGTTCTTCGGTCTGGGCACCGCCATCGACAACGTAGAGGTTGCGACGTACGAAGCCGCTTGATGCGACCTTGCGGATGGTTTCGATCGCCTGATCGCCGGCTTTCTGGGCGGTTTCGCCAAGATCACCTTCGGCGACACCTTCGCCAACGGCATCGGGAAGGATGTCGGACGGCTGAACGTGGGCGAGATCGTTACGGCCAAGGTAAGAGATGGCGAGTTCGCGGAACATGTAATCAAGGATGGAGGTTGCCATCTTGATCGCATCGTTGCCCGAGACCATACCCGACGGTTCAAAGCGGGTGAAGGTGAAGGCTTCGACATATTCTTCGAGCGGCACGCCATACTGAAGGCCGATGGAAACCGCGATTGCGAAGTTGTTCATCAGCGAGCGGAAAGCAGCGCCTTCCTTGTGCATGTCGATGAAGATTTCGCCAAGCTTGCCATCTTCATATTCACCGGTGCGCAGGTAAACCTTGTGACCGCCAACGGTGGCCTTCTGGGTGTAACCTTTGCGGCGACCCGGAAGCGAGCGACGCTCGCCGCGGATGACGCGTTCGATGATTTTTTCAACGATCTGTTCAGACACGGCCGTTGCCTTGGCAGCGGTCGGCTGATCGGCGTAATCGTCTTCTTCAACCAGGGCAGCGTTGAGCGGCTGGCTGAGTTTCGAGCCATCACGATACAGAGCGTTGGCTTTCAGACCCAGGCGCCAGGAGAGCATGTAGGCGTCCTTGCAATCCTGAATGTTAGCACTGCTCGGCATGTTGATGGTTTTGGAAATCGCACCCGAGATGAACGGCTGGGCTGCTGCCATCATGCGGATGTGGCTTTCAGCCGACAGGTAACGCTTGCCGATACGGCCGCACGGGTTTGCACAATCAAAGACCGGAAGGTCTTCGTCACGCAGATGCGGGGCACCTTCAAGGGTCATCGAACCGCAAACATAGGTGTTGGCTGCTTCGATCTGTTTCTTGTCGAAACCAAGAGCGGCAAGCATGTCAAAGTCCATCGAGTTGATGGCTTTGGCATCGAGGCCCAGGGTGTTGACGCAGAAATCATCGCCAAAGGTGTATTTGTTAAAGACGAACTTGATGTCGAATGCGTTTTTAAGTGCACCTTCAACCTTGGCAATGGCGTCGTCATCGAAGCCCTTGGCACGCAGATCGTCATGGGAGACGGCCGGCGAACCAACGAGGGTTCCGTGACCAACCGCGTATTTTTCAATGTCGCGGATCTGGTTTTCGGTATAGCCAAGGGTTGCAAGTGCAACCGGAACGGTGCGGTTGATGATCTTGAAGTAACCGCCGCCAGCAAGCTTTTTGAACTTCACAAGGGCGAAGTCCGGCTCGATCCCGGTGGTGTCGCAATCCATGACCAGACCGATGGTGCCGGTCGGCGCAATAACGGTGGTCTGGGCGTTGCGGTAACCGTGCTTTTCACCCAGTTCCAGTGCCTTGTCCCATGCAGCACGCGCTGCAACCGGAAGATCGGCATAGGGGCTGTCAGCAGCAACCAGCGGAACCGGATTGATTGACAGGCCTTCGTAGCCTTCCTGTTCGCCATAAGCCGCACGGCGATGGTTGCGCATGACGCGCAGCATTTCATCGGCATTGTCGGCATAGCCCGGGAACGGACCCTGTTCGCCAGCCATTTCGGCCGAGGTCGCATAGGAAATACCACACATGATCGCGGTCAGGGACGCACCGATTGCACGGCCTTCGTCGCTGTCATAAGGGATGCCCATGCTCATCAGCAGGCCGCCAATGTTGGCATAGCCAAGGCCAAGGGTACGGTAACGATAGGACAGTTCGGCAATACGGTCGGACGGGAACTGTGCCATCAGAACCGAGATTTCCAGAACCACAGTCCACAGACGAACGGCATGTTCGTAGGCCTCGATATCAACGCCGCCATCATCGGAACGGAAGTTCATCAGGTTGAGCGATGCGAGGTTACATGCGGTGTCATCAAGGAACATGTATTCCGAGCACGGGTTGGACGCATTGATGCGACCCGAATTCGGGCAGGTGTGCCATTCGTTAATGGTGGTGTCGTACTGGATGCCCGGATCGGCACAGGCCCAGGCTGCTTCGCCAACCTTGTCCCACAATTCGCGGGCAGAGATGGTTTTTGCGACCTTGCCGTCGATACGACGGATCAGGTTCCAGTCACCGTTATCAAGAACAGCCTGAAGGAAGTCGTTCGACACACGAACCGAGTTGTTCGAGTTCTGACCCGAAACGGTCAGATATGCTTCGGAATCCCAGTCAGTGTCATAGGTCTTGAAGCTGATTTCGGTGAAGCCCTGACGGGCGAATTCGATGATCTTGTTGATATAGGAATCCGGGATCATCACAGCGCGGGCTGCCAGCACAGCTTCTTTGAGCTGCGGGTTGGCGCGCGGAATGAAACGGTCTTCCGAATCTGCGGCACCGTCCCAGTTGGTGCAGGCCGCAAGAACTGCGGTCAGGTGCTTTTCAGCAAGTTTGGAGCCGGCAACAAGGGCGGCAACTTTCTGTTCTTCAACGACTTTCCAGTCGATATATTCTTCGATATCCGGATGGTCGATATCAACCACGACCATTTTGGCCGCACGGCGGGTGGTGCCACCCGACTTGATCGCGCCAGCAGCACGGTCACCGATTTTCAGGAAGCTCATCAGGCCCGAAGAACGACCGCCACCCGACAGGGTTTCACCCGCACCGCGAACGTTCGAGAAGTTCGAACCGGTACCCGAACCAAATTTGAACAGACGGGCTTCACGGGTCCACAGATCCATGATGCCGCCTTCATTGACCAGGTCATCGGCAACCGACTGGATGAAGCAGGCATGGGGCTGCGGATGTTCATAGGCACTGGCCGATTTGGTCAGTTCGCCGGTTTTGAAATCAACATAGGAGTGACCCTGTGCCGGGCCGTCAATGCCATAGGCCCAATGCAGACCGGTGTTGAACCACTGCGGAGAGTTCGGCGCACCCATCTGGTGGGAGAGCTGATAACGCATTTCATCAAAGAAGGCCTGCGCGTCAGATTCGGCGTCAAAATAGCCGCCTTTCCAACCCCAATAGGTCCAGGTGCCGGCAAGGCGATCAAAGACCTGGGTCGCGCTGGTTTCGCTGGTGTAGCGTTTTTCAGCCGGCATTTTGTCAAGTTTGGCGGTGTCGGCAGTCTTGCGCCACAGCCAGGACGGGACGTCCTTTTCCTTGACCGGTTTGAGGGCAACCGGAACGCCGGCCTTGCGGAAATATTTCTGAGCCAGAACGTCACTCGCCACCTGTGACCAGGAAGCGGGCATGTCGATGTCATTCATCGCAAAAACAACGGAACCATCCGGGTTTTTGATGACAGAAGATGACTTACGAAACTCGATGTCGGCGTAAGGGCTGACACCGTCCTGAGTGAACTTTCTGGTAATCCGCATGGTCTGCTCCGGTTTTGATCAGACGTGAGGGGGCGCTATCTGGTAATGCGCCAACATCGCCTGACTTTATATAGTTTGCTCATCGCTTTTGCGCTGCCCCAATACCCGATATTTTCCGGTGTTTTTGGCGCCTCGCATCTATCTGAATTCGGTGGTGTGGTCCCCCCTTGGAACCATCCGGTCCGTGGGGAAGACTATAATGGCAAAATTTCGCCACAGTCCACTAATCTTTGTGGTTGACAGCAATTTTTACCACAACATGTAGTGGGTCGGTTGCTGTCTTGCTGATTCGATGCTGGTGGGATTCGTGTTAACAATCTCTGAATCAGGGCTAAGGGCCTGTAAAACTGCGGTTTCTGTTACCGCGAGATTGTGTGCCTGTCCTAAGACTCGGACTAGATGTTGTGTGGGAAGGATCGGTTTTCCCGAACACGAACCCAAGCTAACGCTGTTTGCGTTTCATTTCCAGTGCGAAGCTGAAAATGTGCCGTAACAATGATGTTCTTAGCACATGCGGTAATGATAACAGTTTGATATTTATATTAAAGTATTGATTTTATCGCAGGCGCAAATCCGCGGATATCAGCCAACAGCCCATACCATATATATGTGTGTGATTGTGGATAACCGGGTGGACAGACGCCCCAGATATATGCGGATCAATGAGTCGTCGCACTACAAGCAGTTGTGGGTTGTTTTGAACCGATAAATGGCACTGTCGCGGCGTGCTGGTTCAGGTCGGGGTTGAGGCGGCTTGTGGTGGCGGGGCGGGCTGCGGGCAAATGTTGTGATTTGGGGCGGGTCGATGTCCTTGAAACATTGACTTTCAAACCGCATCACGACATATAAGTCACTTGTTCGACAGGGTTCACACCGCATGACCCCTGTTCCGCCGGTTTCAGTCTGGCGGACAAACCAAATCTGGAGAGAGACCCAACATGGCCACCGTCGGCACCCGTATTTATACTGCGCTGTTTGGCAAGCGCGTTGGCGAAGACCGTTTCGGCAATGTCTATTACACCGAAAAGACTCCGGCCAAGGGCCGCCGCACCAAGCGCTGGGTGATCTACAAGGGCGTTGACGAAGGATCGAAAGTTCCGGCCGAATGGCATGCATGGCTGCATTATACCCTTGATGCGCCGCTGTCGGAGAAGGCCGAGGACCGTTATGACTGGCAGAAAGAGCATCTGCCGAACCTGACCGGGACCAAACACGCATATCGCCCGCAGGGCCACGAATATAGCGGTGGCAAGCGCGCGAAAGCGACGGGCGATTATCAGGCCTGGTCGCCGGAAGGCTGATCAGCCGGAAATTTGAAAATTCAGGCGGGCGCGGGGCAACTCGCGCCCGTTTTTGTTTCGGGGCCTGCTTTTTGTTTAAGTGGTTCTGTTTTGGGCGGTTGTGTTTTGGCGCTGTGCAATACAATATGCCAATCAAAGAGATACAGATCGGATAAGGTCCATGAGCAACAGACTGATTGAAACCCTTGCAGGTGCTGCGGTGATCGCAGTCGCGATCGGGTTTGCAGCATATTCATACAGCCGTGCGGGGATCGACACGGTAGAAGGGTATGAAATCAAAGCCAGCTTTAACCGTATTGATGGTCTGGTCGTGGGCAACGACGTGCGGATTTCCGGCGTGAAGGTTGGCAGCGTTACCGGACAGGAACTTGATCCCGATACCTATATGGCGGTTGTCAAAATGTCGGTGCGCGCGGACCTGTCGTTGCCGATGGACAGTTCGGCCAAGGTGGCATCGGATGGTCTTTTGGGCGGCAAGTTCGTATCGATCGAGCCGGGCGGGGATATCGACATGATCCAGGCCGGTGGTGAAATCGAATACACGCAAGGGTCGGTCAATCTTGAAGATCTGATTGGTCAGGTTATTTATTCCTCGACCAGTAGCAGCGAATAGGCACAAGCACACCATATTGTGACGGGACATTGTGACCAGTTCGGGAATGGTGGCCTTGCAACTCGCAGGGAAATATCAAACCGGTCATGATTTTGCCGGTTTTGCCGGGCAGGGTGCCGGGCAATGGCAGTAAAATGGTCTGCTGTGCAAGAAATGTCGGAGCGTTCGATGAAGAAAACCGAACAGATGGAACATTTTCCAACCTGGCAGGCGACAGACGGGTCGCCTTTGTCCTGCGTGGAAAAGATCAAGGTTTTGAACGACAATTTCGGCGAATTGCGCGAGATGATGCAGGATGCGCTTGAAGATGCACTTCTGATGGGCTGCGACGAGGAGCAATTCCGCAAGGTGATGCGCGATCTCGTGGCCGAATTGCACAATCCCTATGATACCAGCGACACACAGGACTGAATAACAAGATGAAACGATCTTTTGCGATTGCCGCGATCTGTTCGACATGTGCAATGATCGGAACGGCCTATGCCGCGCTTGATTATCGTCCGGCCCCGGTTGCCCAGCTTCAGGGGCTTGATAAAATTACCGCCCGCATTTCGACTTTTGAAGTGCCGGTCGGGCAGGTTGCCAGTTTCGGCACCCTGTCGATCCGGGTCGATGCCTGTTACCGGACCCCGCCCGAAGAACGCCCGGAAAGTGCGACCTTCCTTGAGATCGCCGATGTGCGCGATGATGGTAACGCGACGCGCCAACAACTGTTTTCGGGATGGATGTTTGCATCAAGCCCCGGTCTTTCGGCACTTGAACATCCGGTTTACGATGTGTGGCTGAAAGAATGTCTTGATCCGGCGGATGCGGACGACTCCAAACCCGAAGCCGCACAGGGCAAACCGGCCCCCGAGCAGCCATAAGATTGCAGCCATAAGATCGCAGCCTTAATATGGCAGCCATACAAGCATGGATGTAAGGCTGTCATCAGCCTTGTGCTCTCGGGCACTCGGGCAGCGGGCTCCTGATCCTGGGTTTTTCCGTCATCTGTTTGGTGTCTTTAGGTGAATGCTTGATCGTTCACGGAACGGACCCAGTCGTGCCATTTTGCCGGAATATAGAGGCAGGCCGTGACGATATGTGGTTTGCGGGCGGGATTTCGGTTTTTGGCGGTTTTGCGCCGTTTCAGGGTCGAGAAGGTCGGGCGAACCAATATTTGATTGTTTGGATGTTGTCCCAAATATGGCAAAAGCGCCGGATATTGTTTCCTGAATAGAAAATATATGTTGCCGCAGCACCGGCTTGAGAGCCGGTTGTTTGACTGTCATCCTCATGCCACAAGTTTTGCGACGCAGCATTGCGGATCGCGATCCGAAATTGAGGGAAATAGACAATGTTCAAAGCGATGAAAAAAGCCGGTCTTGCACTGGCACTTGCAACCGGTCTTTCGGCAGCTGCTTTTTCGGCACAGGCGGCAGAAAGCTATAAGCTTGATCCGACCCATACCAGCGTGATCTTTATTGTTAACCATCTTGGTTTTTCGAATTTCCAGGGCCGTTTTGCCGGTGTTTCGGGCGAACTGACCCTTGATCGTGAAAACCCGGCAGCATCGGCTGCGATCATCACGATCGACCTTAACCAGGTTGATAGCGGTGTCGAGGCGCTCGACAATCATATGAAAACCGCCGACTTCCTGAATGTTGAAAAATTCCCGACCGCGACGTTCAAAAGCACCTCGGTCGAGCTGGTTGGCGACAATGCAGCCAAAATCACCGGTGATCTGACCCTGCTTGGCGAAACCAAGCCGCTGGTTCTTGATGTTACCCTGACCGGTGAAGGCGATCATCCGATGACCGGCGATCATGTTGTCGGCTTTGGCGCGACTGGTACCGTGACCCGTTCGGAATATGGCATGAACTTCCTGGTTCCGGGCGTTGGCGATGACGTCAAATTGCAGATTTCTTCGGAATTCCTGAAGCAGAAATAAGCCGACTTTTTTTAAAAGAGAATGGCGGGTTTGGCATCATGGCCGGCCTGCCATTTTCGTCTTCTGCGTGGAAGGGGATGGGTATGGCATTGCGTAGTCACCGCAACGGTTTTGGCAGCGTGACCAAAAGCCTGCACTGGATTGTTGCCGCACTGTTTATCGGTGTGTTTGCCATCGGCTGGTATATGGATTTCCTGCCGCTTGGCATGGCCAAACTTGAATGGATGTCACGGCACAAATCGCTTGGTGTGACGATCCTGATGCTTGCAGTTTTGCGGATCATCTGGCGTTTGTCCGAACCGACACCCGCGGCACTGGGCAAACATGCGATTGAACGGCTGGCGGCAAAGATCGGGCATCTTGGCCTGTATGGGGTGATGATTGCCATGCCGCTGACTGGCTGGATGATGTCGTCCGCGGCCAATTTCCCGGTCAGTGTTTTCGGACTGTTTACATTGCCAAACCTTGTCGCGCCGGATCAGGGGCTTTTTGAAAGTCTCAGGACTGCGCATTTCGTGTTGTCCTGGGTGATTGTTGCCCTGGTTGGCGGACATGTGTGTGCGGCCCTGAAACATCACTTTATTGATCGCGATGCCACATTGCGCCGGATGTTGCCGGCGTTTGGCGGCAATGACAATGCCGATATCGGCGCCAATACGACTGCCAAGGAGAATTCCTGATGGGTTTGACTTTTAAATCGACACTGATGCGCCCGCTTGCCGCCGCGTTCGTGGCATCGCTTATGGTATTTGCCGCCCCGGCAAAGGCCGCCGACCAGTGGGTTGTTGATGCCAGCCAAAGCACGATTGCCTTTACCGGAACACAGCTGGGTGCGGGGTTTGACGGGGTGTTTGAAGATTTCACCGCAACCATTGCCTTTTCGCCAGACGATCTTGCCGGATCCTCGGTCGAGGTGCTGATTGATATTGCATCGGTCGATACCCAGAATGGCGACCGCGACAGCCAGATCGTATCGCCCGACTGGTTTGATGCTGCACAATGGCCAACCGCCAAATTTGAAACCAAGTCGTTTTCCGAGATCGAACCGGGCCGCTATCAGGCGGTCGCCGATCTGACGATCCGTGATGTGACGCGTGAAGTGACCTTGCCATTTGATCTGATGATCACTGGCGATCAGGCCGAGGCAAAAGGCAGCGTCACTATCGCACGTACCGATTTTGGCGTCGGGCAGGGCCAGTGGGCCGATACCAGCCAGGTTGGCGATGACGTGACGATCAATATCACGATTGCGGCGTCGAAATAACGCCGCAGACGCCAGCCCCCTGTCATGACAGCCGATGCGGTCGGGGTTGCCGGGGCAAAGCGTGAAGCATCGGGCATCGGGCATCGGGGCAGGCCCGGAACTGCTAATAAAAAATTGCTGATGATGAAGGACGGAAAGGATGCTTTCCGTCCTTTGTTGTCTGTGGCGTTCGGGGGGCTGATACCAGTATGCATGTGCCAGCGTGAACGTGCCAGTATGTGATGCTATGTGCCTGAAGCTGTGTGACGGGGGGCTATTTGGCCGGGATCAGCATGGCGCGCAGATGGGCGTGATCGCCGTTGAAATAGGTGCCGTCAACCTTGGTCGGTACGCCCGGCACGCTGAGTTCTTCGGTATATTGCCAGAAACTCCAACTGGCCCATTCCACCGGGATGGTCGGTTGATCAACGCCATATTCGGCAATCCATAGCTGATTGCCGGGAAAATGATCCTTCATGGCATGTTCCCAGAATGTCGGGCCGGTATAGATGATCGGGCGGCGGCCATAATGGGTTTCCAGTCTGGTCAGGAAGGTTTCGAACTGTTGATGCAGATCGCCCTTTACCGGCGGTTTGATCCGTTCGATATCAACAACCGGCGGCAGGTCCCCCGGTTCAAGGGTGACGTTTTTGATAAACCAGTCGGCCTGACCGGCACCGTCATCATTGGTTTCATAGAAATGATAGGCCCCGCGCAACAGCCCGGCCTTGCGGGCGGCAGCGAAATGGTCGGTGAAGGTCGGATCAAGATAATCCAGCCCGTCGGTGGCCTTTACAAAGGTGAAGGCAATGCCGTTATTTTGCACCTTCTGCCAGTCGATATCGCCATTGTGATGGGATGTATCAATGCCATGCAGGGACGGGTTCCGGTCATCGGCGCGAACATCAAGCGGATTGAAGGCCACAAGGAGTGCCGCAATCGCGATGCCCGATAAAACATGGCGAATAACCGTGTTCAGACTGGTTGAAGGCGTCATGATATTCCGTCCTTCCGATGGCCATGACCGCATGGCGGCCGGTCGATCAATGAACTGAAGTCGCACTCAGTGTAAATCCAAGACCACAATCAGGCCAGAGCCATATGGCGCATGGATCGGTACACTGTTTGCCCCAAAGGATGTGATCCGTGTTTTGAAACACGCCCGGAACGTGGGGAGCTTGTCAGGGTGACGGGCGGCGATGTTCGGGGCGTGATTGCGGGCGGGGCAGGTTTGGAACGCAGTTTGGGAAGCGGTCCGGAGGGCGGTAGACGGGAGCGGCCGGGGACGTGGCTAGAGACGTGGCCAGAAACGTGGCAAGAGACGGGGCCTGGGACGTGACAAGAGAAGCCGACCAGTGAAGGGACGATTGAAATGGCCAGAGACACGACCTGCTAAACGGCCAGGGAAACAGGTCCGGGGCCGTCCGAAGCGTGATCCGAATTGTCGTCGGAGATGCTGTCGGAAATGCGGTCAGACAAGCGGGTCAATACGCACCAAGCGGGCGGACAGGGAGACATGCCGGGGAGACAAAAATCCCCCGGTGGCGGGCACCGGGGGATGAAAGCGGGGGCGGAAATATCCGCAGGGATCAAAGCGCGGTCATTTGGTCGCGCTTTGACGCAGGTCGGCCAGGAAGTTTTCGACCGCCTGATCAAGCGAGCGGGCTTCATCGACCAGTTTTTCGGCCGAATGGGCCAGCTGGCTGGTGCCGGAAGATACGCGCCC